>PMNM01000034.1 GCA_003161855.1 Syntrophaceae bacterium | reverse complement strand
GAAGCGGATTTTGCTCCGGAACTCCAACTGGCCTACCGGAATATGGAAAACAACTCCAACCCCTGGGGCGTGGGTTCCCACCTCCGGGCGGATTGGGCCAAGGAACTGGGCGTCAAGACGCTGGCTGAGGATCCCAATGTGGAATATCTGTTCTACGTGGGCTGCGCCGGATCATTTGACGACCGGGGTAAAAAGGTCACCGTGGCCTTTGCCAAGATCCTCCAGGCGGCGGGCGTCAGCTTCGGCATCCTCGGTACGGAAGAGAGCTGCTGCGGCGATTCGGCCATGCGGGGCGGTAATGAGTATCTCTATCAGACACTCGCCCAGATGAATATCGACGCCATGAACGGCTATAGCGTCAAGAAGGTCATTGCGACCTGTCCGCACGGCTACAATGCCCTGAAAAAGGATTATCCCAACTTCGGCGGTAATTTCGAGGTTTATCACCATACGGAGATCATTGCCGACCTGATGGCCCAGGGTAAGATTACCTTCAAGAAACCCGTTCCGGGGGCATTTACCTATCATGATTCCTGCTTCCTTGGCCGGTATAACAACGTCTACGAACAGCCGAGGAAGATCCTCGGCGCCGTTCCCGGCCTAAGGCTGGTGGAAATGGAAAGGAATCTGAGCAAGAGTTTCTGCTGTGGCGCCGGCGGCGCCCGGATGTGGATGGAAGAGCACGGCGAGAAGATCAATGACGCCCGGGCCAAACAGGCCATGGACGTCAAAGCGGATACCATTGCGGTGGGTTGCCCCTTCTGCCTGACCATGATGAGCGATGGCCTTAAGGCGCACAGCATGGAAGAGAAAATGACCTCTCTGGACATCGCAGAGATCGTCTGGAAGGCCATGGGTCTCGAAGAAGAGAAGGAACCTGTGCAGGTCTGTGAAGCGCCGGCCGATCCGGCAAAGCCCGCACAACCGGCTTCGTAAGGATTTCAGCAGATCAGAATCAAAAGCCCCGGATCTTCGGACCGGGGCTTTTTTTATGGCAATTCGGAAACTTTTGTCGTATATCACTGGCAAAAGAAAAATTTGCTTCGCCGTTTCAAACCCTTGTCAGCGCTCGAATAAAGTTAAGCTTCCATAATCGGTTATTCTATTCATATCATCATCACAACCAGAAAGGAGTGTAAAGACGATGGCAGGAGAAAGTATCTATCAGAGCAAACCGTGGCTGAAATCTTACGAAAAAGGAGTACCGGAAGCCATCCGGTATGAGGAAATCTGCATGCCGGACATCCTGGACCGGACAGCAAAGCAATTCCCTGAAAAAACAGCGTTGATCTTTCAGGGATTTACCCTTAGCTTCCGGCAGTTGAAAGACATGGTGGACCGGTTTGCTGCCTGTCTGACCGCTTTTGGGGTGAAGCAGAAAGATGCCGTGGCCCTCCTTTTGCCTAACGTGATCCCCTGCGTGGTTGCCTATTTCGCCATCCTGAAAATCGGCGCGATTTCAGTCATGAACAACCCTCTCTATTCCGACCCGGAACTGGACCATCAGTTTAACGATTCGGGCGCCAAAGTCCTTGTCACGCTAGATCTCCTGGGGAACCGGATGATCGACCTGCGGCCCAAAACAAAGATCAAGCAGATCGTCTATACNNTTTGAGGACGTGGCCATGTATCAGTATACCGGGGGCACCACCGGCGTCTCCAAAGGCGTCATGCTGACTCACGCCAATCTGAGCAAGCAGGTTCAGCAATTGAAAGCCTGGTTTCCCGCGTTCAACAATGGGACGGAGATCATGTTGGGGGCGCTGCCCTATTTCCATGTTTTTGGTCTGTCCGTGTCCATGAACTTTTCCATCCACATGGGATTTGCCCAAGTCCTGGTCCCGCGGCCGCAGCCGGAACCCCTGCTCGAATCCATCCGGAATTTCCGGCCGACCTTTGCGCCGCTGGTACCGACCATGTATATCGGCATGCTGAATCATCCCGATCTGAAGAAGACAGATATGAGCTGTATTAAAGGGGCTTTCTCCGGAAGCGCACCCCTGCCGGTGGAGGTCATCCACGATTTTGAAAAAGCCACCGGTGCGGTTATCGTCGAAGGATTCGGGATGACGGAAACCACGCCGGTGACTCATGTGAACCCCTTCCATGGCGGCGCCCGCAAGGTCGGCAGCATCGGTGTTCCGATTTCCGATACCCTGTGCCGCATCGTAGACCTGGAGGACGGCGTCAAAGATATGCCCATTGGCGAGCGAGGCGAGCTGATCGTCAAAGGCCCTCAGATCATGAAAGGATACAGGGGGATGCCGGAGGAAACAGCCAATACCCTCAAGGACGGCTGGATCTACACCGGCGATATCGCCACCATGGATGAAGACGGCTATTTTTATATCGTCGACCGGAAGAAGGACATGATCATCTCCGGCGGCTTTAACGTCTATCCACGTGATATCGATGAGGTTTACTACGATCACCCCAAGGTTCAAGAGGCCTGCTCTATCGGGATTCCCGATCCGAAGCGCGGCGAGAACGTCAAACTGTTCATCGTGCTTAAGGAAGGGGAAACGGCCACCCAGGAGGAAATGATTGAATTCGGCAAAACGAAGCTTGCTGCCTTCAAGCTGCCCACGGAAGTGGAATTCCGCAAGGAACTGCCCAAAACGAATGTCGGCAAGATCCTGCGCAAACAACTCAAGTCTGACGAAATGGAAAAACGAAAAAAGGCGTGATGTGCGTGGGTTGAGAAAAGTTTCTTTATGAAGGAGATCGCTTTAAAAATGGGTTGCAAGCGGCGAATCAAATGTTTTTCGCAAATCAGAAAGTAACCATTACGATTGAGTGTTAAACTCAGTTTCCCATGTCGCTATGGAAGCGAAAAAGATTTTTGAGCCGCGG
>PMNM01000092.1:10322-12417 GCA_003161855.1 Syntrophaceae bacterium | reverse complement strand
AAAGTATAATCGTCAAGCGCTTCCGCCTTTTTTATCGCTCTAAAATCTTCCGCGTAAGCTGTAGGCGTTTTCGGATCAACAGTCACCTGATAAGTATAGAGACCATCGGCGGCGGTAAACGGCTGGCCGTCGTGCCATTTCACGCCCTTTCTCAGATGAAAAGTAATGACCAGACCTTGGGCCGTTATATCCCAGGATTCGGCCAGATCGCCGACAACGTTCATGTCCTTGTCGTACTTTACCAGGCCGTTGAACACCATCCCGGCGATTTCATGGGAGGTATTATCGGAAGCCAAGATGGGAATCAGGATGCTGGCATCGCCGATGGACCCTTCCACCATGATATCGCCATAGGCCGGACCGGTAGCGGAGCGCTTCGCATCGGCTTTGCCGTCGGTGCGGTCACCCTGGTCTGTACAGGATCCGCAGAGCAAGGCAAATAGCAGGATCATCATGATGCCGCCTGTGCTTCGCCTCTTCCAGGGGATATTTTTTAAAGCGAAGGCCCCGATAAAAAACAGCAGGTTCACCATGACGATGGTGGCGCCGGTGGGCAGGTTCATAACCAGTGAGACAAAAATACCCGTGATGACAGAGGTCACCCCGGTGAGACCGGCAAGGACCATGGCATTGCTGAACCCCTTGGCCAGTTGCAGGGCCGTTACCCCCGGCAGGATCAGCAGGGCCGAAATCAGCAGGATGCCGACCACATTCATGGACAGGACGACGGTTACCGCCGCCAGCAGCACGATCACGGCATTGATTTTTCCCGTGCTGATCCCGGAAACTTTGGCCAGCTCTTCGTCGAAAGTAATGGAAAAGATGTCATGATAATAAACCAGGATCAGCAGCAGAACAATGACCGACAGTGCGACGGAGAGCATTAATTCGGCATTGCTGATTGCCAGAATGTTGCCGAAGAGATAACTGAAGAGATCAACATTGAAACCGCCGGCCATACTGGCCAGGATGACACCGGCGGCAATTCCGAAAGAAGAGACGACACCGATGGCCGCATCGCCGTAAATCCGGGCTTTCTCCGTCAGTTTTAATATGCCCAGGGCGCTCAGCATGACCACGGGAAGAGAAACATAAAGCGGGGAAGCCTTGAAGACAAGGCCCAGCGCAACGCTTCCGAAGGTGACATGGGCAAGGCCGTCCCCGATCAGGGAGAGGCGCCTCAAAACCAGCAGAAGCCCCAGGAGGGAACAGAGCAGGGCAATGAAGGATCCGGCAATCAAAGCCCGCTGGACAAATCCGTATTTCAGATATTCAAAGATTTCCATAATAGACCATCTCAACGGGTATGCTGGTGGCAGATGATATGCTGGGCGTCTCCCCCGAACAGCGCGGCCATTTTGTCGGAGCGGCAGAAATCGTCAAAGCTTCCGTAAAAAATCAACTCCCTGTCAAGGTATAAAAGCCGGCCGGCATATTGACCGATGCTGCCGATGTCATGGGTCACCAGAATGACCGTGACATGATCCATCCGGTTGAGATCCAGCAGCGTCGAAAAGAAATGCTCCCGTGTCTCCGGATCCAGCGCCGATGCCGGCTCATCGAGGATAATGATTTCCGGATTATGGACAATTGCCCGGGCAATGAGGACCCGCTGCTGCTGTCCGCCGGAGAGCTCACCGATCAGGGAATGTTTGATATCCAGGATATTGAGCCGCTCGAGCGTCCTGTCAATCGCCATCCGGTCCGCCTTATCCAGGCGCTTGGGAAAGGTCTTCTTCGAAATGAGCCCCAGGGCGACGATTTCCCGCACCGTCGAGGGAAAGTGCGGGTTAAAGGCATTCAGTTTCTGGGGCAGATAGCCGATTTTATGCCAATCCCGGAAGGTTTCCAGATCATGATCAAACAGCCTGATGCTCCCCCGNNGGACCCACGAACCCCACATAATCTCCGGCGGCAACGGTGAAAGAAATATCGCTTAATACTTCAATCCCGTTATAAGCAAAGCTGAGATTTTGAACATCGATCACGTTTACGGACATTGGAGACCTGCCTTCAGATGTTCCAGATCTTTCTGCATCAGGGCGATAAAGGTGACGCCCCCGTCAAGCGCCTCCTTACTAACATTATGACCGGT
>PMNM01000092.1:0-10257 GCA_003161855.1 Syntrophaceae bacterium | reverse complement strand
TTCCTCATAGAAGATATATTTCAGACCGTTCTTTCGAAGGGTTTTACTCAGATTCACCAGATCCTCCGGTCTGGGTTCGGCATTGGGCGAAAAACCGTAAGCGGCCGCATATTGCAAATGGTACCGCCTGGCGAGATAGCCAAAAGCAAAATGGCCGCCGTGAACCAGCACCCTTTTTTCGCAGCCGGACAGGGTCTTCATGAACTGTTGATCCAGGTTCCCGAGCTTTACCTTGTAGTCCTCCGCATTTTTAAGATAAATATTTTTGTTATCCGGGTCTCTGCTGATGAAGCCATCCCGGATGTTATCCACCATCTTCATGGCATTGGAAAAATCCAGCCAGATATGCGGATCCTTGCCGCCATGACCGCGCTCGTGCCCATGCTCTTCTGTTACCGCGTTTTCCGTCATAACAATCCCCTGACTTGCATCCACAACGATGAGATTCGGATTTTGCGTGCCCTGCAGGATTTTCTGAACCCAGGGCTCCATATATTTGTTCGTATAGATGAAGATATCTGCCCTGTTGAGTTTCATCATGTCACCCGGCTTTGGCTCGAAACTGTGCGCTTCGACACCCGGCGGAAGCAGCAAGGACACGTCCACTTTATCCCGGCCGATGTTGCGGGCAAAGTCATAGGACGGAAACAGGGTGGTTATGACTTTGAGCCGGTTGTCTTTTTTTATTTTTTCCTCATCCTTCTGGCAGGAGAGCGTCAGACAGACGACGGCCAGAAGAAAAACCAGAAAAACGGTTTTTTTCAAAGTCAAAGGATTCGCAAGGTCTCTGTCGCCGTTCATTCACACGCTCCGGAGTTCGCAAACTGTTATATTTTGTCCTGCCGGTGACATTGCCGGCATACACCCGTGACATGCACATGGACATCGTCAATGCGAAAAACGTTCTGTCCGGCAAACGATTCCTGCGCCTGCGACAGGTTCACCGGCGGCAGGCAGGACATGGTTCGGCAGGTTTTGCAGTAAAAGTGCGGATGACTGGGATTATGCCGGCAGGACATTTCGTAGAGGTTCATTCCCTGATCCGTCGGCAATTCCCGGATGATCCGGTTCTCCCTGAAGGAGGATAGGATCCTGTAGATTGTGACCTTATTGATTTTTTGCTCAGGATCCGTTCTCTTCAGGATATCCCCTGCACTCAGCGGCCCGTCTGCCTGGATCATGACCGTCAGTACGGCAACCCGCCGGGCGGTTTGACTCAGACCGGCCTCCCGGAGGGTCCCTTCCACATTACAGTGCTCTCTTTTCAATGACATATTTATACTTTATATAAAATGCAACTCGATTGCAATTTATTTTCATGCATCGTTTACCCATGATTCTATTGAGGGTAATGCAATAAAATTGTTGACTTTTAGCAAAAACAGGAGCAGATTCAGGCCGTATGTCAGTGTCACCAGAACCCCGATAAAATGGTGAGGTGATGGTGATTTTCTAAGGACCCAGTATCTCAGACCAGAGAGCGGGGTTTTCTGTTTTTATTTGGAAAGATCATGAAGAAAAATTTGAAGGACTATAGAAAAGAGATGGTCAGAATGCAGTCAGGGTCTGATGCATTGCATAAAAGAATGCCTGTAGCAGCCGATCAAAGGGATTTCCAAAGGAGAACGGGTTATCCCAAGGTTCCGCCGTCTAAAAAATGGATCACCGCATTACTGCCATTTTTGGTGGCTCTCTTAATGGCTATTCTCGCTCTTATTTCCATTATCTATTCTGCAGGACTGATAAAATGATAGGTGAAAGACCCAGGTCATATGGATGGGAGGAACAGCCGGACTCTAACTGATCTTGTGGGGTAAGATATAAATAAAGACGTCGGGTTCAGTTGACTATTGATGCTTGGAGGGGGAAAGAGGGAAATCATGATCGCTCCACCAGAAGAGGAAAAAATATTTTACTATTTCGATGATTTCAAAGAAGGACAGGCATTTGATCTGGGTTCCACATCTATTTCTCAGGAAGATATTATTGAATTTGCCCAAAAATACGATCCTCAACCCTTTCATGTGGACAAAGAGGTAGCCGGATTCATTTTTGGAGGTATTATTGCCAGTGGTTGGCATACGGCGGCCTTGTGTCAGCGCCTTCTCGTTGACTCCTTTCTTAGTAAGACAGCCGGCCTGGGGTCTCCCGGTGTAGACGAGTTACGTTTTTTAAAACCCGTACGACCAGGGGATACGCTTTCAGGAAAGCTCACGATCACAGAAATTCGACCCTCCAAAAGTAAGACGGACCGCTGATGGATAAAGGCAAAAGGAGAAATGATCAGACAGGACGGTGAGGTTGTCTTGAGTCTGGTGGGTACGATCATTGTTGCACGACGCACGAATTAACACGAAGTAGGCTTGCTGTTCTTTACAGGGTAGGATATTTTTTTCTTCAAAGTTTGACTGCGTATCGAAAATATTCTAAAAGCGACATAAGAAACATTAAGCATGCCCATACCGGAGAGAAGAAATGAAGCCTTTTGCGACCATCGCCATTGTGATTTTTTCGTTTATCGCCATTGGACACCTTATCCGCATGTTCTTTAGATGGGAGGTCATTATCCATGACATTCACATTCCCTTATGGGTGAGTGGTATTGCCGTTATTATTTTTGTAGAGCTTGCCTACATGCTTTGGCGGGAATCCCATCAAAGAAAGTAAGACACCCTTTCTGCGGTTTGTCATAGCTGGAAAGACTAAAGAGATTAGTAAGGCGCCGCAGGAGAGAGCGAGTCAAGGTTGATGAAAACACTTTATTTTGAAGATTTCGGACCGGGGGATCACTTCGAATCGCCGGGTATCACCATAACGGAGGCGGCCATCATCGATTTTGCCATGCACTTTGATCCACAGCCCTTTCATATGGATCGGGAGGCGGCAAAGGAGTCCATCTATGGAGGCCTCATTGCCAGCGGCATCCACACCACTGCGGTCACCTTCCGTTCATTTCTTCTGACGGGTATACTGACCAACAATTTAGGATCGCCGGGCTTTGATGAACTACGCTGGCTCCGACCTGTTTATCCGGGCGATACGCTGCGGACGATGGCCGAAGTCATCGAGGTTCGCCCCTCCTCTTCCCGACCCGACCGCGGAACGGTCCGTTTCCGGTGCACCACCCTGAATCAGCGCAACGAGCCGGTGCAAACAGTCCTTTGTAATCAATTGCTGAAACGAAGGTCAGACAAGGTTAAATCTTGACCTTCCCCCCAACAACCGGTCCAGATGGGAATGCGCTTTTATTCTGATAACGATGATGTCTCGAAAATTTATGATCCTGTTTGGAATGACCATCGGCTCCATTGCAGGCGGGTATATACCCACTCTACTGGGAGCTAACGCATTTTCAGTAACCTCATTATTTGGAAGTACTGCCGGTGGAATACTTGGCATATGGTTGGCATTCAAGCTTTCCCGCTAAATGAGCTGCCATGCGATAACGGCTCCGGATTTTGTGAGAGCGATCTGGTATATTTAGAATCATCCTGTGGATATTCGTTCCGAAAGCAGCAAACAGTGACGGCGCAAACGCCTGAAGAACGTTATCCCAATAGTCTAAAAAAGCAATCAGGAGAGAGGAACTATGCAAGAGGATCAAACTTCAAACGGCAAAGTGGCCGAAACAGAGAAAGNNATCGAAGCGCTTCCCGAAAGGATCCGGGTGGCATGCGCCAGTGCGGGATGGTTGAAACTGTTGCCCGTCCAGGCCCGGGCGATTCCCTATATCCTCGCCGGACGGAACCTGATGGTCCAGTCACAGACGGGGAGCGGAAAGACAGGGGCATTCATCCTGCCGATCCTGGAGCGGGTTGATATGGCGAAGAAAGCTTGCCAGATCCTGGTCCTCGTGCCCACCCGTGAGCTGGCCCTTCAGGTCTCCCGCGAAGCAGAACTCCTCGGCAGCGATCTCAAGATGGGAACGGCTGCGGTGTATGGCGGCGTGAAATACGGCCCTCAGCTCGATGCCTTCCGGCAGGGGGTGCAGCTCGTCGTGGGGACGCCGGGGCGCATTCTCGACCATCTTCTCAAAGGGGCGCTTTCTCTGGAGAACCTGAAAATCATCGTCTTCGACGAGGCCGACCGCATGCTCTCCATGGGGTTCTATCCCGACATGAAGCGGATCCAGCAGTTTCTTCCCTCCCGGCCGATCAGCGGTTATATGTTTTCCGCAACCTTTCCCGCCTACGTGATGCGTCTCGCCGGCGAGTTTCTCAGCCATCCCGAGTTTCTCAGCCTGAGCCGGGATCATGTCCATGTGGCCGGGACGGATCACATCTACTATCTCGTGCCGGGGATGCAGCGGGAACGATCCCTCGTCCGGATTATCGAAGTGGAGAACCCCGTCTCCGCAATCGTCTTCTGCAACACGAAGTCAACGGTGCACTATGTGTCTGTGGTTCTCAAGCGTTTCGGATACGACGCCGACGAACTGAGCTCCGACCTCGCCCAGGGGGCACGGGAACGGGTCATGGGGCGGGTGAAAAAGGGGACCCTCCGTTTCCTCGTGGCAACCGATGTGGCGGCCCGGGGGATAGACATTCCCGACCTGTCCCATGTGATCCAGTATGAACCGCCGGAAGACCCGGAACTCTACGTCCACCGGGCGGGACGCACGGGGCGCGTGGGGGCGAGCGGCGTGGCCATTTCGATCGTGGCGGGGATGGAGCAGTTCAAGCTCAGGGAGATTTCCCGCATCTTCGATATCGACCTGCATGAAAAAACACTTCCCACCGATGAGGATGTTGAAACGATCGTTTCACAGCGGGTGATCGCCTCTCTGGAGGCCGAACTCCGTTCACGGGACAGCCTGGAAAACGAGCGTATGCAGCGCTTCATCCCCCTAGGCCGGAGCCTGACCGAGGCGGAGGAGGAATCCCCTCTGATTGCCATGCTTCTCGATGATTACTATCAACGGACCCTTCAGGCCCCGCCCGAGACCCCTGCTGTCGAGGAAGCGCCCCCCGCCCCCGACGGAAAGAAGGAACACGCCCCATGGAGGGACGGTCGCCGCAGCGCAACGGCACAGCGGCCGGGAACCCGTCGTCGAAAGGACAAGGATAGAAAGAGTCAAGCCCCGCGTGACTGATGTCGGCCCCGTTTTCTCCTTGACAGGCCCGGGGGCGTTTCCTATACTTGGCCACTCGTATCAAAGAGTGATAAACAGAAAACCTTAGAATATTCATAAGGATAATTGAATCGAATTCAAAAAGTTCCGCTCATGACCCGTCCTAAAAAGTCTCCCGCTCCACCTGGTTCCCTTTTATTCCGTATCCGGCTGATTCTGGCCACGGGCTGGGACATCCTGCTGGACGGCTTAACGAATTATCAGATTAACGGTAATACCAATCAGGCAGCGGCTATTGCCCTCTATGCCATTCTGTCCATCATCCCGCTTTTCATCCTGACCATCCTGATGGCCGGCCAGTTTTTCGGGTCCGACCCGAATATTCAGCGTGAAATCATCGACGGAATGCGGGGCCTCCATCCCTACTTTTCGGGAGACCTGCTGATCCAGTTGGGACGGATCGATGAAAAACAGCATGTCCTCGGCTGGGTCGGCATTATCAGTCTGATCTGGTTTTCCGCCATGATCTTCGGTGCAATCCAAACGGCCTTCAATATCATCTTCCGGTCAAAATCCTATCGAAACTATATTGTCTCCAAATTATTAGCCATTGCGATGATCCCCATGGGATGGGCTGTCGGTGTGGCTAGTGTCGTCCTCACCTATCTCACGACCATCCTGGCCCAGCAACCCACAATGTTTAAGGCAGAGATTCTGATTATTCACGGCTTTTTATTTCGCTATGTGATCCCGTACCTCGTTACCGTTGCTTTTTTTACGATTGTCTACAAAATCATTCCTCCTGTTAAAGTCAGGCTGGGGCTCGCTCTGGCGGCAAGCGCCATTTTTTCGGCACTTATGGAAGTGGCAAAACAGTTTTTCACCTGGTATGTGTCCAACTATACCCGCTACAATGTCATCTTCGGCTCCCTGGAAACGGTGGTTATCCTGGTCATCTGGGTCTTTTATATGGCCCTGATCCTGCTTTTCTGTGCAGAGCTCATCTCTTCCTACCAGCGCAGAGATTTGATCCTTCTGGAAAAAGCCCTGCTGAAGCCCGGTAAAAACCGCAAAAAAATCGATGAGCGCCTCTTCAAGAAATTCGGCCGCGTCTATCCGAAGGATGCCTTTATTTTTAAAGAAGGCGATCCCGGCCGTGAAATGTATTACATCCTCACCGGGCATGTCCGATTGGAAAAGAGGGCCGGCCAGGTCAAAAAGGAGCTGGCGGAGCTGAAGACGGGAGCCTATTTCGGTGAAATGGCCGCGCTGATTGATGCCCCCCGCACCGCATCCGCAATCGCAAATGATAACTGCCATCTGGCCGTTATTGACGGAGATACTTTTCGGCACCTCATACGGGAAAGTGGAGAAGTCTCCCTTTTTATGCTAAAGGAATTTTCCCGGCGCATCAAGAACACCAATGCCGTCCTGGAAGAACTGACCCAGGAATGGATTAAGTTGATGGCCATCCTCTATTTCTTCAAGGAATGGCCCTTGAAAGCCGGCCAGGACCCCGTGAGCGAACTGGCCGGATACACGGGGAAAGAACCTGCCGATATCCATGAAGTCCTGAAAGATCTCAGTGACGAGGGTGTCCTCGCGGTTCAGAATGATAAGGTTACGGCATTCATCAAGGAAAAAGCATGGAACCTGCTCAGCAAGCGCATTTTCGGATAACGGATTGAGGCACCTTCCTATGAGTAAAACCATCACGATGGAACCTCTGAAAATTATCTTTGCCTCCATTGCCCTGATGATTTCACTGTGCATGATGCCCCAAACATTGGTGGCAGANNCCCTCGTGGTGGCCACCATTACCACCATTGGCAATAATGAAATCAATGAGTACGTCAACCGCCTTTACTCGGCCTGGGGCATCGGCAAAAAGGGGGAAGACAAGGGAGTCCTGATCGTTCTGGCCCTGAAGGAAAGAAAGGTCCGGATTGAAACGGGCTATGGCGTGGAAGNNGCTAATGTCACGCTGATGGGCCAGCCGGCTAATATCCAGCCCCGACCGCGACAAGTCAGAAGTGGCAGCCACTGGCTATTCTGGCTGATGGTCCTGCTGATTCTCGCTCCACTGCTTGGCACTCGTCAGGGCAGGGATATGCTTCCCTGGATTCTGCTGGGATTTTTCAGTGGTGGCGGCGGTCGAGGTAGTGGTGGTGGATTTGGAGACTTTGGCGGCGGTGGGTTCGGTGGCTTTGGCGGTGGCAGCAGCGGCGGCGGCGGTGCCGGCGGTGATTTTTAATCTGAGGTGATTTTATGGCGAAGATACCCAATAAACCCGAAGAGATTTTTTCTGAAATCACAAATGACTTCAAGGGCATTTTTGGAAATGAACTGATTTCCATCATCCTTTACGGGAGCGGCGCCCGGGGAGATTACATCCCCGGCATATCGGATATTAATTTCCTGTTCATCCTCACCCAAAAGGGGATCGAAGATCTCTCCAAGGCTCTGGGACTGGTAACCCGCTGGAAAAAGCGGAATGTAGCCACCCCCCTCTTTATGACCAAGGATTATATCCTGTCTTCTCTGGATTCCTTTCCCGTCGAATTTCTCAACATGAAACGGCATCATGTGCCGGTTTTTGGCGAAGATGTCCTGGCGGTGCTGACCTTTCAACCGGAGCATCTAAGGCTGCAGATTGAACGGGAGCTCAAGGCAAAGATTCTCCATTTAAGGAAAGGCTATCTGGAAACGGAAGGCAAGGATAAAAATATTCGACAGCTCATCAAAATTTCCCTGACCGCGTTCGCCGCCCTCTTCCATGCCCTGCTTTATCTAAAAAACCTTGAAGTCCCGAAAGCGGGACGCGATGTCTTCCCGGCGGCCGCAAAGGCCTTTGCCATCGACGCGGACGTCTTCATGAAATGTGCGGACGTCAAGGAAGAAAAAGACCATTTTTCATCCTCTGAAATTCAGAAGCTTTTNNCTATGATATCTGCCGGAATAATCAATAAATGATGCAGGAGGTATAGTATGACCAAAGGAAAAATTACTTTTTTTGCGACCATTGGTGTCATTCTCTTACTTGTGATTTCCCTTTACGGATTTTTTAAGGGAACCTACAACCGGTTCGTGTCCATGGATGAGGCCGTAAAAAGTTCCTGGGCTCAGGTCGAAAATCAGTTACAGCGCCGCTACGATCTGATTCCGAATCTTGTGGAGACCGTCAAAGGTTATGCGAAACAGGAGAAGGACGTACTTGTTGAAGTCACCAATGCCCGGGCCAAAGTGGGCGGTGCGGCCAATGTGCCGGACAAGATCACGGCCAACAATGAACTGTCAGGCGCCCTGAGCAGGCTGATGGTGGTTGTGGAAAGGTATCCTGACTTGAAATCCAACCAGAATTTTATCCGGCTTCAGGATGAACTGGCGGGTACAGAGAACAGGATTGCCGTCGAGAGGATGCGCTACAACGATGCGGTCAAAGCGTATAATGTGGCCATCAGAAGCTTTCCGGCCAATCTGTTAACAGGCATGTTCGGCTTTGCGAAAGCCACTTTCTTTGAAGCCCCCGCCGCAGCGAAGGCCACACCGCAAGTCAAATTTTAGCGTTTCAAATATTCTGATTTCAGCTCCCCTGCCCTTTTACGGGCGGGGGAGAACATCGGATCGATCCATGAAGAATGCTATTCCATCTGGAATGGAAAGGGGAGGAGTTGCGAAATCATCAGGTGTTGATAGTTTCCCCTGCCATCATCGATAACGACCAGTGTTCCTTTGTCAAACTCAGCAATAATCTGTCGTTCGTCCGGCGCGGGAGCCCCGATCCGGTTATCGGGAAATACGTTCAGAACAGCCTTGAAATGGGTATCCCCCTCCGAAATGGCTTTGTAAAGCGCCACTTTCATGGCCGTTTCGGTATATCCCAGGATCGCATTTTCAACATTACAACCCGTATAGATTTTACCCGAAGAGGTCAGCACGGCCGCCCCGACCGGAATGTTTGAATAAGGGGCGTAGGCATAAAAGGTTGCTTCCCGGGCTTTCTCCAACATTCTCCTGACCTCGTCCTGTGTCAGCTCTTCGACAAACCACTTGCGGTAAATCCGGTCATAGGTCCCATCCTGCCTGATTCTCTGCATTCCTTCATCGATCAGACCCAGAAGCTCGTGGTTGCCCTTTTTTACCGCATAATAGAGTGACGAAACCTCCAGGGGGGTACTGACAGGAAAAACATCCCTGAGATTATACTTCCGGATATTGAAAAGGGCTGTCTTTTCACTTCCCACGAAAGCATCGGCCTTGTTCTGAAAGACCGCCAGCAGGGCTTCCGACTCCGTATCATAAAGAACGGGTTTGAAACCTTTCTGTTCCAGAAGTTTCTAATATAAGGAGTCTTTCTGCGTGGTCACTTTTTTATCTTTTAAATCCTTCAGATTCCTGATGTTCGATTTTTTCGTTGTAAAAATAGTAATTTTCAAATCAGAGTATGGCTCATGAGAAAAATCGTATATTTTTTTCCTGTCTTCCTTTTTAGCCATACCCGAAGTGACATGAACCTTCCCCTGTTTGAGCGCCTCCTGGGCATCCCCCCAGGACAAGGGCTTATACTCCATATTGACATTCTTATCCTTTAAGGCGGCTGCCAGGACCTCAATATCAAATCCGACGGGCTTACCGTTTTCCATAAAGGTAAAAGGCGGATAATCTTTGTCAAAAGCATAAAGGATCGTTTTATCTTCTGCGATGGCCCCGGAATTTATCTGAAACAAGAAAAACATCGATAACATCATGGTGTATATTTTCTTCATCTTGAACCTCCTGCAATGATATGAAACACCCCGTTCACAGGATGGGGCTCGCGCAATACTCTTTTTGTCATCAAACAAACCGTGACGGATGACTTCTTTTCTATTATAATCTCTTCGGTCCGTCAAATAAATAGATGGGACCTGTCACCAGAACGGAGGCTGATCCTTGATTTTCAAACCGGAAGATCGAAAAATATGTGAGTCGCTCCTTCGGACTGCACATCATCGGAGCGAAGCGGCGAAATCCGTCAATGAACTGATGATCGAGGCAGGAAAATACTTTCTGGGGACTCCTTATGCAACGAACATCCTTGAAAGGGAAGGACCGGAAGAACTGGTCATCAACCTCCGGCAGATGGATTGTTTTACCCTGGTTGAAAATGTCCTGGCGCTGACCAGGCTGATCAAATCGGGGAAATC
>PMNM01000074.1 GCA_003161855.1 Syntrophaceae bacterium | reverse complement strand
TATAGTCTGTGGATTTGGCTTTCTGAATCGCATTGAGGATAGCCTGGGTGGCCGCATAGGCGTTCAGGTAGAAGGCGCCGGGATCGGACCCGTAGGTCTTCTTGTGGGCCTCGTTGGCGGCGATGGCCATAGGGTTTTTCGAGGTATCCTTGGGGCCGGTGGCATAAACACCCTCGGCATTTTTACCGGCAACCTTGATAAAGGTGATATCTTTCACACCGTCATCGGAGATGAAGATCGTCTTCATTCCTTTCTTGCGCATCTGGCTGACGATGGAGGCGGCTTCCGGATGGTATCCTCCATAGATTACGGCCTCGGCACCGGACTGTTTGATTTTCTGGACGATGGCGGAATAATCCACCGCACCCGGCGTGATGCCTTCATAAAGCACCACTTTGACATTCTTGGTTGCTGCTGCGAATTTTCTGGCATACTCGGCGAGGCCTTTGCCGTAATCGCCCTTGTCATGGAGAACGGCGATCGTTTTGACTTTCAGCCTGTTGACGGCAAAATCCACTTCCAGTTTCGCCTGGGTGTCATCGGAGGCGATCGTCCGGAAGAAGTTGGGATACTGGCCGCTCTGGGTCAGTTCAGGATTGGTCGCAGAGGGGGACATGACGATGATCCTGGCATCGTTATAAATTCCCAAGGCCGCCTTGGTGGCGCCGCTGCAGATATGCCCCATCACAATATCCACTTTTTTGGAAACCAGTTTTGTGGCTGTGTTGGTCGCCATTTCGGGTTTGCAGGCATCGTCCTCAATCAGCAGTTCAACTTTTTTGCCCAGGATACCACCCCGGGCGTTGATATCCTTGACCACCAGTTCAGCGGCTTTCACTGAGGGAAGTCCGTAAGAGGCCAGATCGCCGCTGTGCGCTCCGGCAATGCCCAGCTTGATCGTGTCAGCGGCCAGCCCGGCACCCGTCAGAGCAAGGGAAACAAAAAGCGTCAGCCATCCTAAGAAAGACCATCGTATTAAAGCAGTTCTCTTCATGTGAATCCTCCTTAGGATATAGGGTAATGACTGACCATGTCGGGTCGAAAAAAGTTTCTTATTGCTACAGAAAAAGGTTGCAAGAGTCAAGGGTTAACATGAAATAAAGCAAGGTCAATCAGAGGTCATGTCTGTCATCGGGCAAGAGCAGTGGTATCATGGCTTGCCCGTTGCCTTCTTTTTAAAAATGAATCGGAGAGGGACCTGGTCAAAGGTGAATGCCTCCCGAAACTGGTTCATGAGGTAACGTTCGTAGGAAAAATGAATGGATCGGGGTTCCCGCACAAAAAAGACAAAGGAGGGCGGTTTGATTGAAACCTGTGCCACATAATTGAAGGGATTGCTCCTGCTTCTAAACTGCGGGGGTGGGTGGGCAGCCAGAAATTCCCGGACCTTCCGGTTCAGATCGGCGGTGTTCACACGTCTGGTATACTGGCTGTAAACGATTTCAACAGCATCAAAGATTTTGACAACACGCTGACCCGTTTGCGCGGAAACGAAAAGAATCGGTGCGAAGTCGAGAAATTTCATCTGATCTTTGATTTTTTCAACGTATTTCCCTATGGTGCTGTTGTCCTTTTCAATCAAATCCCATTTATTGACGACGATGATGCAGGCCGTCCCATTTTCCAGGGCCAGCCCGGCGATTTTAGCATCCTGTTCGGTGACGCCTTCTTCCGCATCAATGAGGATCAGGGCAATATCACAGCGGCTGATGGCTTTGATGGCCTGAATCACACTATATTTTTCAAGGGTCAGGCTGACCCGGCTTTTCCGTCTGATCCCGGCGGTATCAATCAGAAGGTATTTGCGGCCCTTGAAGGTAAAGGGCGTGTCGATGGCGTCTCTTGTCGTTCCCGGAACGGGATTGGCAATCGTGCGTTCATAGCCGAGGATCCTGTTCACCAGGGAGGATTTACCCACGTTGGGCTTCCCGATGACGGCAATCCGGATCTGTTCATCTTCTTCTGCGGCTGGAAGCGTTGCCGGGAACTGTTGGGTGATATCGTCCAACAGTTCCGCTACACCCTGACCATGCTGGGCCGAAAGGGAATAGAGGGTGTCGATCCCGAGCTGGTAGAATTCGTAGGACAGGGTTTCATGCTTTAAGCCGTCAATTTTATTGATGACGTAAAAGACGGGTTTATGAATGCCCCGGAGCAAAGAGGCAATGTCCCGGTCCGCAGGGGTGAGCCCTTGCCGGCCATCCATGAGAAAGATAATGATGTCGGCTTCCTCGATGGCCAGTCGGGTCTGCTCGCGCATCTGGACCAGAATGCCCTCTGTCGCCGCCGGCTCGAAGCCACCGGTATCAATCAAAAGATAGGATTTGTCATTCCACGTACATTCGGCGTAATTCCGATCGCGGGTGGCGCCGGGTTGATCGATGACGATGGCCTTACGCTGATGGGCAAGGCGGTTGAAAAGCGTCGATTTCCCTACATTCGGATGGCCGATGATGGCCACAACAGATTTCACCATAGAGCGCCTCTTAACGTGATCACTCCTGACACGCGGAAATCTGAAAATGATTTTACCCAGGCTCAGAATCTTCTTTCGACCCTGCTAAGGTGACGAAAAAATCTTCGATTCGCCTTGGGAAAAAATCCATTTTCGGCTTTCCGTGGCCTTGGAAAATAATTTCAAATAACTTACGACACCGGCTGGCCGGTTGCAACTAAAATGTACACAGTCCATTTTTCTTGACACACCTCAGCGGAACCTCTATAGTTTTTCCAAAGGAGACACTATGGACCTCAGAAACATCTTCAGGCATATAGGTCAGCCGCGCCCGCCGCTTCAGGGAGGCAGGGGCATTCTTTTTTTTGTCATTCTCTTCTGTGCAATCCTCCTGCTCTGGCGGACGACCGGACTGATCACCGACTGGTTCTGGTTTCAGGAAGTGGGCTATGAGAAGGTCTTTACCGTCACGCTGCTGGCCCAGTTCCAGGTGGCCGTCCTGTTTGGTTTGGCTTTCTTCCTGATTTTTTATGTCAATCTGTTTCTGGCCAGTCGCCTGTCGGAACGGATTCAACTGGCTCACCGGGAGGGAGCCATCCCCTTTCCGCCCTGGGGGATCGATGCGCTTTCGCTGAAATGGCTTATCCTGAGCATTGCCCTGGTCTTCAGTCTTTTTTCAGCCCTGCAGGCTACCCCCCAGTGGGAGAATCTCCTGCGTTTCCTGAAGGCTACCCCTTTTGGCATTTCTGATCCCCTGTTTGGCCGGGACATCGGTTTTTACGTTTTTCAATTGCCGTTCCTCAGACATATCTATGGATGGCTGATGACGGTTCTGGTGATGACAACACTGGCGACGGCGTTTATCTATCTCCTCCGCCGGTCTCTTCTTTTCATTCCGCCCAAAACCCTGCAATTGGCTCCGGCGGCGCGGGTACATCTGCTGGCCCTGGTGGCTGCCCTTTTCTTGATCGCTTCCACGGGGTTCTGGCTGGATCTCAACGAAATCCTTTATGTGAAGCGGGGTGTCGTCTTCGGCCCCGGCTATACGGAAGTGACGACGCAACTATGGGTCCTCCCGCTTTTAATGGCGCTCTCCGGACTTGCCGGAGTGTCTCTCATTTATTTCATCTTCCGCCGGAACTGGCGAGTGCCCGCTTTCGTGATTCTGGCGTTTCTGGCTGTGTTGATTGGGGGACGGGAGCTCTATCCCGCCTTTGTCCAGAAATTCAAAGTGGTTCCCAATGAAATGGTGCTGGAGCGACCCTACCTGGAACGGAACATCAAATACACGCGTCTGGCCTATCGTCTCCAGGGTATTGAAGACCGCGTTTTCCCGGCCGAGGAGAGCCTGACAAAAGAGGACCTGCGGCGCAACGATCTGACGGTGAAAAATATCCGGCTCTGGAATCACGCCCCGCTGCTCCTCACTTTCGCCCAGCTCCAGGAGATCCGCACCTACTACAAATTCATCGATGTGGATAATGACCGCTATAAAATCAACGGCGAATACCGCCAGGTGATGCTCTCCCCCCGCGAGCTCTCTTATGCCGCGCTGCCTTCCCGCACCTGGGTGAATGAGCACCTGACCTACACGCATGGCTACGGCGCGGTCATGGGGCCTGTGAATCGCATCACCCGCGAGGGCCTGCCGGAGTTTTTCATAAAAGACATCCCGCCGGTGGCCTCCACCAACATAAAGATTACCCGGCCGGAAATCTATTTCGGCGAGCAGTCCAACGAGTACGTCTTTGTTAAAACAAAGCGTCCGGAGTTCGATTATCCGGTGGGTGACAAGAATGTCTACTCCCGCTATGATGGCCGGGGCGGCGTACCGCTGTCTTTTTTCCGGAAAATTCTCTATGCGGTCCGTTTCGGCGCCTTTACCATCCTCCTGTCCGATGACATCACGTCCGACAGCCGCGTCATGTATTACCGCAATATCCGGGAGCGGGTTTCCCGCATTGCCCCCTTTGCCCGCTTCGACACCGACCCCTATCTGGTTATTTCTCCGGAGGGGCGTCTCCTGTGGTACGTGGACGGCTATACCGTGACGGACCGCTTTCCCTACTCGGAGCCGACCCCGAAGCTGGGCAATTATATCCGGAACTCCATCAAGGCGGTCGTGGATGCCTATGACGGCTCCGTCGCCTTCTACGCCAGCGACGCCGATGATCCCATCCTGAGAACCTATGCGAAGATCTTTCCGGGGGTTTTCAAGAAGTTGTCAGACATGCCCGTGGAACTGCAACAGCACGTCCGCTATCCGCCGGGCATGCTCTCCATCCAGGCCCGGATGTACCGCGCCTATCACATGCAGGACCCCCAGGTCTTTTACAACAAGGAAGACCTCTGGGCGGTTCCCCGAAAGGACATGAAGGGGGCCGATCAGGAAATGGAGCCCTACTACACGATCATGCGTCTTCCCGGTGAAAAGCAGGAGGAGTTTATCCTGCTGCTGCCCTTTACGCCGCGTAACAAGGACAACATGTCTGCATGGATGGCCGCACGCTGCGATGCGCCGAATTACGGGAAAGTAATCGTTTATAATTTTCCCAAGCAGAAACTGGTTTACGGCCCGAGACAAATCGAGGCCAGGATCGACCAGGATACGGAAATCTCCAAACAGCTCTCGCTCTGGAATCAGGGCGGTTCCCAGGTCATCCGGGGCAGCCTGCTCGCGATTCCTATCGAAAAGTCCATACTTTACGTGGAATCCCTTTATCTGGCCGCGGAAAAAGGTCAGTTGCCGGAGCTGAAACGGGTGATTGTAGCTTTCGGAAACGCCATCGCCATGGAGGAAAATCTGGAACTGGCGCTGCAGCGGATCTTCGGCGGTGAACTGATGCGGGAGAAGGAACTCTCAACGGTTCCGGTTGCCGCAGCCGCAATGGTCAAAGAGAAATCGGACCGCCAACTGGTGGTCGAGGCACTCTCCCATTACCGGAAGGCCCAGGAGTCCCTCCGTCAGGGCAACTGGGGTGCCTATGGGGAAGAGCTGAAGAAGATGGATGATATGTTGAGATCCATTGAAAGAAAGAATTAATTCTATTCATTGGATATTTATGATGATCCGCCTATAGCCGATGACGAGGTTCATCTGTCCGGCATCGTGATGAGCGATAAATGGAGCGCTGTTTTATTTCTTATCTCTGCGGTGTCTATTGTTTTGCTGGATTGTAATTATTCTGAATCTCCTGAGCGGTCAAAGCCCGGTTATAGATGGCCACTTCATCGATGGTGCCTGCGAAGCCGAAATTCTTGTAAGCCGGATTAAAAATCTGGTCCAGTTGAGCACCGATCTGCAGATCTCCCGTTGTATTTTTTAAGGCGACTGTATTTGCGGAACTGTTGTCCAGCTGACCATTGACATAAATCTTCATACCGGTGGAATCCCACGTCCCCACNNTGATACGGCAATGGATTGGCCACCAGGCCGAGGACCATGGTTCCATCATTCCAAAACTGCAGGCTATAACTCTCATCAGAAAAGTCCTTCTTGTTTCCTTTATGGATAATCCCGGCATAGGGCCTGAATTGCTCCATAATAATCCATGCTTCGAGCGTTCCCCTGTCTTTCAATTGCAGAGCAGAACAGTCCTTGATTTTAACATAATCGCTCAAACCGGCAGAGGCACCGATTTCATCAAATTTCAAGGCAGACCCTGATTTTCCCGCAACCCACTGGGCGCCCTGAATCTCGCCCTGGTTCAGGCCACCACCGATGGTCGTCCCCTTACCTTCATTCATATCCCAACCGCCCACCTGGGTGGAATCGGTCGCTGCTGCAATGGTTTTCGGTGGCCAGTAGTGCAACGAGCAGGCAACCCGGGGGTATTTTTCTCCCGTTACCTCCGGTTGAACCAGTGTATAAGTTCCCCCGTAAGGACAATCGAATGCATGGCCGGGAGACTTCATCGCAAGTTGAGATAAACCTGATAGTGGCGTTTGGGGGTTCTTGCCGAGAAAGGTGGCGATTGCCTTATCCACATCCGTTCGCTGTGCAAGGCATTCTGCCGCATGGTTTCGATCCATGTATTGCATGAACAACGGGATCGCAATGGCGACCAGCACACCGATGATCGCGACGACCACCAAGATTTCGATCAGTGCAAAACCACCGGTACTTTTTTTATGTTTTGTCATCTTTTCACCTCCGGCCGCGGGACTTTCTTGCTGACGCTGAGTTCCTTGAATCCGTGTACATCGGGATTGGGACAACTTGCCACGGTATTTCCCTTTGCACTGACAATCACATACATTTTTTTTGTTGCAGGGCAGATCATATTCGGCCCAGGGTAACGACCATCCTGAAGAAATTGTGATATTTTCCAGAGATTGCCAATGCATTGATCGGTGAGCTGGTCTGTCGTCAACGGGCCGGACCGGATCGGTTTTTTATCCTGAAAAGCGGACATGATTTTGGGAACCTGAATGCCAATGACCGCAATACAGATGACAAGAATAACCCATCGGCCCATGGTCCACAAACGGCTTGTCTCTTTGTGAATTAAAGATCCGGGCTTCGTTTTTTCAGGGATTTGCTTTTCACCCAGTTCAATCATGCAATTATTACAGTACATGTCGTCACTATCCCCTTGATCCGGACTGATGGAAAGGGGTTTGCCGCATCGTCTGCACAGATTTTTATCGTCGGAAGTCTGAACCATGGTTTTACCCTCACTGATTTGAATAGCCGAATTCCCTTAGCATTTTCTCATCATGGGTCCAGTCCTTCTGAACCCTGACAAACAGTTCCAGAAATATCCGGGAGGCAAAAAACTTCTCCATATCGATTCTTGCTTTGCTGCCAATCGCTTTTAGCATGGCTCCTTTTTTGCCGATCAAGATGCCTTTTTGAGATGGCTTTTCCACATGGATGGTCGCCTGAATGTGGATCAACGGCCTCGTTGCCTCCTCTTTAAATGCATCGACAACCACAGCGGTGACATAGGGGATTTCCTTATGCGTGAGCAGAATGATCTTTTCCCTGATCATTTCCGCGGCGATAAAACGCTCCGAGCGGTCCGTCATCGTCTCTTCAGGGAAGTATGGCGGTCCTTCCGGAAGAATCTTCAGGATCTCATCCAAGAGCAATGTCATTCCTTCCCCGGTCCGTGCTGACATGGGAAGGATAGACACAAAGGAATAGAGGTGTTGGTACTCATCGATCAGTGGCAGGAGTTCCGGCTTTTTCACAAGGTCCATTTTATTGATGACCAGAATGGCGGGTATGGACGCATGTTTCAGCGATTCGATGATGAACAGATCGTCGCGATGGACGCCGATAGGTGCCTCGACCAGAAGAAGAAGTATATCCACCGTTCTCAAGGTGTCCGTGGCTACATTCACCATGAATTGATTTAAAGGAGTCGAGGCCCTGTGAATACCCGGTGTATCCATGAAGATCAACTGCGCGTTTTGCAAATTCCGGATACCCGTGATCCGGTTTCTTGTCGTCTGGGGTTTGTGGGTGGTGATGGCGATTTTTTCGCCCATAAGCCCGTTGAGGAGCGTCGACTTCCCGACGTTAGGCCGTCCAATAATCCCGATGAATCCGGATTGAAACATTTTTTATCTCCAGCCGCTGCCACTTTCTTGACGTGACACCGAAAGACCCGAACTCTTTCTCTAGCGGGGAGGATTATATAAGTTTTTTATAGAGATGTCAATAGGATGTATGGGAATCATTTTCGATTTTCATCCATGGATGGCCATACGAAGGGTCCCCTTTTCCTGCTTGGGATCAGCAGCGATCAAGATGCCCTTTAGACTGAAGCGGTCCTTCAAATGAACAATGTTTTCATTTTTCTGACCACGAAAGTGGTTCACATCGGACGATGCAGTTGAAAAAACGACGTTTTGATCTCGAACAGGGCGAATGGACAGCAGCGATGAAGCCATGTCAAAGAAAATCGATGATTCAACGAGAGATCGGAAAGCCGGGTGGTAGGGACCGGCGACGATGCTTCCCTGTTTCTCCATTTCGGGGGTGGTTTGCAATCCAATCCGGATGACGGGGATGTGGGCTTGCTCAAAGCGTCTAAGGGCAAATTTACAAAGGTCAACGGCATCAAACAAATTCAGCGGATCATAGGACCCATCGTGGTAACATTTTGCCAGAGGGGTATCCGCAAAGACTATCGTGGGATGAATCCGGACCATGTGGGGTTGAAGAAAGATCACCTTTTCCACGCTGTATTCAAAATGCTCACGGTTTTCTCCCGGCAGTCCAGCCATCAGATGAACGCCCGCTTCAAAGCCGCTGCTCTTAATAAGCCGGACAGCTTTTTCCACATCACCGGCGGTATGGCCCCGTTCAGCTCTGCTGAGGATGTCGTCCACCATGGACTGCGCGCCGATTTCGATGGTTTGAACCCGGTATTTTTTCAGGAGCGCCAGGCGGTCTTTGTCAATGTCATCCGGTCTTGTGGAAATTCTGACGGAATGGACCCATCCTCTTCTGATAGAAAGCATGGCATATTCCAACAGTCTGATCTGTTCCTTTTGAGCCAGACCGGTGAAATTGCCGCCGTAAAAGGCAATTTGAATATCGTCCGGTGTTTTTTTGACGCTCTGAAGATGAGACAGAACAGTATTTTGAAATTGTTCCTCCGTAATTTCCTCTGGATAGGGCCCCACCGCTTTTTCTTCATTGCAGAAAATACAGCGATGGGGGCAGCCCCGATTCATGATAAAGAAAGGAATAATCAACGGCATGGTCAGTCTCCGGCGGGTGTCGTCAGCTTTTCCAGCGCTTCGAGGGCTTTTTCTGCTGCCTGTTGTTCCGCTTCTTTTTTATTTTTTCCCGTACCGGCGGTAATGATTTTATCTGTGATCGATAGTTCAATTTCAAAGGTTTTATCATGATCCGGTCCATATTCACGGATCAACGTATAATGCGGGGTCTCCTTAAAGCGGTTCTGACTGATCTGCTGGACCATGGTTTTATAATCTCGGTACATGAATGTTTTCTGCTCTTCATTAATCAGCAATGCAAAGAGGCGGCTGATGAATTCGGAGACTTCCTGAAAACTACTGTCCAAGTATATCGCGGCCAGAAGGGCTTCGAGGGTATTGGACAGCAGGGAGGGCTTGGTTCTTCCGCCGGAACTCTCTTCCCCTTTGCCGAGCAGCAGGTAATCACCGATCTTGAAATTTTTTGCCAGGTTCGCCAGGGGCTGTTCGTTGACAACCGATGCCCGTAGTTGTGAGAGCTGTCCTTCCGTGTAGTCTGGAAACTTCTTCATCAGCAGGTCGCTGACACAGAGCTCGAGGACGGCATCTCCAAGGAATTCCAGTCTTTCGTTATCATGACAGGCCAGGGACGGATTTTCATTGACAAAGGACCGGTGTGTCAGGGCCGTGTCGAGCAGGTTCTTATCCCGGAAATGATAATGAATCATCTCCTGAAACTGATTCAGGGCTGCTGTTCTTTCTTCAGTCATGAACCATCCTGCTATAAAGTTTACCGTCTTCACAAGTTTCCGGTATGACCTCGACGATTTGATTGGCCAGAGAGGGTTTTCGGGTATGGATGAAAACCGGAATGTAATGATCGGAGAATCCCTTCATGAAGCCGGTGAGGGGGTCCTGTGTGCCTTCAATCAGGACGGCCAGCTTTTTTCCGACAAACTTTTCGGCAAAAGCCGCTCTCTTCTTTTTTCCAAGGCTTCGCAATTGTTCAGCGCGTATCTTTTTGTCTGTTTCTCTGACCTTGCCCGATAGCATGGATGCAGCTGTTCCAGGCCTTTCCGAATAGGGAAAGACATGCAGATAGGCGACAGGAAGATCCTCAATCAGTTGAAGGGTACGATTAAATGCTGTCTCGTCTTCTCCGGGGAATCCCACCATAACATCCATACCGATAGCCATGTCAGGAACGGTTCGCCAGATTTTTTCCAGGCGGTTTCTGAAAAAAGCCGAATGGTAGGGCCTTCCCATCCGCTTCAGAATATCGTCACTGCCGCTTTGCAGCGGAATATGGAGATGATGGCATAAAACCGTCGCAGATCGGAAAAACGCAATCATCTCATCGGATATTTCGCCGGGCTCGATGGAACTCAATCGCAACCTTTCGATGGATCGCTTCTCTTCCACTTTTTTAAGAATGTTCAGAAGGTTAGAAGGAGGACACAGGTCCAGACCGTAAACTCCGAGATGAATACCCGTCAAAACAATTTCTCTGAATCCTGCCTGTTGAAGATCATGGATCCGGCTATGTACGTCTTTTTCGGAGAGACTCCGGCTCGGGCCTCTTGCATAGGGGACAATGCAATAGGTGCAGAAAGTGTTACATCCGTCCTGAATTTTTAGAAATGCCCGGGTATGGCCGGGGAATTTTTTGGGTTGCAGAATCGTCAGAATCTGATCCGGCCGGATAGGGTTCTGGGTAGGGTCCAACTTGCCACTGGCGATATCCTGAAGCGCAGGGGCTATCGCTTCTTTGGTTTCCATGACCAGGGTTACGCCCGTTATTTTTCTGATTTCATCGGGTGCAATCCGGGCATAACATCCCGTTACAATGATGGAAGCCCGGGGGTTGATTCTGATGGCCCGGCGGATCAGTTGACGGGACTGATAATCAGATCGTCCTGTCACGGTGCAGGTGTTGACAATGTAATAATCTGCTGCCGTGTTAAAGGGAACGATGGAAAAGCCCCTATCTTCCAGTGCTTCCAGGATACCTGCAGACTCATGCTGGTTGACCTTGCAACCCAGTGTGGCCATGGCTACTTTCATGAATACGGATCCTCTTCAAGTTGCGCAGACTATCTAAACGTGCTGTTCCATGTTTGTCAAGGTGAAAGAAATGATTGATATTTCCGTATTTTTGCGGTAGGTTGCGATCTATGAACCTTGGAGACTGAACCATGAATAATATCATTCAGAATCTATCGGGTCATCCTTTCGCCGTCGGTGTCATCATTTTTATGACACTTCTTGTTTTATATTTCTTTTTTAAACAACTCATCAAAATGGCCTTATTGTTCTTTGTGATCATCCTCGCCCTTTGCGGATATTTCTACTTCAAGGACTCCCAAAAGATGCCGGAAAATATAAAAGAAACGCTTGGAAAGGCCAAGGTGCAAACGGGCAAAATGGTGGAGAAGGGGAAGGATGCCTACCAAACAGGGAGAGAGGTTGTTGAAAAGGGCAAGAAACTGACCGAGGGGATGGATAATCTCTTCGTTGGAAAAGAAAAGAAAACGGATAAAATGCCAGAAAGGGGTCAATAGCGCCCGGGCTAACTATAACAGGTTAACCTCCATGGCCCTGACAGGGCATGCCGAGACGCAAAGCTCGCAACCGTTACATTTTTCCGGGTCGAATATCACTTTCATGGTCTGCATATCAAAGGCCAGCGCGTCCGTTGGGCAGAAGGCCGTACAGGCACCGCAATAGACGCATTTATCAATGTTCTGATTAACGCTTTTTGACAACGGCTCGACCTTAAGGCCTTTATCCTTCAGAAAACGGATGCCTTTGTCAAAATTTTCCTTCAGACCGCTGAGTTCAAGGACGATGACCCCTTCCCGACGGGGGAATATGCGAGCTTTCAGGATATTGAATACGAGGTCGTACCTCTTCACAAGCTGGCAGATGATGGGTTGTTCGACATTATCCGCAGTATAGTGAATGACGACTTTCTTTGAAAATATTTCGTTCATCAGTTCTCCAGAAATCATTCTCATGCTAAGGGAAGGCTGGAATCTTGTCAAGGCCTTAGTGACGGCTTAGTGATTCTCCTTCCCGGTCGGTTTCTCTGCATCTTGGAGGAGATCAAAGAGAGATTGGAATGCCGGCAGGGATGCCATGGATTCTGTTGTCAGATTGGAAAAGTCCATCCCGAGATTAAGCCATTTTCTGAACTGATCATCGGCAACCATTTTATAAGAGAGATAGTTCCTTAACGTTTGTTCCAGATATTTTTCAAAAAATTCACTGAGAATATTTTCACCATATTGAATGATCAGGTGAAGCAGGGGGACTGGCAACAGGCTGTTTTTTTTTCTTGATTCTTCTAAGATAATCTGTGTGAGGGTGAAGGCCGTTACATCTTCACCGGTTTTTGCGTCGACAACTTCTACACGCCGACCCTGCCGAATGCCCTGCATGACATCGTCAAGGGTCACGTAGGCGCTTTTCTCAGTGTCGTATAAACGTCTATTTGCATATTTTTTAAAGTGCAATATTTCAACCATCGTCATTTTCCTTTCGATACCCATATATCGGAAGATAGTTTATGATGCAACAAAAAATATCGGCTTCAGAGAAAATATTACTAATGGAACGTAAATATAATATATAACCAATTGATATTAAAGGAAATAAATAATGTCTCTGTCTCAAAAACATTGGTATGAGATGCTTTAAAAATTATATTGCGTCGCAACATTTTTTACTTGACAAATAAATTATTGACATTATATTGATACCATAGTCGGGTGACACTCAACTATAAAATTAATGAGGAGGAGGGAAAAATAATGGAACAAGGAAAGATTACAAAGCAGATGATCGAATTTCACAAGACTACTTTTGACAACACGTTTAATGCCATGACGATTCTCCAGGAGCAGACGGAAAAAATGGTGAACATGTTTTTAGAGCAGGCTCCATGGTT
>PMNM01000072.1:1525-4701 GCA_003161855.1 Syntrophaceae bacterium | reverse complement strand
CGGAATACGGGGTCGCCAGCTTTAGGCGTCTCAAGAATCTTCCCCTCTCCCCCCTGAACAAGATGGTCTCTCACGGCTTGCGGCAGCTTGTCATCAAGCGCGTATTTCCGAACGATCGAGAGGGCATCCTGAAACGTTGTGTGATCGGGGGCGGTAATACCTGACGCGATGGTGTCGATTCTGTCGCCAATCACATCCGATAAAATAAGGTTGATGAGTCGCGCCGGGCAGGCGACGCTGGCCAGGCCTCCACCTTTAACTTTTGAAATATGCTTCCGAATGCAGTTCATCTCATCAATGTCCGCGCCGGAGGCAAGCAGTACCCGGGTTGTTTGCCGCTTATCTTCAAGGCTTATTCCGTCCGCAGGCAGGCACAACAATGATGATCCTCCGCCGGAAATAAGGTTAATGATGAGCGTGTGAACATCTGCCACGGCCGCCATCTGTGACAGGATTCGCGCCCCTTCCAGGCTGTTTTCATCGGGTACGGGATGGCCAGTTTCCATGACTTTAATTTTTCGGAGCTTACATCCGTGGCCGTATTTTGTGATGATGAATCCCGCGGAGAGTTCGTCTCCCAGGATGCTCTCCATCGCGGACGCCATACGGGCCGATGCCTTACCGATGCCCAGGACGATCACCTGTTTATAGAGGGAAAGATCTTCTGAAATCTTTGTGTCCTGACCATGGATTAGCAGTGTCCGGCCGTCCTTCTTTACGCGAGATTGAATAAGGCCTGCCGGATCAACCTCACGAACGGCATCCCAGTAAATATTTTCCAGATCTTTAACAGGGTTCACGGTATTCTTTCTCCGTGCAAAGTGTTCGTATAACTACCATCAATTGGTCTGGAAATGTCAAGGATAAAGATTCAACCTCGATCCCACACAGAATAAGACGACGGCCCAGCATGCGCCGGGCAGGCTTCGCCAACAAAGATAGCGCTTTGATTAGGGAATGGAATATCATATTTCAATTGACATGGACATAACCTTACCTTATAAACTGTGGGCAAAATATCGANNGCTGGGCATTTGCGGCTGCAGCAAAGAGGATTCTTCCCAAATAAAAATCGGCGTCATTGCCGAGCTGACCGGCGATGTTCCGGCCGTGGGTGCATCCTGCAAAAATGCGGCAGAGATGGCCGTGCAGGAAGTTAATGACAGCGGCGGCATTCAGTTGGGCGACAAGAAATATAAAATCAAATTGATTATCGAGGATAACGCCGGAAAGGCTGACCAATCGGCATCCTCCGCCCAAAAGCTGATTACGCAACAAAAGGTTACAGCGATAGTCGGCCCGAACGTCAGTCGGTATACGCTGCCTGCCGCCGAAATTGCTGAATCAGCTAAAGTTGTCCTGATCACCCCCTGGTCCACCGCGCCGAAAGCCACGCTGGATTCCAAAACGGGCGCTTCCAAAAAATATGTTTTCCGCGCCTGCTTTATTGATCCGTTCCAGGGAGGCGTGCTCGCCAAATTCGCGCTGGACAACCTCAAACTGAAGAAGGCGGCGGTTCTTTATGATGTCGCTTCCGAATACAACAAAGGCATCGCCGAAATTTTCAAGGAAGTCTACGAGAAAAACGGCGGCGAGGTAGTCGCGTTTGAAACCTACACCACCAACGATAAGGATTTTTCTTCCCAGCTCACCAAAATCAAACAGGCCGCGCCGGAACTGATCTTCCTGCCCAACTATTACAGCGAAGTGCCGCTGCAAATCCAGCAGGCCAAGCGGCTGGGCATCACCGTGCCGTTTATCGGTTCCGATTCCTGGGGTTCCGAAGAACTTGTGAAACTATGCGGCAAGGACTGCAACGATTATTATTTCAGCACGCATTACGCCGCCGACTCGGCAAGCGACGCGACGAAGAAATTCATCGCGAGTTATAAAGCGAAATATGGAACCACGCCGGATGACGTGGCCGCATTGACCTACGATTCATTCGGATTGCTATGGCAAGCGCTCAAAACCGCCGGGAAGAATGACCGTCAGGCCGTGCGTGACGCGCTGGCCAAAATTCCGCGATATGAAGGCGTGACCGGCAACATGCAATTCAAGGAAGGCTCCGGCGACCCGGTTAAGAGCGCTGTGATTTTAAAAATAAAAGATGGGAAGTTTACATGGTTTGCCAACGCCAAACCATAGCAACTTGGTAAAAAGTCCCCGGCATGCACCGGGCTATGCATATGCGAAGTGTATCTAGCGTATGCCGGATGCGCCACATCATTAAAGCTTTGCGCGCCTTGCCTCTGGAGCATTTTACCCAAGCCGCATAAACGTCGTCATACCGGTGTAGGCCGGTATCCAGAAAATAAATATTAAAGCTACTGGATGCCGGATCGAGCCCAACATGACAAAACTATTGGATTCCCCGGTCAAGCCGGGGAATGACAAGACAAAGGAAGTCACTTTTATAGTGTAAACACTCTATGATCTATATCTTCCAACAATCCCTCAACGCNNGGCATTCTGACGATGATCAATTTCGCCCACGGCGATCTATTTATGGTCGGCGCTTTTTTCTGCTTTCTGCTGGCCGTCTATTTTCACCTGTCCTTTGTCCCCGTCCTGCTTTTATCCATGCTGGGCGTGGCCTGCCTGGGCGTGATCATCGAACGGCTAGCCTACAAGCCGCTGCGCAACGCTCCGCGCGTCTCCGCCATCATCACCGCGCTGGGCGTCGGCCTCTTCCTGGAAAATTTCACACTGGCACTTTCACCATACCCCAAACACATTCCGCCGCTTCTGGAAAACACCACCTGGGCAGTCGGCTCGCTTTCCATTTCCTCGCTGCAGATAATCATCATTATCCTTTCACTGGTTTTGATGCTGATTCTGGATTTTATCGTCCAGCGCACCAAAGCGGGCATGGCCATGCGCGCCATTTCCTGGGACAAGACAATCGTCCCGCTAATGGGCGTGTCGGTGGATAAAATCATCTCGCTTACATTTGCCATCGGCACTGGCCTGGGCGGTGCGGCCGGCGTGATGTANNACCTACCGTGACTTTGTGGCCTTCACGCTGCTGCTGGTTCTGCTGATCGTCAGGCCTTACGGCATCCTGGGCAAACCCCAGCCGCAAAAGGTGTAACCATGCCCAAACTCTCCGCCGCATATTACACAATGCTTAATCGATGGCAAACGCTCACCGGCAACAAATATTTTTGGCCGGT
>PMNM01000072.1:0-1507 GCA_003161855.1 Syntrophaceae bacterium | reverse complement strand
CCGGGCGCTCAAAACTTGCTTTTCCCTCTGGCGATACTGGCAGGCGGCATCGGCGCGGCGCTTGTTGGATTTCTCGTGGCCATCCCCTCTTTTAAAACACGCGGCGATTATCTGGCCATTGTCACGCTGGCCTTCTGCATGATTGTGAAATCCGTTCTGGAAAACATCGACGCCGTCGGNNCGCGAAGATGAAATCGCCAGCGACCTAATGAGCGTAAACACGCGCCAGGTCAAAATCATCGCCTTTGTCGTTTCATCTTTTTTCGCGGGCATTGCCGGAGGCCTGTTCGCCCACGCGCTGCAGTTCATCAATCCGCGCATGTTCGACATTCTCAAATCCACCGATATTCTGATCATGGTTTATCTGGGCGGCATCGCGTCCATTGCCGGATCAATAATCGGCGCGGTTATTTACACGATCCTTCTGGAAATCCTGCGTCCATTGGGCATCTGGCGGATGGTGCTCATGCCGCTGATGCTGGTGCTTTTGATGATCTATCGTCCGCGTGGAATCATGGGCATGAAAGAAATCCGCCTGTTTATGCCTCTGCGGGATTTAGTGACGGAAAAACTGTGGCGGCACAAGAAAAAGGAGGTCCCCGATGCCTCTGCTTGAAATACAAAAACTCACGCACCGCTTCGCGGGTCTTTGCGCCGTATCCGATTTCAATTTCGCCATTGAGCCGCATGAACTTGTCGGCATTATCGGTCCCAACGGCGCGGGCAAAACCACTGTTTTTAATTTAATCACTGGCGTCTATCGCGCCTCCGAAGGCAGCATCAAGCTCGAAGGTCAGGAACTCGTAGGCCTTACNNGAAGAAAAACGCATCACCAATCAGGCGCTGGATTTATTGTCGATCTTTAAGCTCGACGAAACGGCCGGTGAAAAGGCTAAAAACCTGCCTTACGGTTTACAGCGCCGGCTGGAAATTGCCCGCGCGCTCGCTACGGAGCCCAGGCTCCTGCTTCTGGATGAACCGGCTGCCGGAATGAACCCCAATGAAATTATTCAGCTCATGGAATTTATCGCGTGGATTCGCAAAACTTTTTCGGTAACGATCATTCTGATTGAACACCAGATGCGGCTGGTCATGGGCATTTGCGAACGCCTGATGGTGCTGGATTTTGGCGCGACCATCGCGCAGGGATTGTGTTCGGAAATTCAAAACAACCCCAAGGTGCTGGAAGCCTATCTGGGCGAGGAGGTGGTTCAATGACGCCCTCTGAACTGATTCTTGCCGTTTCTCATTTGAGAGTTTCCTACGACAGCATTCAAGCGGTTGACGATATTTCTTTTGACGTGGGCAAGGGAGAAATCGTCACGCTGATCGGCGCCAACGGTGCGGGAAAATCCTCCATCCTGCGGGCCATCTCCGGACTGATCCCTTACAGTGGAAGCATCACCTATTCAGGAAAAGATTTGAAAAACATTGCCGCCGATCGTATTGTCGCCACAGGCATCGCCCACGTGCCGGAAGGCCGGGGCATCTTCGGCAATCTGACCGT
>PMNM01000091.1 GCA_003161855.1 Syntrophaceae bacterium | reverse complement strand
TTGATATCGGCGGGCAGATTATGCTTCTCCGCATACTTTTCCAAGACAAAGAAGTCCGGCACGATCAGGCAGATTGTATAAGGACGGTTATCTCCGTATATCACGGCGTTCTGCACAGCGGGCACCAGACAGATATCCTCTTCCAGGGAGGCAGGAAAGACAAACTTTCCGTTTTCCACCTTGAATTGCTCTTTGATCCGGCCGGTAATGTAGAGATAGCCATCTTCATCCAGCCGGCCCCGGTCGCCCGTTCTGACACCACCGTCCGTCGTCATGACTTCCTTTGTCTGCTCCGGTTTGTTGTGGTAACCCTTCATCACATTGGGACCATAACAGATGATTTCCCCATCCTCTGCGCCTTCCTCCACGACAGACCGATCAATCACCACCTTTACTTTTTCAATGGGCCTGCCGACCGTACCGAACTTGAATGCGACCGACCCGTTCATCGTAATGGCCGGTGAGGTTTCCGTCATGCCGTAACAGTCGTACAGAGGGATACCCATATCAAAAAAGAACAGGGAGATTTCTTTNNTTGGTCATGAAATCGGACTGGCCCTGTTTCGCCAGCTCACGCCGCTTTTTGGCGCTTTCCACACCCATAACGAACAGCGACTTTTTAAACCCGCCCATCTCATTCATCTTTGACCAGAGGGTATCATAAATTTTGTTGAAAACACGGGGAACGGCGATCAAAAAAGTCGGCCGGACCTGGGCCATGTCGCTGACGATGGTCGTGGGCTTTTCCATAAAACCAATCGACCCGCCCAGCTGGATCATGGTGTAAAGCTCCGCCGTCTGTCCGAAGGAATGGGCCCAGGGTAGAATGGAGAGGGTTCGTGAATTCGCGTTTAGCTCCGGATAAAATTTTCTTCCCGCATGGGAGTTGCTGGTGAAATTCCCGTGGGATAAAAGAACCCCCTTGGGATCCCCCGTCGTACCTGACGTGTAGATCAGGACGGCAATATCGTCCGGATTGGGATGCAGCGATGGCATCGGATTTTCCTGACCGACGCTTTCCAGTTCCGTCATGGTTCCCGGACCTGTCGCGTCAATCACGAAGATTTTTTGCAGCGTAGGGATTTTCCCCGTAAAGTTTTTTATTTTATCATAGATCTCCTGCTTTGAGACGAGCAACACCTTGACGGCGCTGTCGGTGATAATGTACTCCCAGACATGGAGCAGTTCCGATTCGTACATGGGAATAAAGCGTGCACCCAGCCCATAGGCCGCAAAGGCAGCGACCGCCCATTCCACCCTGTTATTGGCGATCAAACCCACGGCATCCCCTTTACCGATACCCTGCCGTGCCAGTCCACCTCGAAGGTTATCGACACGCCGTCCGACCTCCCGGTAGGTCACCCAGTCATAAGTTCCGCTGACGTTTTTCGTACCGAACAGGGGATGATCGGGATACTTTGCGACACTTCGCTCTAAAAACTCAACCAGGTTATCTGGTTTTTCCAATTCATACGGGTACATAGAACCTCCAAAAGAAAAATATATTCAAAGCCTTGCAAAAGCCGCCGGAATACTAAACCATTTCCGTCTAAAAGCAAGCCATTTCTAAAGCAAAGAACTTCCAAGAATTGGGAACAGAACGGGGCGGGAAGGCACTGTCATGATTCGAGATCTTTGAAAAATGCGTCTGACGCAACTCAAGAATTTTTTTCGCTTTTATTGATTGATATATTTTGCCTTCAATTCATTCCAGTAAGGAGAGGCCATGAGGCGCTTGAGTCCTGTATTCAGCTCTTTCAGTAATTCCCTGTCCTCTGGACGGACGGCATATCCGAATTGTTCGTCGGGCATGCCAAAAGTCCCAAGAATCATGATAGACGTTTTTTTGACGGCATCCCGGGCCGATGCATCATTTGTGACGGCGGCATCGATCCGCCCGCTGATCACATCCTCAATAACCCTAGAAGTTGAATCATAGTAAACCAGCGTGAATTTCTTCCTGGCTTTTTTAATCAGGTTTTCATCGATCCACCTGGCTTCCATCGTGTCCTGTTGCACCCCGATTTTGTTATGATGGGCCATAGCCGTTTTGCGTGTCACCTTGGAATCTTTCCTGACGATTAAAACCTGCCGGATTTTCCAATATGGAATAGTAAAATAGACCTGCTTTTTCCTTTCCCCGGTGATGCTCATCCCGGAAGCAATGAGATCGATCTCTTTGCCGATCAGGCTGGAAACAATGCCATCCCAAGCGATCGGCTGATGTTCGACCTTGAATCCCATCTCTTTGGCGATCCAGTCGAGGGCCTTGACATCAAAACCATCGGGAATACCGTTTTTGTCAACAAAGGCAAAGGGCGGGAAGTTTGCGTCAATCCCATTGATGTAAATTTTTTCCTGTGCCCAGGACGGGAACACACCGATTAAAAATAATACGGGCAAAAGCAGGATGAATTTCCACAGAAATCTTCTGTTCATCGGTTAAGTTCCTTTCCTGCCCGGCCCGCGTGAAAAGCCATATCGNNATCAACGGCATCGATGATGATGCCATGCGGCAGGGGACGGCCATCCCGGCCGACGTAAACGAAAGTGAGAAATCCATCAAGGACCTGTTCATCGTTATGGCCAAAGACGATATTGACATAGGTCACCAGGCGACTCCGGCCCGCAAAAACGACCTTGCTTTCAAACCGGAGGATATGCCCTGCCCGAACAGCCTTTGAGAAAACCATGCCGTGAATATTCATACAGACGACCCTTTCCGGCGACGTCAGGCTGGCTGCCGCAATGAGGCCGGCTTCCACAAACCATTCAGCCCCGCGTCCGGCAAAAAGAGTCCCGTGGTGGTTCAGATCCTGCCCTTTCACATGCCGGTGGATCACATAGGTCTTTATGTTCATCTGCCTACATTCTCCATTATTTCCTGCAGACAGCTTGCTGCAAAGCATCCCATAAACTGCCGGGATAAATCGGTTTCCAACGGGGATTTTCATCCCTCGTGGCATGGATCGCCAACCGGCTCTTATCGTAGTAAATCACCTTCAAATCGCGGATCTGATTGTTTTGACAATCGACTTCGTTCAAGATTTCGATATACTTGAATTCCCCATAATCCTTCCCGGCATTCTTCAGGTCCTTCTGGATCTGCCTGAAATACTTGCTCTGTGCAGAGGGTGTAATCCTTGACCAGGCCTGGTTGCGCTGATCCGGCAAATGAGAAACACGGTTCATATCCATAAAGACGGCGTCTCGGTATTTTGTGAAGCCCACAAAGACCCACTTCGCATTCTGTGCTTCCACCCATGCCGGGAGGGTCCCGACCAGTAAAAATACTAAGAATATCAGCGATACAACTATCTTGATGATCATCGCATGGAGATCCATGCTGTTCCTATGGATGGGGATCCTGTTTATCATGTTTCATACCCTTGTCCATGGAGAGGTTTTCGGCTTGCATCCTGAGGGAAAATCATCAACGATCCTTCTGTTCGATTCCCTTCCGGATGATCCGGTCAATCAGCTTTTCATACCAGCAGGCATAGGGGAAAAAATCCAGAAAGCCGCAATGGCCGCCATAGCGCTGAATCAGCAGGTGCAGATTCGGATTTTTTTCCAGGCTCAAAAAATCATCGACAGGAATGAATGGGTCATCTTCGGAGACGATAATCGTGACGGGCATGGAAAGTTCTTTGAATGCGCCATTCAGCAGCGTATAGTCTTTGAAATAGCTCCGGTAATCCGTGAATTCTGGGTACCAGGGCATGATGGCTTCCGTCAGCGCCAGGCAGGTCCTGTGATCCAGCACACCGTTAAAATCGTACTTCTCGGGAAACAGGGCCTGCTTTTTCCGGAGGGATTTCTTCCACTTTTTCAAGAAGTACAAACGGTAAAAGGGCAGGCTCTCGTCAATACAGACCGTGGCTTTGTAGGGATCGAGCGCCGGACTGATGGAAAAAACATGCTTTAAGTTAACAATCCTGGAGGTCGTTTGCCTCAAGGCTATCCGCAGGGCGAAATTGCCTCCCAGGGAAAATCCAACCAGATAAGCAGGCAGATCATTCGACTGCTGACAAATATTCTTAACGACTTGAAAGGTTTCCTCAATGAGGGCCCCGTGAAACAAACCTTCATTGAGGTGATGGCTTTCACCATGGTCCCGCAGGTTAAGCCGGAAGATATCGTATCCCTTTCCGAAAAGATATTTTGCTGTGGATAGAATATAGGCTGAATGGGAACTGCCCTCCCATCCATGGATCAAAATAACCAGGCCTTTGGATTTTGTTTGCGGCTGGCAGGAACGATAACCCAGCAAGCGGATACCGTTGCCTCCTTCCATGATGCTCTCTCGGGCAGCATCCTCCATCGGATTCCGGCCGATGTTCCGGACGGGAGATGTCGCGACCATGGATTGAAGATGAGGATTCCTGGCCAAAAAACCGGGATGAAATTTCTTTTTCATGCACAAACCCATAAACAAATTAAATTCCAACGGCATCCTCAACTCGAAAGAAGCCGTCACACCTGCTGGTTAAGGAAAGCCTCCACAGCGCCGATCAACCGCTCCGGCTGATCAAGGGGCGTCATGTGCCGTGAATCGGAGATCACCACCATCTGCGCTTTCCGCATCTTGCTGACGTAGGCTTCTTTGAATGAAGGCGGTGTATAGTCCTGATCCGCCGAAATCACGAGCGTGGGACAGGTAATCTGGTGCAACCGGTCCGCGACACTCCATCCGGAAAGAGCCCGGAGAGAAGCAAGATAGGCTCCCTTGTCATTCTCGGCCCATCGCTGGATGAAAACCTTTCGCAGCGGTTCCTGATCCGGCTCCGGAAAAAGCATTCGACCTAAGACCTCCGCCATTCTACGCATCCCGAAAAAACGCACGACCATCCTTCGCAGGAAAAAGGCCCAGCGATCACGGAAACGCCGGAAAACCAGCTCGGGGCCGCTGTTGACAATCACCATCGCCTTGATCAGTTCGGGGAAACTGACGGCCATCTGGAAGGCGATCATGCCCCCCATGGAGTGACCAACCACATAGGCCGGATAGAATTCAAGACTTTTCATCAATCCGGCCGTATCCCGGGCAAAAAGAGGGATGCTGTAAGGGCCTTTGGGTTTGTCAGACCGGCCATGGCCCCGGACATTAATGGTCAGAACTTTGCATTTTCCGGAAAAAAACGCCACTTGTTTTTGCCAGTCCAATGAACTGGACCCCAGGCCATGAATAAAAAGCAGAGGGATTCCCTCTCCGGTCAGTTCATAATAGAGATCGATATCACCAACACGAACTTTCGGCATAATGGTTTCTTCCTACGGATGAAGTGGCGTCGAATCATGGACCAGATATCTTTCCAGAAGACCGTAAACGAGGCTATGGCGGTGGCTACGTGCACAGCCACATCAAAAATCAGGGCTCCTTCCTCAATCCCGAAGAGCTTCTGAAAAAGCACGAGGTGGCCTGAACTGCTGACAGGCAGGAACTCCCGTCAGACCCTGGACCATCCCCAGAAACAGCGCTTCCCATACGGTCATTACGATCAATCCTTTTTTCTGGTATGTGGCTGAAAAATCGTGCTGATCCTTTCATAAACATTGCATTTAGTCCAGGAAAAAACAGGCTGACGGCCGCCTTAAAAAATTCCTTGTATTTAAGATAGTCCTTCGCTATATATCAGGCGCATGACAAATCGGGAGACGGTTTACATAACTTAAACCCCAATTTTTTATGGTGCTGTGATGAATGGATTGTCCTTAAAACCCCGCTTCGTCTGAAGAGAACGGGGGTTTTTTCTGTAGGGCATGAGGCAGCGCCTGAGGAGGTGATGCGGGGGTAGTAAAAGTGTGGTCATTGATTTTTTTATTTCATGGTTTTGTATTATCATTTTTTGAAGGGAGGATTAGGAATGGAAAAGGGAAATAAAAGTGCAGGCGGAGAGGGCTTCCTCGAGCGTTTTGGCCTCGGGCTTGCAGCCTGGAGTGAAAAGTGGTTTCCCGATGCATGGGTATTTGCCCTCGTAGGCATTGTGATCGTTTATGTCTTTGGTCTTCTCATCGGTGAGAGTCCGGTCAAGCTCGCGACCGAGGGCGGCAAGGCGTTCTGGACCCTGATACCCTTTACCATGCAGATGGCGTTCATTATCATCGGCGGATATGTGCTTGCCTCTACTCCCGCCGTTTACTGGGTGATCCAGAAGGTGGCCGGAATCCCCAAGACGGGAAGGGGAGCCATCGCCTTCGTGGCCTTCTTGGCTATGGTGACATCCCTGATCTCCTGGGGGTTAAGCCTCATCTTCAGCGGCCTTTTGGTCCGCGAATTGACGAGAAGGGTTAAAGGAATGGACTACCGGGCCGCGGGGGCCGCAGCCTACCTCGGGTTGGGCGCCATCTGGGCCCTCGGTCTTTCCTCCTCGGCGCCCCTCATGATGGCCACAAAGGGGGCCATTCCGCCTAAACTCTTTGAGATCAGCGGTCTGATTCCCCTGACGCAGACGCTTTTCATCTGGGAGAACTTCTGGATGATAGTCGCCCTCATTGCGGTTTCGGTACCCATTGCCTACTTCTCGGCTCCGAAACCCGAGCGCGCCAAGACAGTGGATTATTTCAACCTGAAATTTGAAGAGATCGATACGAGCATCGAGGCGCGGCAGAAACCGGGAGAGTGGCTTGAATACAGCCCTCTGCTGATCATCCTCGTGGCAGGTCTTCTTTGTTGGTACCTGATAGACCTCTTCAGCAAGGATCCCAGGGGGCCTATCGCGGCTCTGGACCTCAATAACTACAACCTGATTTTCATCACCGTGGGCATGCTTCTGCACTGGCGGCCCAAGCGTTTCCTTAAGGCTGTCGCCCAGTCCGTCCCTGCTACCGGGGGCGTCTTGATACAATTTCCCTTTTATGCTGTTATCTTCGGGATGATCGTCGGTACGGGGATCAACAAGTGGTTGGCTGACCTCTTTTACAGCATCACGACCCAGGGGACTTACCCGCTTCTTGTGGCCGCTTATTCGGCCATCCTGGGTGCTTTTATTCCCTCCGGCGGAGGCAAGTGGGTCATTGAGGCGCCTTACGTCCTGCAGGCGGCAATTCAGCATCACGTGAACCTTGGATGGGTGGTGGTGATCTACAATGCTGCCGAGGCCCTGCCGAATCTGCTCAATCCATTCTGGATGCTGCCGCTTCTTGGACTGCTCCATATGAAGGCCCGGGACCTTGTCGGCTATTCAGTGCTCCAGATGTTTGTACACATACCGCTCGTCTTCTTCCTCTGCTGGTTGTTCGCCCAGTGGATACCCTTCGTTCCGCCGATGAAGTGACGGCGGTAAAGGAAGAGCGATGAAAAAAGAAGGCCGCTCCTTTTGGGGCGGCCTTTCTTGTTCATTGGCCGGTCTAAAGTCTTACGGGCCTTATCTCTAAAAACGGATGACAGAAACAGGGTTTGCCAAGGGGATAAAGGCGCATAGCGAATATTCAGATAGATAGGCT
>PMNM01000049.1 GCA_003161855.1 Syntrophaceae bacterium | reverse complement strand
GCTTCCGTTCCGGAGCTGACCAGCCGGACCATGGCCATGGCGGGAAAAGCCTCGGTGAGCATCTCCGCCATGATAACCTCCAACTCCGTCGGCGCCCCGTAACTCGTTCCCTTTTGAGCGGTCTGGCAGATCGCCTCGATGACCTGAGGATGGCTGTGTCCGAGGATCATGGGTCCCCAGGACATCACATAATCTATGTATTCCTGACCGTCCGCATCAACGATCCGGGAACCCCGCGCCTCGCGGATAAACAGGGGGCTCGCATCCACGGACCGGAATGCCCGGACGGGGCTGTTCACCCCTCCGGGGATGATCCCCTGCGCTTTTTCAAAAAGTGTTTTGGACAATGAACCCATTCAATAATATGCCATGCTGCTTTTCTTGAATTCTTCCTCACTGGTGAGGATCAGATAATCCGTCAGGCCCGTTTTTGCGGAAATTTTCCGGAGCAGCCGGTCTTCCTCCTGCTGACTGCGGAGATGAATCATGCTGAACAGGTTATACTTTTCCGCAAAGACCGGTGTTCTCTGGTAACAGTGCGTCACTTCCGGGAAGGCGGCCAATATCTTTCCCACGGCTTCGCAGCGATCTTCCGGAACGGCCCACACGACCATCGTATTCCGGATAAAACCGGCCTTCTGGTGACGCACAATCGCGACGATTTTCCGGATGATCCCCCGCTTCATCATACCGGCAATGCCGTCCAGGACCTCCTGTTCCGGAATGCCGGTCTGTTGCGCGANNAAAGCCGATGTCCCCCTGGATCGATCGGACAATGGCCTCTTCTTTTTTTGTCAATACGGATGTCAATGGCCTTTCCAATCTATCCGATCCCTGTGCTCTGAACCGCTACTTCCTACCCCGCTCTATAGCATAAATCGATGGGGCGATGCCAAATTATTTCTTGACAAGTCATCTCTTTGCATATAGAAGACGCGCATTCTTTGTGTCATGGTAAAAACGCTGGGTAGCGGCGCTGATCATCGGCGGGCATCTATCCCGCAAGCCCCGCGTGGCGGCGTTCATCACGTTTCAGGAAGGGGGTGAGAACGGCAGAGAGAATGTTTCGGGTCACATTTTTTAAAACTCATTCACAAAAAAATTAAAGAAAGGATGGTAAAACAAATTATGGTAAAAACAGTAAAAATGTTCGCGTCAACAGTCATCGGTATTCTTTTCGTTATGCTCTTCGCACCGCTTGCTATGGCCGCTGAGGCAGCCGCTGCGGGCTCAGTCGACTATACCAAAGCCATCGTACTGGGTTGCAGTGTCATTGCCGCCGGTCTGGCCATGGGGCTGGGCGCCATCGGAGCCGGTATGGGCATGGGCCAGGCAACAAGCGGCGGCAGCGTGGCTGTTGGTCGCAATCCCGAAGCACAGGGCAAGGTTATGCTGACCATGATGGTCGGTCTGGCCATGACGGAATCCATCGCCATTTATGCGCTTGTTATTTCGCTGGTGATTCTGTATGCCAACCCGTTGCTGAAGGTGATCGTNNTGCAATCCCACCCTGTATATTACTTAATTAAACCAAGTAAATAGGTTAGCTCGACGCGTCAAATTTTTTTCAAAAATTGTTGATTCATGGAGTCGGTGGTTACTTTCTTTCTGAAAGTGATAAAGCGTCAAACTCAATGAAGACGCAGGACATTCATCCGTTTTCAATGATGACATTTCTCCGTCGTTTATGGTATGCATAAGTCCATTGCTGAGTATAGTCCCATTCAGGAAGGGCTTCACGAAAGACATCGAGGAGGGAATGACGTTATGACGGAAAGCTCGAAGAACCTGCTCTACTACGGCGATAATCTGGATGTGGTGCGCCGGCATATCAAAGACGAAACCGTTGACCTCGTTTACCTGGACCCGCCTTTCAACTCCAACACAAATTACAACGTTCTTTTCGCGGAAAAAGACGGGAGCCAAGCCGCAAGTCAGATTCAGGCTTTCTCGGACACCTGGACATGGAATCAGGAAAGCGAATCCGTCTTTGCGGAGATCGTGATGGCGGGCGGGCGCGTGGCTGATTGCCTTCAGGCGTTCCGGACCTTCCTCGGCGAATGCGACATGCTGGCCTATCTCGTGATGATGGCCCCGCGCCTGGTGGAACTCCGGCGCGTCATGAAGCCGACCGCAAGTATTTACCTTCACTGCGACCCGACGGCCAGTCATTACCTGAAGATGCTCATGGACGCCGTGTTTGGACCGGCCAACTTCAGGACGGAAATCGTTTGGAAGCGGAGCAGCGCCCACAGCGACGCCAAACAAGGCCGCGCACAGCATGGCCGAATCCATGACGTAATCCTGTTCTATACGAAATCCGATAAATGGTTCTGGAATCACGTCTTCACGCCCTACGATGAATCTTACACGGATGCCTTTTACAAATACATTGAACCGGAATCCGGGCGGCGTTATCGCTTGGATAATTTGACCGGTCCGGGCGGTGCAGCTAAGGGTAATCCGTCCTACGAAGTCATGGGCGTGACACGGTTCTGGCGGTACAGTGAAGAAAAGATGGCGGAGTTAATCCGACAGGGTCGCGTTGTTCAAACGAAGCCGGGAGCAGTTCCGGCGTACAAGCGTTATCTTGATGAAATGCCAGGCGTGACGCTTCAAGACTGGTGGGGAGACATCGGGCCAATCAGTTCACAAGCGGCTGAACGCCTCGGCTATCCGACGCAGAAACCCGTTGCGCTCTTGGAACGAATCGTGCTCAGTTCATGCCCAGAAGGCGGCGTTGTTCTTGACCCCTTCTGCGGCTGTGGGACTACGATTGCCACCGCGCAAGCGCTGGGCCGTCCGTGGATCGGGATAGACATTACACACCTTGCGATAACGCTCATCAAGCAACGCCTGAAGGATTCCTTCGGCATCGAGCAGGTTGTTCGCGCCACACCGTCGGGAAAAGGCGAAACTGTGAAGGCGGCGGAAGTACCGGCGGAATATGGGGCGGCGACAAAGCGATCGTTTCATGTTGTGGGCGAGCCGACAAGCGAGCCGGACGCAGAGGCATTGGCGGCCTCTGACCCGTATCAATTCCAATGGTGGGCGCTGGGTCTTGTGGGGGCGCGACCCGTCGATCAAAAAAAGGGAGCGGACAAGGGGATTGACGGGAGGATCGTTTTCCAGGGGGACAAGCCGGGGAGTTTTGAAAGTGTGATCCTGTCCGTGAAGGCTGGGAAGATCGGCCCCGCTCATGTTCGTGACCTGAAAGGGGTTCTGGAGCGGGAAAAGGCGGCGATCGGGGTTCTGATCTCGATGCAGGAACCAACTTACCCCATGAAAACGGAAGCGGTTACAGCAGGTTTCTATGAGTCCCCTCTATGGGGTAAAAAATATCCCAGGGTTCAACTTTTAACCGTGGCCGAATTGCTTGACGGCAGGACGGTAGAAATGCCTCCGATTAAACAAGTAAACGCGACATTTAAGACGGCTCCAAAGGCGACAAAAAAGAAAATTGATCAACATGAATTGGATGTGTAAGAGGAAATCCTCCTTTATGTGAGGCTCTTGCCCATTGCCCTTCATCGGATCCGGTGTGCGTCCGGTTAATGCGAGGACGGGCTTCTATCTTTTAGGGTCGTCGGTCGGTTTGACTTTGGCGCGGAGGGATTTTTTCTCGGACTGGATGTGCTTCTGTTCCAGGATCTTTTCCTGTGCACGCCGGGAGCGGCGGCGCTTCTGACGCTTCAACTTTTCAATCCGCTGTTTTTCCGCAATGACCACCCCGGTCTGAATCCGTTCAATCCGGTCCAGAAGGATGCGCCGTGCCAGAAAGCGGTTCAGGGCCTGGGAACGTTCCTGCTGGCATTTGACGGCAAGCCCCGTGGGCACATGCAGGAGCTGGACGCAGGAGGATGTTTTGTTGACTTTCTGACCGCCGGGACCTGACGAGCGGATAAAGGTCTCACGGAAATCGCTTTCCGAGACGCCGAGGCGATCCATCCGCTCCTGGAGGGCGGTTTCTTTTTCCGGGGAGATATTAAACAGGCTCATCGTATTGGCCCGCAGGTCATAGGGGACGGATTAAAGGGAGTAAATGCGGTCGCCGACAAAATTGATCCAGTGCTGTTTCAGAATGGCCGTGGCCTCATCGATTTTATCGACGCCGATGATCAGGATGGTTTCTTTGCCGATTCGCTCGATGGTCGTGTAGATATAGTGGATATTCACTTCCCCTTCGCTGAGCGGCTTGACGACAGCGTTCATGCCGCCGGGATGGCAGGGGACCTCCACGGCGATGACCGGATAGATTTCATAGTTGAAATGAAAGCTGTCCAGGACGGTGACGGCTTTCTGGGGGTCGTTGACGACGAGGCGCAGCGTGCTGGCTTCCGCGGTACTGGCGGCCGAGATGGCCTTGGCATGGATCCCCTCCTTGTCCAGGATATCCAGAAGCCTTGTCAGGGCGCCGGGAACGTTATCCAGTTGTACGGAAATTTGCAGGACCGCCATGGTCTGTCCACTCCTCTATCCTAATTCGTAACCCGCCGTGAAGGCTTTCCGGTTCAGATCCATATAGGATTTCTTCTTTTCCCCGACAATGGTCTTCAGGCTTTTCAGGTAAGTGTCCGCTGTAACCAGCCCCGTTTTTCGGATGTAGGCGCCCATCATGACCACGTTCTGAACCCTGGGATTTCCGAGCTCGGCGGCTATTTCACTGGCGGGAATTTCATGGATATAAACGTCCTTCCGGCTCGGACGTGATTCAATGATGGAGGAATTCAGGAAGAAGGAACCCTGGGGGGCAATCCGGTTTTGAAAGGTATAAAGGGACGGGTTATTCATCACCACCAGAAAATCAGGTTCCGACGCGATGGGCGAGGCAATCTCATCATCGGAAACAGCGACGGTACAGTTGGCCGTTCCCCCCCGCACTTCGACCCCATAGGAGGGAAGGTAGGTGACATGAAAACCGTCATGCATGGCCGCATGGGTGTAACTGTAACCCATCATCAGCACCCCCTGTCCTCCGAAACCGGCAAATATCGTTTTGCTGAGCATGAATGTTAACCTTCCGCTTTTGTATCCTTGATGACGCCGAGAGGAAATGTTTTAACCATGACCTCATCAACCCACCGGCAGGCATCGATGGGACTCATCTTCCAGTTGGTGGGACAATGGGACAGAATTTCAATCAGGGTGAAACCGGCGTCCGCCATCTGGTACTGGAAGGCTTTTTTTATGGCCCTGCGGGCCTTCATGATATTGGCCGGGGTATTGACGGCGCACCGTTCAATGTATTTCGTACCCTCCAGATGGGCAAGTATTTCACTCATGCGGATCGGATAGCCATCCAGAACGGCATCTCTTCCTGGCGGCGAGGTGGTGGATACCTGGCCCAGCAGGGTGGTGGGCGCCATCTGCCCTCCCGTCATGCCATAAACGGCATTGTTGATAAAGAGGACGGTAATATTTTCACCCCGGTTTGCGGCATGAAATGTCTCGGCCGTTCCGATGGCGGCCAGATCCCCGTCTCCCTGGTAGGAAAAAACGATCCGGTCCGGCAGNNTTCTTCGATGACCTCGGCGATGAGCCGGTGCGCAATGCTGTGACCGCAGCCGGCACAGTAATGGAAGGCATTATCCTTCAGGAACTTCGGTTTGCTGAAAACTTTTTTCATGACGGGACTGGTGTCCTGATGGACGTCTTCATGGCTTCTTTGCATGTTGTTCAATCACCTTGGTCAATTCGACGGGGGTCGGAATGACCCCGCCGGGCCTTCCGTAAAAGTGGACGCATCCGGCACCGTTCAGGGCCAGACGGACGTCCTCCAGCATCTGGCCGGTATTCATTTCAAAGACAAT
>PMNM01000196.1:34165-34675 GCA_003161855.1 Syntrophaceae bacterium | reverse complement strand
AAAATGCACCGTCAGATGGTGCATTTTTTTTGTCATTTTGACGGCATGGCCATGAAAGGGGGAGGGTGTTGAGAGATCAGATCAGACTATTGATTGCATTGCAAAAGGCCGAATCAGAGATGATGAGGATCGACAACCGGAAAAAGGTGTTACCGGGGCAGTTGGTAAAGCTGGATGAAGAATTCCTNNCTATCGGAGGTTAAGACCAATAAGGAATATCAGTCAATGCTCAAAGAAATTGAAGGGATCGATTTGAAAAACAGTGAGATAGAAGATGAGGTGCTTGTCCTGTTGGAGAAGATTGACCAGATCAAGGTCGGTGTCCAGATCAAAGAAAGGGAATTTGACCTTTGCCGGCAGGAATACGAGNNTTAAAAAAAAGCAGATTGAAGATGATTTGAGATCACTCGACGACCAATTTTCTGTTTGTCAACAGACCAGTCAGGATTTGAAAAAACAGGTTCACTCTGATATTATCAAGCGCTACGAGTCTATTAAAAATATCAGGAA
>PMNM01000196.1:28061-34146 GCA_003161855.1 Syntrophaceae bacterium | reverse complement strand
TGGTCGCTAACGGCGACTGGGGGTGACCCTAAGGAAAGTGCCACAGAAAAGATACCGCCCGCCCATGGCGGGTAAGGGTGAAAAGGCGAGGTAAGAGCTCACCAGTTTTCCGGGTGACCGGAAAAGCTTGGTAAACCCCATCCGGAGCAAGACCGAATAGGAGAACCGTAAGGGTGGCCCGCCCGGCGTTCTCGGGTTGTGTCGCTTGAGGCCGCAGGCAACTGCGGTCCCAGATGAATGATCATCGCCGCCTTCCGGGCGACCGTCGGGCGGAACAGAACTCGGCTTACGGTCTGGTCTGGCACCTCATAATTAAACAGCGTTCATCGCGCGAAGCGATGAACGCTGTTCTGTTTTTGAGATGTTTCTATCGGGACGTTTAGGATTTACCCAGCGCCTTTTCTGTTTCCAGGATATCAGTGGTCGTTTTGATGACCGTATCGGAATTCAGCGATATACTGTCGATTCCGCACTCGACCAGGAATCTTGCAAATTCAGGATAGTCGCTGGGTGCCTGGCCGCAGATCCCGATTTTCTTGCCCATCTGGTTGGCCTTGGTGATGGCGATCCGCACGAGATCCAGGACCGCCTGGTTTCTCTCATCAAAGATGTGTGCCACCTGGGCGGAATCCCGGTCCAGACCGAGGGTCAACTGGCAGAGATCGTTGGAGCCGATGGAGAACCCGTCAAAGACCTTTCCGAACTCCTCGATCAGAATGACATTACTCGGGATCTCGACCATCATGTAGATCTCCAGCCCATCCTTTCCCTGGATGAGACCGTTTTTCTTCATAATTTCGACGACTCTTTTTCCCTCTTCCACGGTACGGACGAAGGGAAGCATCAGTTTCACATTGGTCAATCCCATTTCCTCCCGGACCTTTTTCATCGCCTTGCACTCGAGAACGAAACCATCCCGGTACTTGTCGTCATAATAGCGTGATGCCCCCCGCCATCCGATCATGGGATTCTCTTCCTGCGGTTCAAAATAGGAGCCGCCCAAAAGGTTGACGTATTCGTTGCTCTTGAAATCGCTCATCCGGACAATGACATCGTTGGGATAGAAAGCCGCCCCGATTTTGGCAACCCCCTGAGCCAGTTTATCCACAAAGCAATCTCCTTTGTTGTCGTACCCTCTTGTGAGCTTTTCGATTTCCTCTCTCACCTTCGGATCGACTACTTTTTCGAACTGGATGAGCGCCATGGGATGAAGCCGGATGTTGGTGATAATAAACTCCAGCCTGGCCAAGCCGACGCCGTCGTTCGGAATGGCCGCCAGGGTAAAGGCATTTTCAGGATTTCCTAGGTTCAACATGATTTTCGTCTTGGGCCGGGTCAGATTCTTGGCGTCAACCCGTTGAACTTCAAATTTCAGGATACCCTCATAGACTTTTCCGACTTCCCCCTCCGCACAGGATACCGTGGCATGGCTGATTCCCTGCAGGCGTTTGGTCCCATTTTCGGTTCCCACGATGCAGGGGACGCCTAACTCGCGGCTGACAATAGCCGCATGGCAGGTGCGGCCCCCTTTGTTGGTGACAATAGCGGCAGCGATCTTCATCACCGGTTCCCAGTCAGGGTCGGTCATCTCGGTAACCAGGACCTCCCCTTTTTTGAAGTTCCTGATCTCATCCACCGATTTGATGACGTTGACCGGTCCGGCCCCAATCTTCGCTCCCACGCTGGTTCCGGTGACAAGAGGTTCCTTGGATTCGAGGAGGACATAATTTTCCAGGACATTGACATCCTTCTGGGATTGCACCGTTTCCGGTCGGGCCTGAAGGATGAAGAGCTTACCGGTCCGTCCGTCTTTTCCCCATTCGATATCCATGGGTTTGAAGTAACCGGCCTGGGCGGAATAATGATCCTCAATAATGGCGGTCCAGCGGGCCAGCTGCAGGATTTCATCATCCGTCAGGCAGAAACGCTCACGGTCTTCCTGGGGGACGGGAATGGTTTGGGTGGCATCCTCTCCACCTGCCTTCGCGTAGACCATTTTAATCTCTTTGGCGCCCAGCTTTTTCTGAATGATCGGCCGGTATCCGGTCTTCAAAGTCGGTTTGAAAACGAAAAACTCATCCGGATTGACGGAACCCTGTACCACCGTCTCACCAAGCCCGTAGGCCCCTGTGATCAGAATGGCATCCTTGAATCCTGATTCCGTATCAATGGAAAAGATAACTCCCGATGAGGCCAGATCGGAACGGACCATCTTTTGCACGCCGATGGACAGGGCAATGGATAGATGATCAAATCCCTTGTCCACCCGGTAGGAAATGGCCCGGTCTGTGAACAGGGAGGCAAAACATTTTTTGCAGGCTTCGATTAAATCCTTTTTCCCTGTCACATTGAGGTAAGTTTCCTGCTGTCCGGCAAAGCTGGCGTCGGGCAGGTCTTCCGCCGTTGCGGAACTGCGGACGGCCACGTCCGTATTGGGTCCATATTCCTCACAGAGTTTATCATAGGCTTTGATGATTTCTTCNNAGGTTTTCAAGATCGTGGGTATCCAGATCGGAAAGAATCTTTTTCATCTTGTCAAGAATACCGGCGGTCTTGAGCAGGTAGCGATAGGCCGTGGCGGTGATCGCATAACCGTCCGGGATACTGATCCCTTTGGGAATCAATTCCCTCCTCATTTCACCTAGTGAGGCGTTTTTCCCGCCGACCTTTGGAATGTCTGCCAGTTCGAGTTCATCAAACCACAATACCAGTTTATTGTCCTTCATGGATTTTTCCTCCTGAGTGATGTCATAGAATGCAAAGATGTCCTGTGAAAATAACGGCGCGTTTCTACCAAATCCACCCATCCAAGTCAAACAAAATTATGTGTTTGTTAAAAACTTTCAACCTTTCTGACTTCCCAAGTGCTTAAATTCACTATTGAAATTGCGATGTAAACCATCGTCTTAGATGCTCCTATTTAGGTGCAGAGCATTTCCCCAAAAAAACGCTTGACACGTCATAGGAGAATCTGTACTGAAAGGTTGTCAGACCACCTGACCATAAGTCCAAAAGGGTTTGCGGGGGCTTTGATGTCGGCTCATACAGAATTAAAAGTAAGCGAAGCGATGATTGACGATGTCGGTAAGGGGTTGGCACGCATTGTCCCTGAGGATGGTCTGGCGTTGCAAATCGTTCCTGGCGATCTGATCGAGATCAAGGGGAAAAATGTAACCGTGGCTCGCATCGCGGCAGGATTTCCCGATAATAACGGGAAAAAACTGATCCAGATCGACGATCTCACTCGTAAGAACGCCCAGGTGAATATAGGCGGGACGGTACGGATCAGGAAGGTCCCCCGCGAAACAGCAGCAACTGTGGTGCTTTACCCATTGGACACGGAAGAGGCCTTGCCTAATGAAAGAGATCTGGAGCAGTTCGCGAAAATCCTACAAGGGTTTCCCCTCATTTCAGGGGATACCATCAACATGCCCTTCTTCGGCGGGAAAGACCGTTTCTTTCGAGTAGACGCAACCTCTCCATCCGGCGCGCTCATCGTTAATCAAAACACAAAAATTATTCTGCAAAGGCCCGATTACGCGATCCAAGAGTCTACTCGCGTCGCCTACGAGCAGATCGGGGGGCTCGAAAAGGAATTAAAGCTGGTGCGGGAGATGGTGGAGTTTCCTCTGCGCCATGAAGAATTATTTCAAAGACTGGGGATCGAGGCGCCCAAAGGGGTGCTTCTCTATGGCCCGCCCGGTACAGGGAAGACCCTGATTGCCAGGGCCATAGCCAGTGAAACAGAGCTCCACTTCATCAAGATAAACGGGCCGGAGATCATTCATAAATATTACGGAGAGAGCGAGGCGCGGTTGCGCGAGATATTTGAAGAGGCGAACCGCAAAGCACCGAGTGTTATCTTCATCGACGAAATTGACGCCATAGCTCCGAGGCGCGCCAACGTACTCGGAGACGTGGAGAAGCGGGTCGTCGCCCAGCTGCTTGCGCTGATGGATGGTATGGTGCGTCGGGGCCGCGTGGTCGTCATAGGCGCGACCAATATCCCGGAAATGCTCGATCCCGCACTGCGCCGCCCCGGCCGTTTCGACCGTGAAATCGTGATTCCGGTGCCGAATGCCGAAGGACGCCTAACCATTCTGAAAATTCACAGTCGCCGGATGCCCCTTGCCGCCGACGTAGATCTGGAGCGTCTTGCCCAGATCACCTACGGTTTCGTGGGCGCTGATCTGGAATCCTTATGTAAAGAAGCAGGGATGGTAACATTACGGAGATACGTTGAACTTTATGGGAAAGACAAAGTAGACTCGATCCTCGCCGAGACGGAGAATTTGCAAATTACCAAAGAAGATTTTTTAACTGCGCTCCGCGAAATCGAACCTTCAGCAACTCGTGAATTCTTTACCGAACGGTCTGCGGTACGATGGGAGCAGGTCGGCGGACTTGAAAAAATTAAAGAGACACTCGTTTCAATCGTGGACTGGCCATACAAATATCCGGAACTCTTTGCTGCCGGCAAATTAGCCCCCCCCAGGGGCATCCTTTTCAGCGGGCCGTCCGGCACCGGAAAGACCCTCATGGCAAAGGCCCTGGCCGGTGAAACCGGTTTGAATTTCATCTCCATAAGCGGCCCCATCCTTTTCTCGAAGTGGCTGGGAGAATCTGAAAAAACGCTCCATGATATTTTCAAAAAAGCGAAACAATCGGCTCCGTGCATCCTGTTTTTCGATGAAATCGACGCCCTTATTCCGAAACGGGGTATGGTCAGCGAGGGAGGCGTCTCGGAGCGCGTGGCCAGCCAGTTTTTCAGCGAATTGGACAACCTGAGTGATGTCGCCCAGGTCGTCACCCTTGCCGCCACGAACCGCATAGAATTAATCGACCCGACGCTGCTGCGCGCCGGACGTCTCGATTTTCATCTCGAGTTTCCCATACCCAACCGGGAAGAACGGCTGGCAATCTTTCAGGTGCACAGCAACGGGAAGCCTTTAAACTCCGATGTGGACCTTACGGAACTGGTCGATGAAACCGACGGAATGGTCGGTTCACAGATNNTATTAGTGACTCGCGCTCACTTTAAAACAACGATAGAAGAAATACGTAAAAGCGAGCAAGGAATGTCAACATGCTGAAAGCAATTAAAGCAGTTGAAAAAAAGCGGGCATACGAGGATGTCGTGGCGCAAATCCGCGCACTTATTGATGACGGGCGGTTGAAACAGGGGGACCAGCTCCCTACAGAACGTGAATTAAGTGAGACGTTCAGAGTGTCGCGTGCCACGATACGAGAGGCCATTCGCACCCTCGAATCGGCGAAACTCGTTCAGAGCCGGCAGGGTGACGGCACCTATGTACTGGCATCTAGCGAAGAAACCCTCGTGCAGACGCTGGCGGCCGTTCTCTTTAATGAGAAGGACACGATTTACGATATTTTTTATGTTCGTAAGATCATCGAACCTCATGTCGCCGAGCTTGCTGCAGAAAACGCTACACTTGGAGAAATTAAAGAACTGGCAACTCTCATCATGGAGCATGAAGAATCCATTGCCGAGGGTAAGAGTGTTATGAAATACGATTCCGCTTTTCATGGACTATTGGCCCGGATGTCGAAGAATCCGATAATGGAGCGTCTTCTTTCCGCTCTTGTTGATCTTTTTGAGCAGACCCGTGGCGAGTACCTTCAAAACGATGAGCGTGCAAAAAAATCTTTCATAGGCCATCACGAGGTCTTCACGGCTATCAAAAGTCGGGATTGCACCGCCGCCCGACGGGCAATGAGCCGGCATTTGGAGAAAGTGGAGACGATTGTAATGGGCAAGAAGAGAAAAGGAGGTGGAAGGCACTGATATTCTTTTGTGTAAGATGAAGGGGGTTTACAATCCGTTTAATTGAGTTGAACAACATTTTTGGAGGTGTGTGCATGGCTAAAGTTAATGAGATAACAGTGTGGGCGCGGGGCGTCCTTCAAGACAAAGAGGGCCGGGACGTCATCAATGCCTTTGGGCAAGCCCTCGTCAAGGAAGGGAAATTCGCACAGTCGTTTGACAACTATGAAGATCTGCCGGACCGGGTGCTTGTTCCCCTCAGGAAATATGTCCGGTACAGCGACGAGGAGATCGAGCACA
>PMNM01000196.1:18155-27902 GCA_003161855.1 Syntrophaceae bacterium | reverse complement strand
GCAACCGTGGATGCCTTCGGGATCTCCGGCGTGCATACCGTCGATTTTTCCGGATCGGAAGGCGGCGTCGATGCGGTGGGTTTAGGTGCGGGTCTCGCGGCACCCATGGTCGGTGCAATGGCGCGTATCACGAATCTGGTCAAAAAAGAGACTNNATGCAGAAGCTGAAGAAATTCCACACCATGTCTTCGCAGCGGGGTGGATAATAAAGTGTTGGGCAATAAACCCGTTTTAAATAACGGAGTTTTTCAAGGAGGATAGTATGGCCAATAAAAAGCTACCCAAATTCGGAACATTCAATATTCCGAAAGATAGAGAAGTGCCCTTTGGGGCCGTTACGCCTGCTCCTGTGCAGACGCAGGACCTTTTCATGACCGGGAATTGGCGGGTCGTCCGCCCGGTAATCGACCACGAGAAATGTACACGCTGTCTCACCTGTTATCTGTCCTGTCCGGATTCCTGCTGGGTCTATAATGAAAAAGACGANNGGCGGCGTCGTCCGTTTGGAAAAACCTTTTTAAAAGGTCTAAAGGAGGAACACACAATGGCTCAAGAAAAAATGTTAACCGGCTGCGCCGCAGCTGCCACAGGTGCGAAGCTGGCCGAAGTAGAAGTTATCTGTTCATATCCCATCCGCCCCTATACGGCGATCATGATGGAGCTTGCGAAAATGGTCGCGAACGGCGAGTTGAATGCGGAATTCATTCACGGTGAAGGTGAACATGCACAGTTATCGGTGGTGCTTGGCGCTTCCGCCGCCGGTGCCCGTGCCTATACGGGAAGCTCGGGGGTCGGTGTTACCTACGCCATGGAAGTATACAGCCCCATGTCGGGCGGCCGGTACCCCGTTCAGATGGCGATTGCGGATCGCGCTCTCGATCCACCCGGTGATTTCGGCTCGGAGCACACGGATGCGCTGTCGACGCGCGGCCAGGGCTGGATCATGGGCTGGGCTTCAACCCCGCAGGAAGTCCTTGACAATACGCTGATCGCCTATCGCGTGGGCGAAGATCCCCGCGTTATGCTTCCCCAGATGACGTGCCAGGACGGTTATTTCATTTCCCATATTGCCGACAAAGTGAGCGTGCCGGAACTTGCACAGGTGAGGGAATTCTTGCCGCCGTTTCAGTCCCCTCATCCGCTCAGCTTGACCTGCCCCGTATCCCATGGGCCGCAGATCAGGCCTGATCAGGGCGCTCCCATGGATGCCCAGCGGGCAGCNNGGCGCCCATGCCAATACCTGCCGGAAAGTAGTGGATGCGCTCCGCAAACAGGGCGTGAAAGCCGGAATGGTGAGGCCGCGCTGGATTATACCGTGGCCCACGCAGTTACTCGCCGAGGCCTTAGCTCATGTGAAGGCCGTAGGAGTTGTCGAGACGAGTACTTGTTATGGAGGATCCATGAGGGGCGGTAACCTGGCTCCCGAGGTCCGTGCCTCCCTTTATGATCTGGACAACAGACCTCTCGTTACCTCATTCATGGCAGGTCTCGGAGGTGAGACCATTTGGCCGGAGGACTTCCATTACATGGCGAAAATCCTCTCTCAGATGGTAAAGGAGAAACGTACCAGTCAGTATAGCTACTGGGTAGGATTTGAGGGCGAATAAGGCCCATCTGTTTATCAAGGAGGAAACATGAAAGTCGACTATAAATTCCAAAAGCTTGAACCGGCCAAGTCATTCAAGGCTATAAACAGGGCTGAGCAGTATGTGCCGGGGCATCGCACCTGTGCCGGCTGCGGTCCCGCGCTGAACTACCGGCTTGTGGCGAAGGCTGCGGGCCCGGATACCATATTCATTGGTCCCACCGGTTGCATGTATGTTGCGAATGCCAGTTATCTTTGCACGCCCTATGCCGTATCCTGGATCCATGCCCAGATCACCAATGGCGGAGCAGTGGCCTCCGGGATCGAGGCAGCCTATAAGGTTATGGCCAAGAAAAAGAAGTATGACGGGCCGTTTCCGAATATCATCGTCATGGCGGGAGACGGCGGATCCATCGATATCGGTCTGCAGGCCATGTCAGGAATGATGTATCGTAACCATAAAGTCCTGTTCATCTGCTACGATAACGAATCCTACGCGAACACCGGGATCCAGACGTCACCGACGACGCCCTATGGCGCCAATACGACGTTCACACCTCCGGGCAAGGAGATCCCCGAGGGGAAGGTCCTGTTCCCGAAGTACGTTCCGCAGATGGTGATCGGCGGGCATCCGGCCGTAAAATATGTGGCCACCACCACGATCGCCCATCCTCTCGATCTGGTCAACAAGGTGAGAAAGGCACTGTCGTTCGAAGGCCCGACTTTCCTGCATATGCTTGCTCCATGCCCCAAAGGATGGAAGTTTGACGAGAAGCTGACCCGCGAAATGGCCAAGCTCGCCGTGGAGACCGGCATGTGGTCGAACTTCGAATGGGAAAACGGCGTGTACAAATACACGAATGTACCGAAGAAATACAAGCCGATCAACGAGTACATGAAGAACCAGGGCCGCTTTCACCATCTGAAGGCGGAGCACATCGCCAAGATGCAGGCCTTTGTGGATGAACGGATCGGGAAAGTGAAGGCAAATGTAGCGATCCCAATTCCGACACCACAGCAATAACTTGGGAAACGCTGTTGTTTCTGAGGAACAAGTAACAACATACCCACCTCGTATAATATCTCCCCTCACCCGCATTATGCCGGGTGAGGGGAGGGATATTTATCGTTAAAGTGACTACGGAGGATAAAATGGAAAATGTAGAAGAAGGAAAGACCAGTTTAATGAATAATCCATGGGTAATGTTGACCGCCGGCGTACTTGGTATGGCAATGATATCCAGTCTTCAGTATGCATGGGCTCTTTTTGTTCCCGATATGCTTAAAGCCAATCCCGCATGGAGCAAGGCAGAGATACAGGCTGCATTTGCGACTTTCGTAGCATGTATGACCTTTGCGGGTCCCATAACCGGTTATTTGATGGACAAGTTCGGTACAAAAATTTTCTTCTCCCTTGCGGCAATACTGGTCGCAGTCGGATGGGGAGGTATTGGCACACAGGATCAAATTATACCTATGTGCATTTTTTATGGATTTGCAGGTATCGGCGCGAGTTTCGTGTATACGGGCGGCATTGCCGCATCCCTGAAGTGGTTTCCGAAGAAGAGAGGCACAGCTTCAGGTATAATGGCTTGCGGTTTCGGTTCCGGCGCAGCGCTTTTTGGATGGCTGATAACCATGCTTGTTTCGAATTATGGCTACAAAACCGCTTTCCTTTATACGGGCATTGGGTTTGGAGCAGTATTGCTTCTGGTAGCACAGGTGCTCAGATTCCCTGAGGTTGCGGTTGCTGAGCCCGCAAAGACTGCTGATTCCACCAAGCCGAAAGAGGCTGAAGCCAAGGGCTATAGTCCTGCGCAGATGTTCAGGACGGGCCAGTTCTATCTGATTTACGGCATGTTTGTACTCATGGCTATTGGTTATATGTTCCTTACGCCTAATATCAAGCTCATGGCCAATGACTACAATATCCCTGCGGCAATATTTACTATTACCTTTACGTTGTTCACGGCAGCAAACGGACTTGGGAGAATTGTCTGGGGTGTGATTTCCGACAAGATTGGAAGAGAGAATGCCATATTCTTTGATTTTGTGGCCTGTGGTTTGCTGTATATTCTCCTGCCGTTTGTCTCGCATAATCCGTATGCATTTATGATTGTTGTAACGTTGGCTTATTTCTGTACCGGGCCGATGTTTGCTTTTTTCCCGCCACTTACTGCGGATCGTTATGGCGAGAAATTTTTATCGTCAAACTATGGCGTTATGTATACTGCAAAAGGTATCGGCGGTCTGATAGGACCGACTGTCATCACTGCGCTTGCGATATCCTATGCCAAGTCGCAGGGTTTTGCAGTGGGGTGGACCGTCGGTTGTTCTGTTATTGGAGCCGCGGCCATCGCTTCAGGACTGGGCGCGATGCTTCTGAAAAAGATTGCCAAACCAGTTGAAGTATAGCCTGTTAGTCCGGCGATTGAAAAGTAACGTTCTTCTCTGCGGCAGGGCTTTCCTTGAAATTGTTCTTGGGTTCCTTTGTTTTGCACAAGATACATAAACCGAAGCATCTGTGGAAAAAGTAACGAAGGTTCAAGGTTGTTCTGTAACAATGAGGGTTGTATGCGTTCCATTAAAGGGCGGTTGGCAGAAAAGAGAATTCTGCTAACCGCCCTTATCCTTTGAAAGAAAAGAGGTGAAGCAATATGGAGGTTCTGATTGCGGGGGGTGCGGGAGAAGTCGGGAGACATCTGATGAAAGATTTTACCCGACAGGGACACGACGTGAGGATATTCGATCTCGAAGAGAAAGCTAAGGATATAAAGCAAGATCATCGTATCACCTGTATTTATGGGAATCTGACGGACACAAATCTGGTTGATGATGCTGTCCAGGGGGTTGATGTGGTTGTCAATTTAGCCTGGAGTTTCGCGGACGACCCACAAATCATCTTTGATGAGGATATAAAAGGCCATATTAACCTGCTAGAGGCTGCTTCCTCTTTTAAAATAAGCCACTTCATCTATACAAGTACAGCAACCGTCTATGGCCGTGCGGTTGTTCATCCCGTGACAGAAGCTCACCCATGCCTCATTGGAGATGCCCGAAAACCCCTTTACGCGTTAGGCAAACATACAGCCGAAGAACTCTGTCAATACTATTATCAAGCACGCGGGCTTTCTACGACGATCTTCCGTTTCTGGTGGGCCTTTGGTGATACGATCGGCGGAAGTAACTTGAGGAATTTAATCAGACAATCCATGAGACATCAACCTCTGGAGATGGTTCACGGTGCNNATTAAACCCTGCCGCATCAGGCCAAGTTTACAATATAGGCAGCCTTTTTTTAACGTGGAAAGAGATAGGAGATATCATCATAAGCCTTACAAATTCGACTTCCGTCATTCAACTGATGTCCACAGACCAATGGCAGGGTCCTGCATTCTTAAACGAATTCTGGGATTTGGACTGGAGCAAGGCAAGGCAAGCGTTAGGTTTTGAACCTGGATGTTCCACAGAAACGATGAAATCTTTGTTCATCGAAGCCCTTAAAACTTGCGTTATTCAGGTCAAAAAAGAAGAGGAAAAACCATAAGGATCATGAAGAGATCTTTCATTAAAATGGCAGAGGAATTCCGTCTATATTGGAAGCATTACGTCCTGCAGAGCATCCTGGCCACTTGTTCCGTATTCATCGTTCTTTATTTTCTGAGCTTGCAGGAAGCCGTCATCATAGCGTCCATCGGTGCCACCGCCTTTATCGTGTTTACGATGCCCAATAACATAACCGCTCAATCAAGAAATGTCATAGGGGGTCACCTGATCGGTCTATTTTATGGCTTTTTGTTTTCTTTCATTCCTCATTCTGCTTTAATATTTTCGATTCTTATCTATTCACTGGCTGTTGGAGCTTCAATCTTTACAATGGTAGTTACAGATACGGAGCATCCACCAGCAGCTGGCACCGCTTTGGGAGTCGTGATCACAGGCATAAGATTAGATGTGTTAATCACCGTCGTGATGAGCATAATAATTCTTTCATTGATTCACCGTTTNNGAAGGATATCAAAAAAAGGCCGGAAGTTTTAGCCTCCGGCCTTTATGGGTTTATTTGTCTTCTTCCTCGTCATCGTAAAAATGACCTTCTCCTTCGGAGCCTTTAGGGACGTCGGTTTCGATAGACCGTGTGATTCCCCGGGCCAGGAGGGCCAGGATGAGGAACAGGATGACAACGGAGATCGTCAGAATCAGAATGATCGTTGTTGTCCATGCTTTTGCTTCTTTATCAATATTTTTCGTTGTTTTAATAGCCAGTTCGCTGAATTTCTCTACGTCAACACCCATGGCGATCCATCCGAATCCCCCCGGCTCAGGCATGTCTTTCGTAAAGAATTTAATGGGTGCGTAGGCCACAAATTTTGTATGACCCCCAAACTTATACGTTTTTATTCCAGATTTTCCAGCTGCTGCATCTTTGGTGACTTCCGGCAGGTTCGGATCCATGAAGGACAGGAGGTTCAAATTCAGGACCTCTTCGCCCTTCTTGGTCAGTTCCGCCGAATTTGCCTGTGTGACAGCGGGAACCAGCGCACCGTTGGGATAAAGTCCCTCGATATGGTAATCATTGGGATGGGAAATAATGAACCCTCTGTTGTCGACCATGAAGGCATAATTTCCTGTCGACGCATCTGCTTCAAACACGGGCGCCGCCTGTGTGGGAATAACATGGTCCGTATAACCGGCAAGGTGACGGTAATCCAAGGCCAAGCTAATGATCCCGGCAAATCCCTCTTGTGCGAACAGGGGCGTTGCGAAACGGATAATACCTGAAAACCGTTTGCCCTTTTCGAATTCCATCCGGTTCACGTACCAGCCGGTAACCGGGCCTACATAGACTTCTCCCTTATTAAGATTCTTTGCCTTGGCAAAGTAATCTTCATTTTTGTAAGTTGTATTGGATGGGGTACTGACATTGACCAACTTTGTCCTGGGGACACTCTCGCCATTGGAGATTTTGATCTGTTCGTTGCCATTTTTGTCAATGAAAGACATCTCGGTGTAAAGAAGCGCTGCAACCTGGCGAATTTTGTCCTTATCCTTTACCCAGAGGGTTTTCTTGTTTTCATTGACGAATTTCTTGAAGGCGGAATCAGAAGTGGGAATAATTGTGGCAATCAGGAGATCCTTCTTGCGTTCCGTGAGGAAATTCGTAACCTCGTCCGCCGTGCTTATGGCACGTACCTTGATTTCTTCCTGAGATTTCTGGTCAAGAACAGTAACTGCTCGTTCTTTTACTGTAACCCCTAATTTAAAAATGCCGTTGGCGATCAGAATAGCCATCAGTGATAAGGGGATTACGATAAGCAGGAAGAATACTCTCGCTACAGTAAATAACTGCTTACCTTTATTAGTTTCTGACATTCGCTTTTCCCCCTAACTGTTGTTATTTTGAAGTTAATGTAAGATCCGAATTAACCCAAAAAATAACGCATGTAGGGGTTTGCATAGAGGAGGACCAACGCAACAACGAGCGCATAGATACAGACGGATTCTGCCATGGCCATACCGACCAGCATGACCGTCATGATCTTTCCCTGAACCCCGGGGTTTCTCCCAACCGCTGCACATGCACCATTCGCTGCGTTACCAATACCCGCACCAGCACCGATGGCTCCCAAACCAATAGCTAAGCCTGCGCCAACCATTGCACCAACAGCGAAGATCACCTTTATATAGGATTCACCTGCTCCCGGAAGTGTCTCTGCCGCGAAAACGACGGGTGACGACACCAACAAAGCTCCCGCTGTTACAAGAAGTGTTAATAACCTTTTACCAAATTTCCCTAACATCTTTTTTCTCCTTTCCTGCATAATTTATATATCTTGCTTTTCACCCCTCTACATAACACAAAAAAAATGCATGGCAAAGGGGAAATATCATCGAGCTACGCCCAGCCTTTGCAACACATGTGCCATCGATTTCCTTCTGNNTGGAATGAATTTAACGAAAAGTAAAATGAGGGTCCATAAAGAAGTGATGACTGCATATTCATGGTTCATCCGGTTCTTGCGTACTTCCTCGATAAGAAGCATCAACAACAGAATGTTCCAGGCTTCAATAAATAATTGATGCCCTTTCGGTAGAATCAGTGGTATTGATAAGATGAAGGAGAGCCAAGTACGCATAAACCGGATGACCGCATATTTATATTGAAATTTTCAAGAGGGATCGATAGTATCGCTGTGCATTTCATGGCAGAAATGATCATGCTAAAGAAAGGGTTTCACAATGCAGGAAATATTAACGGCTGTTACTTATCTGGTGGTTTGGCTGATCTGTCAGCGGGTGATCGGGATCGAAAGCGGGTTGACAACGCTTCTGATTTCTCTGACCGCGGCCGTATCGGTCTATGTTATCATTGCTCTCAAGGAGTATCGGGATAAAAAACGTAAGGGTGAATTACAGGACTGAAATGAATTCAACCTTCCCCATATGGGATGAATAAGAAAACTGGGCTACATTGATTAAATCCCGTTAACCGGATCGGATAGGAATAAAACCGGTATCGATGGCCGTAAAAGGCACTGCGCATGAAAACTTCCGTCTGGTTGAAAATCTTGTCCGTTGTCATCTTAATCCTCNNGTTGTCATCGCCAGCTTAGCCATTGCTTATACGGGATGGCGTCAAATGCGCCTGAATGAAGAATGGCGTCGTTTCAGGGAGAACGAAGACGGGCAGGAAAAACTGTTCAGAGAAAAAAAGACCATTGAAGGAATTATCGAGGGATCCCCCATTCCGACCTTCGTCATCGGTCGGGATCACCGGATCATGTTCTGGAACAAGGCCTGTGCTGATTTGATGGGCTATAGTGCCGTTGAGATGATTGGCACGGATAAACAGTACATGCCTTTCTACCCGGAGAAACGCCCGGTTGTCGCAGATCTGATTGTCGACAATGATATTGATGGTCTGGAGAAATTTTACGGTAAAAAAAGGGTGCAGAAGTCCGCGATTGTCGAGGGAGCCTACGAAGCAAATGATTTTTATGAAAATCTGGGCGGTCTCAGCCGGCACCTCTATTTTCTGGCAGCCCCCATCTATGATGAGCAGGGAGAGATCATTGCGGCCATTGAAACTCTGCAGGATGTCACGCGGGAAGAAGAGTTGGCTAAAAACTTGAAGGAATATGCAGAGACTCTCCAGGATGAACTGACTGAAAATATCAACCTCAGAAAGGAGATTGAAGCGGTCTATAATTATCTCCAGTCCATTGTAGACAGTTCGCCGGACACCCTGTTTGATGTGAGCAGCAATGGGATCATCAATTATGTCAGTGGTGACCTGGCGCGAGGAGCAGAGCTATATTCCGAACAAATCAAAGGGAAACATTTTACAGAATTTGTGCTTCCCGAGCACAAGGCATTAATCATGGCGATCTGGGAGGATGTGAGAAAAGGAATCTTCAAGCCTTTTGAGATTGAGGCGACAGCAAGAGACGGTTCAAAGCAAAACCTGCTGGTCACCCCTCGTCCGGTCAAGGGAACAGATCGTTATGTCTTTGTCCAGCGGAATATTACGGAATTCAAAAATCTGGAAAAAAAATTTTACGAAAGTGAAAAACTGGCTGCCATTGGCCAGTTGTCAGCCGGCATCGCCCATGAGGTCCGAAATCCTCTGTCCTCCATTAAAATGAGTCTTCAGATTCTGGAAAAACGCATGCAGCCAACGGGGAATGATTTGAAAAGGTTCAAAATCGCCGAAAGGGAGGTAGAACATCTTGAAGAATTGGTCAATGATGTTCTGATCTATGCCCGGCCTGCGACACCTAAAATAGAATTCAGTGATATGAGAAAGATTCTGGAAAATGCTCTGGCCATGGCAGAACGGGCTTTGACAGATCATCGCATTCAGATACAGATGTCCTTTGAAGACAATATTTCCCTGGTCAGTGTTGATGCAGCGATGCTGGAGCAGGCTTTTCTGAACATCTACCGGAATGCCATCGAGGCCATGGATGATGAAGGAATCCTCCGCATTTTTGTCGGGAGGGTTGAAAATGGCCAGATGTCTCTGATGGTGACCATTGAAGACAATGGATGTGGTATTGAGGAGGCGGATCTGCCTCACATCTTCAACCCCTTCTTTACGAAGAAGAAGTATGGAACGGGGCTGGGGATGACACAGGTTAAAAAGATCGTTGACCTCCACA
>PMNM01000196.1:0-18076 GCA_003161855.1 Syntrophaceae bacterium | reverse complement strand
TTGCGCGAGGAAAATGAAAATGTCAAGGTGATTATGATCACCGCCCATCATGACATGGACTCGACCATCAAGGCTATGAAGGGAGGTGCCTTTGATTACATCCATAAACCCATCAACATCGATGAACTCGACATAGCCGTCAAGAAAGCCGTCAAAACCTATGAAATGGAAAAAAAGATCGATGGCCTGCTCATGGAACCTTCCCGACAGTTTAAAGTGGGTGACATTATCGGAACGGGCCGGGAGATGAGTGAAATCTTTAAAACCGTGGGAGTTGTTTCCCAGAGCAAGACGACGGTTTTGATTCAGGGCGAGAGCGGTACGGGGAAGGAACTCATTGCCAAGGTGATTCATCACAACACGGCGCCGGATGAACCCTATATTGCCGTGAACTGTTCCGCCATTGTGGAAACACTCCTGGAGTCGGAACTGTTTGGTCATGAAAAAGGGTCCTTTACCGGGGCCATCAATCGGAAACTGGGGAAGTTTGAGCTGGCCCGTTACGGCACGGTCTTTCTGGATGAAATCAGCGAAATGTCCCTGAATCTCCAGGCAAAACTTCTCAGGATCCTCCAGGAAATGGAATTCGAACGGGTCGGTGGTAAGGACCGGGTCCGGGTCAATGCCAGGATCATTGCGGCTACGAATAAGGATCTGAAGACGATGGTCAAGGAGGGCAAGTTCCGGGATGATCTCTATTATCGTTTGAATATTGTTTCCATTCGGATCCCCCCGCTCCGGGAAAGACATGAGGATATTGCGCTTCTGGTCGATTATCTGCTCACGAAGATCAATAAGGATCTTCATAAACGGGTGATCGGTGTGTCTGATGAGATGATGGACATTTTTATGAAATATAGCTGGCCCGGTAATATCCGTGAACTGGAGAACCTTCTGGTTCGGGCTGTGGTTGTCGCCAAGGGACAGGTCTTGGTCCGGGGAGATTTTCCCGAACTGGGTGATGGGAATATGGCCGGAGAGAAGCCGGATGAACCTGTCACATCGGGTAAACTTCTGACGCTTGATGAGATTGAAGATCAATATATCCGGAGAGTATTGAAAGAGAACATCACGAAGAACAAGGGCGAGATTTGTGAGATTCTCGGGATTTCCCGCCCTACCTTTGAACGGAAATTGGAGAAGTACGGCATTACATTTGAGCGTGAATAAATTCAATTGGTATCTTAGGCAGTCCTTTATATGAAGATCCTGTCGGCAGAATTCGTTAAGAGTGCCACTGATCCTTCGCACTACCCTGAATGCGTCCTTTCCGAAGTCGCCTTTGCCGGGCGCTCCAATGTGGGCAAGTCGTCACTCCTTAATAAGCTCGTTCAGCGAAGAAATCTTGCCAAAACCAGCAATACACCGGGCCGGACACAACTGATCAACTTTTTTACCGTTAATAACCGGTACTCCTTTGTTGACCTTCCCGGCTACGGTTTTGCCCGGGTTCCCGAGTCGGTCAAAAAAAACTGGGGTCCTATGGTAGAAACCTACCTGAAGGAAAGGAGAAACCTGCGGCTTGTTATCTTGATTCTGGATATCAGGAGAGATCCTGCCGAAGAGGATATTGACCTCCTTCACTGGCTTGATTTTTACCACCTTCCGGTGGTGGTTGTTCTGACGAAGATCGACAAGCTTTCAACAAACCAGATCAAAATTCGCGAACGGGCGGTCCGGCGATGCCTGAACCTGTCATCGGAAGTTGTTGCCTTGATTCTTTTTTCTGCCAAGACCGGTGAGGGTAAAGACGTGCTCTGGTCTATCATTGAGAAACTTTATGGGTAAAGAAATCGAAGGGAAGTTTTTGGTTGTTGATGGTTCCTGGCGCAAAGGCGCAATGAGCACTTTTTACCGGCAGGGTTATCTATGGACATCTAATTCCTGCGTATTACCTATACGCGTCGCCGGATGGATTAAGCAATAAACATGAAAAAGGAGAATTGGATATGAAAACGGCGCTGATGCTGATTGATATTCAGAATGACTATTTTCCCAAGGGGACAATGGAACTCGAAGGATGTTTGGAGGCGAGCCGCCTTGCCGGAAATATACTCAATAATTTCAGAGAAAAAGGTTGGCCGGTCGTGCATATTCAGCATATTTCTGTCCGTCCGGGATCAACCTTTTTTCTGCCCGATACCGAAGGTGCCCTATTTCATGAAGATGTCAGGCCGTCAGCCGGGGAGGTTGTCATTCAGAAACACTATCCAAACAGCTTCAGAGAAACCCCTTTGCTGGAACATCTGAAAAAAGAGCAGATCACTCGTTTAATGATCGGTGGGATGATGACTCATATGTGCATTGATGCCACCGTCCGGGCTTCCTTCGATCATGGCTTTCAATGTATCATTCTGCATGATGCCTGTGCGACCCGGGCGCTGTTATTCGGTGATCAGAAAATTCCTGCGGACCATGTCCACGGGGCCTTTCTGTCAGCTCTGGGCGCCGTCTATGCCAGAATCATGAGTGTGAATGATGCGATCCTTAAAGTTCAATCTCATCAGGACTGAACATTTTCGAAATTATGCCATATCCGCAAAGAGGTCGTATTCCATCCCATCCGTAATGGTGCAAGCCGCTATTTTCCCGATCGTCAGATTTTCTCCTCTGATATAGGTAATCCCGTCAATTTCCGGGGCCTGCCTTCGACAACGGCCGTAAAATCCGTAATCAGGCCGATCGCTTTTTCCTTCAATGAGGACATCCTGCCGGGAGCCGATCAGGGTTTGATTGATTTCATAAGAAATAACGGCCTGCTCTTCCATTAGAAGGTTTTTCCTCTCCTGCTTTTCTTTTTCGGAAATCCGGGATGGCCATCGGGCTGCAGGGGTTCCCTCTTCCCGGGAATAGGTAAAAACACCGAGGTGATCAAATCGGATTTCTCTGATGAAATCCAGGAGATGGTTGTATCTTATCTTCGTCTCTCCCGGGAAACCCGTGATAAGCGATGTTCTTAAGGTGACGTCGGGTATCAACGTTCTGACTCTGGCAATGGTTTCCCGGATCTGCCTGCTGTCACCCCGACGGTTCATAGCCCTCAATATGGTATCATCGCTGTGCTGGATCGGCATGTCGATGTAGTGGCAAATCTTTTCCTCTTTTTTCATGATTTCCAGCAGATCACCGGTCAAGCCGACCGGATAGGTATAGAGCAACCGGATCCATTGTATCGTTTTAATGGTGGAAAGCCTTTTCAAAAGATGACCAAGACTTTGCTTTTCTTCCAAATCTTTTCCATAAGCTGTTGTATCCTGAGCTGTTAAAATGATTTCTTTAACCCCTCTTTTGGCCAGGTCCTGTGCTTCCTGCAGGACATCCTCCGGGGATCTACTCCGTGCCTTCCCCCGGATTGTGGGAATGACACAGTAGGAACAGCGGTTTGAGCAACCGTCGGCAATCTTCAGGTAGGCCGTTGAAGGGGCAGTAGACAGCAGGCGTGGATGATTGGCATTCATCAGGAAGTCTGGTTTCCCCACGACAGAGCGGCGGGAAAGGCGGGGGCCACCTTCTAATCTTTCGAGATGATGTGCAATGTTTGGGATTTCGGCGATACCAAGAAAAAGGTCGACTTCCGGGATAGTTTTTTCCAGTGTTTTTCCGTACCGTTGTGACAGACAGCCGGTGACGACCAGATGGCTGCACATCCCTGCTTTTTTCCACCGGGACATCCTGAGTATTTCGTCAATCGCTTCTTCTTTGGCGGGCAAGATGAATGCACAGGTATTGACGATGATGATGTTTGCGGTACCAGGTTCACGGGTGATGTCAAAGCCGCGTTTTTGCAGGATGGCAGCCATCACTTCGGCGTCCACTTGATTTTTTGGACAGCCCAGGCTGACAACATGAACCTTCCTGTTTTTCACTTGGGAACTTTCCTGACCAGCACTTTTCTGGGTTTCACGCCGTCGGAAGGGCCCACAATGCCCTCCGCTTCCATGTGTTCAATCAGTCTGGCTGCCCGGTTATAACCGACTTTCATATAACGCTGAACGAGAGAGATAGATGCCTGATCTAAATCCGTTACAAGCTCCACGGCTTCGTCATATTTCTCATCAAAATCTTCATCTGTTTTTTCACCCTCCGGTGTCTCCTGTTCGTATTCGGTAATCGATGGATCGTAGGCGGGTTTGCCTTGTTTTCGAATGAAATTTACAATTCTGTCAATTTCTTTATCGGATAAATAAGCCCCGTGAATACGAACCAGTTTTGATACGCCCGGTGGGATAAAAAGCATATCGCCGGCCCCCAGAAGTTTTTCGGCACCAAGCTGGTCCAGAATGGTCCGGGAGTCTACCTTAGATGAGACCTGAAAGGAAATACGCGTGGGAAAGTTGGCTTTGATCACCCCAGTGATCACATCGACCGATGGCCTCTGCGTAGCTAGAATCAGGTGGATTCCGGCTGCTCTTGCCATCTGAGCAAGGCGTGCCAGTGATTCCTCGACATTCCGCTGGGCCACCATCATCAGATCGGCCAGCTCATCAATCACGATGACAATGTAAGGTAGCTTGGCGCGATTTGCGATATCCGGAGAAGTTGGGGGGGACATCTCCGGTTTAAATCCATCTATGGTCAGATTCTGGTCCGGCAAGGTCTTTTCTTTCACCGGAGCTGCGAATTTGCCCTTACCGCTGCGGGCCTTATCGATGAGCCTGTTGTAGGTTTCGATGCCCTTGACGCTCAATTCACTGATGATCTCATAACGCCTTTCCATTTCCTCAACTGCCCAGCGAAGCACCAGAGAGGCTTTCTTGGGATTGAACACAACGGGATGCAGAAGGTGGGGAATGCCTTCGTAGGCTGACAGTTCCAGTCGTTTGGGATCGATCAGGAGGAATTTGACCTCATCAGGGGGTGCCTTGAACAGGATACTGCAGATCATGGCATTGAGGCAAACACTTTTTCCCGAACCCGTTGTACCGGCGATCAGCAAATGGGGCATCCGAATCAAATCGGTAACCATCGGTGTACCCACGATATCTTCACCAAGAGCGATCGGGAGCTTCAGCGAGGACTCCAAAAAAGCTTCACTATCAAGAACATCTCTTAGATGTACCGGTTCGCGAGAGTTATTCGGAATTTCAATGCCAATCGCAGCCTTGCCCGGGATCGGGGCAATGATGCGAATGCTCTGCGCGCGCAAGGCCAGTGCCAGATCATCCGCCAGATTTGTGATTTTATTAATTTTTACGCCAGGAGCCGGCTCGAGTTCGTACATGGTAATGACCGGTCCGGGTTTGACTTCCACTACCTTGCCCTCCACACCGAAATCAGCCAGCTTCACTTCCAAAATCCGGGCATTAGCGATGAGACTTTCCCGCTTCATTCTCGTATCTTTTCGCGGGATCTGATCGAGCAGCGTCAGGGATGGTAAATTGAAGATACCATTTGTCTGCTGGAAGTCGAAGTGGGTCTGCTCGGTTTTGGTTGGCCGGGGTTTTTCAGCCTTAACCGGTGTTGTGTCGATGATGGGTTCCCTTGTCATCCGTCTGCTGCGATCCGGGATAATTTTTCTTTCTCGAAGTTTCCGCAAAATAATCATGACGATCCCGTTCATGCGGATAAAAAAGGAAATCAAATGGTTTTTCAGTTTGCTGATGAAGGAAACGAGGGATAAATCGATAAGGATCATGAGAGACAAAACCAGGGTGACCATTAAAAGGATATAGGTACCGATCTCACTGAGGAAAGAATAGGTTAACCGATCCAGGAGGTATCCAAGCAGGCCTCCGGGACGCAGCTTTACCCCATAAACGGCAATATCGGCCAGCGAAATTGCGGCAAGTCCCGAGGTCGCGAGGATTAGACCGCCAAACGCTGTCATCCCCACAGGACTGATTTTAAAAGTTTCGTCAAGGAAATATTTGAAAGAAATGATAGAAAGAACCACCGGCAGCCAAAAGGCGCCAATGCCCAGAAGTCTTAAAAGAGAGTCGGCGGTATAGGATCCTAATGAACCGATAAGGTTATGCGTTTTAGCCTTTCCCACAACAAAGTGAGTAAAAGATGCATCTAACGGATGATAGGAGGACAAACAGAGCAACAGAAAAATGGCGATGGCAAGGGTGATGACCCCGGTAATCTCTTTGGGCCTGTTGAAGCCTGATGGTTTGTCCATCATATCAGATTACCAACAGAAAATATCCTGATCATGCCTTGTCCGGTATTAATTGGATAGCCTTTGCCGCCAGAGGTTGAGGAACGATTCCAACTGTGGTTGCCCGGTCATAGTTTTTCTCAATTACATTCTTCACCTGCTCGATCAAAACTGCTCTATTTTCAATCGTATAGCCGTTGACGTCAATGGGTCTGTCGATAATCATGGTAATCTTTCCCGGGTTGATTTTCAGAGACCTTTTTGGCATGATGTCTCCCGCTCCGATGATGGTTATCGGAATGATCGGAACGCCTGATTTGATGGCAAGATGAAACATGCCTTGCTTGAACGGCTTTATCTTGCCGTCTTTGCTTCTCGTGCCTTCCGGAAAGGTCATTACGGATTTTCCCTCCCGGATTTTTTGAGCCGCAATATCAAGACTTTTCAGGGCCTTATCGTGTTGATGCCGGTCAATTTCAATATATCCGGCGTTTCTCATCGCTGTGCCGAAAAGGGGGATCTTGAAAAGTTCCTTTTTGGCGATCCATCGAAACTGCCCCGGAATAAAGCCGAGAACGATCAGAATATCAAAATCGCTCTGATGATTAGCCATAAAGATCTGTGGTTTTGCAGTCAGGACATTTTCCTCACCAATGACTTCGACCCGCGTGTTGGAAAGCATGAGCAGGATTTTCGCCCAGAGCCGGGCGAGGCGATGGATTTTATTTTCTCCTGGTGAAATCAGAGAAAAGATGATGACACATACGGATATGTAACCAGTAATCGCAATACCAATAATTAAAATAATAACGGAACGAAGCATAAATATCCTTTGGCAAATAAGGTCTAAAATGCCTTGATTCTGTCTACTTGATTATGCGAGTGAAGTCAATAACGAATATGCCCCCGCCTCTTAAAACAATAAAAAATATCAATGATTTTAAGAGAAAAGCATTGACAAGCCATGGTCATCGTAATAGCATTAAAAAGTTGAAAATCTAAAGAAACAGGCACCCTGAATCTCCGGTTCAATAACAAATGGGATGTTCCTTAGTTTATGCTTGATGAAGGACTCTTCTGAAACTAATGTTTATTTTTAGAATTTTTTTTACAATAAGGTGGTAAAAGGCGTATCATTTAGGAATGAATGACCAGAAAATAATGAATAAAAAACGGACTTACGAAATTATTGACCGCTTCCCCATGGCGAAAGTTCTGGTGGTGGGTGATATCATGATTGATCACTTTATCCGGGGAAAGGTTTCACGGATTTCTCCGGAGGCACCGGTTCCCGTGGTTGAAGTGTCTTCCGATAATCTTATGCTCGGCGGGTCGGCTAATGTATTGAACAATATATTCGCCATAGGAGGTAAGGTTTATGTGACAGGTGTGGTCGGTGCCGATGAGATGGGTAAGAAGCTTGTCAGTGAATTCAGGAAACGGCAAATTGATACCGCTGGAATTATCGTGGAGGCAAAACGCCCGACAACCCTGAAAACAAGAATCGTAGCCCACGGCCAGCAAGTCGTGAGATTTGATCGGGAAAGCCGTAAGCTGGTTGATGAAGACAGCACCGAGCGCATGGTTGCCTATATCCGTGCGCTGAGGGACGAACTGGGTGCCATTGTTATTTCTGATTATAGCAAAGGGGTCGTGACGAAAACCCTTTTGGATGGAATCCGGGAGATCATATCGGATCGACCTATCGTTGTATGTGTGGATCCGAAGAAAAACGATTTTTCTCTTTATCAGGGTCTTGATATCATTACCCCGAATCATCATGAGGCTGGCCGGGCCGCCGGTGTAGAACTGGTCGATAAGGACAATTTGATCCAGGTCGGCACAGCTCTCCTCGACCGGTATAATTTTAAAGCGATTTTGATCACGCGTGGTGAGGAAGGCATGAGTCTGTTTGAAAAGAAGGAAAGGATCACCCATGAACTGTTTCCGACAGAAGCCAGAGAAGTCTTTGATGTGACCGGGGCGGGGGATACCGTTATCGGCGTGTTTGCTCTCTGTATGGCTTCCGGAGCGACATTTAGAGAAGCTGCTTTTCTGGCGAATCATGCCGCCGGAATCGTTGTCGGCAAGGTCGGAACAGCTACCGTTTCACAGTCGGAACTCAAGAAGGTTTTATGAGCAAACCGAGGTATGCAGAGGCTGTCAAGCTGGTGATAAGTATCTTCTCTGCAGGCATAAAAAATCTCAATGAGTCGATCGAAGTCCTGATGGTACAATTCGGGAAGCCTGATTTTATCAGTACCAGGATGCCTTTTGATTATACAGATTACTATGAACGGGAGATGGGACAATCGCTAATCAGGCGATTGGTCAGTTTTGAATTGCTGGTCCGGCCTGAATCTTTGCCGGATATTAAGTGCTTGGCAAATCAAATTGAAGATCAATGCTCAGAAGGGGGTCAAAGACGGATCAACATTGATCCGGGTTATATTTCCCCTGCTCATCTGATCCTGGCAACGGGCAAGGGCTACACCCACCGGCCCTATTTGAGAAATGGGATTTATGCGGATCTGACGCTGCTTTTTTCAGATAAGACATTCCGTTCGCTTCCGTGGACGTATCCCGATTATGCCGGGAGTCAAATGATCGGCCTGTTAAACAGGATTAGAGAGAAATACCTCCTGGATTTAAAAATGATGGATAACGGATTGGTGATAGCGTGAAGACAGGTGAGAGGAGAGGTTAAAGCATGATTAGAAGCATGACCGGATACGGCCGAGCAGAAGCCGTACTGGGTGGTCGAAAATATGTTGTGGAAATCAAATCCTTAAACCACCGTTATCTGGAACTGTCTTTACGAATTCCTGCAAACCTTCTGCCCCTTGAAATGGAGATCAAGAAAAAGATCAATGAACAGTTGATTCGAGGAAAGATTGATATAACAATCCGGCGGGAAACCTATAGTGGTATAGAAGGCAGCCGTCTTCTTGAGGTGAATCTGCCTCTGGTGAAAAATTATTACGACCTGTTGATTCAATTGAAAGATTTGTTCAACCTCAAAGAAGATATTACGTTGGATATGATGGCCGGCTTGAAAGATGTTTTTATTCCCTTGGAAACTCTTGAAGACGAAATAACGGTTCTTTGGGAAGGACTGGCAGGGGTTTTAAGTAATGCGCTTGCTGCCTTGATAGACATGCGGCAAAAAGAGGGAGAGGTGCTTGGTCAGGATTTAAAGGCCCGTCTTTATTTGATCAACGAGCATCTAGATGAAATTGATGCAAGAGCGCCCCAGATTGTTTTGGAATATCAAAAAAGGCTAGTAGCGCGGATCAGAGAACTGATGGACGGAATGGTCATCGATGAGTCCCGCTTGAGCCAGGAAGTAGCCATTATGGCGGAAAAGAGCGACATTACGGAAGAGATCGTTCGTTTTCGGAGTCATATCAAGCAGTTTTTTGAAATGCTGAAAAGTCCGGAAGCCATGGGCAGGAAGGTGGATTTCCTGATCCAGGAGATGAACAGGGAAGTGAATACCATTGGTTCAAAAAGTAATGATGCAGAGATATCTTGCCATGTGATTGAGATCAAAAGCGAGTTGGCTAAATTAAGGGAACAGGTTCAGAATCTTGAATAAATGCGATGACCAGAATTTGAAAGTCACCCTGGATAAAAGCAAACCAGCGCATGGTTTTTTTATCGTTGTGTCTGCACCATCAGGTACGGGAAAGACGTCCATTTGCAGAGAATTTATGAAATTATGTCCGGATATCCAGTTCTCTGTTTCCTATACGACAAGACTTTCCCGGCCAGGGGAGAAAGAGGGTATTGACTATCATTTTATTTCTGAGGCGTCCTTCAAAGAACAAATCGAGCAGGGTGCTTTTGCTGAATGGACCGAGAATTACGGCCACCTTTACGGGACGTCCATCCATACCATGCATCGTTTTTTGACAAGGGGATTTAATTTGCTTCTGGATGTGGAACCGGGGGGTGCGGAGGCTTTAAAAAAGAATTATCCGGGAGGTGTCTTTGTGTTTATCCTGCCCCCTTCTCTGGACGACTTAAAGAACAGGCTGAACAAACGAGGCGAGACTCTTGAGGTTATCCAGAAACGGCTGAACAAGGTGATGGATGAAATAAAAGAAGTTATCTGGTATGATTATATTATTATCAATGAAAAAATTGACCAGGCTGTTGATTGTCTGCGATCCATCTATATTGCGGAGAAAAGTAGGAAGGAGATGTTAAAAGATCGATTAAAGCCATTTTTAGAGTAAGAGGAAATATTTGCACCAGACAACTCTTGGTGCGGAAACTTCCTGTGGATTAATGTTAAATATACGAATAGAGGAGGTTTTTAGATATATGGCGAGGATTACTGTAGAAGACGCATTGAAGCAGGCCGATAACAGGTTTGCCTTGGTTATGCTAACGGCAAAGCGTGCTAAACAGCTTTTGAAGGGTGCAGGTCCCCTGACGGATATTAAAAATAACCGGGAAATTGTCGCGGCCCTCCGGGAGATTGCCGCTGGAAAGGTTACCCATGCCCACCCTGAATATCTTGTAGGTGTGAAGGAAATCTACAGGCCGATTACTGACGAGACGGAGTTCAGCGGAGATGAAGAATATACCGAATGAGAATCTTCGGGAGACGGCTCGGGACCATCTGATTTTTGCCCTGGACATTGGCAATGGCATTGACGAAGCCTTGTTCTGGGTGGCGCGTCTCAAAGATCATGTTGGTCTGTTTAAGGTCGGCAAAGAATCATTCACGCTCTATGGACCAGAAATCGTTAAACATATTATTCAATATGGTGGCAAAGTTTTTCTGGATCTGAAGTTTCATGATATCCCCAATACCGTTGCCAGGGCGGCTGAAGGTGCTGTGAAAATGGGGGTCTCCATGTTCAATATCCATGCTCTGGGTGGAAAGAAGATGATGGAGGAAACCGTGGCCTCCGTGCGGCAGAAGGCGGAAGCTATGGGAAAACCAATGCCCATAATCTTGGCTGTCACCGTTCTGACCAGTTTGAACGATGATGACCTTAAGACATTCGGTTTTACCCGTACAACAGGGGAAGTCGTTTTAACCCTATCGAGGATGGCACAGGATGCCGGAGTGACTGGCGTTGTGGCCTCTGCACTGGATGTCCTGGCGATCCGTGAAGCCTGTGGGCAGGACTTCGTCATCGTCGCCCCAGGAATTAGAGGTGTTTCAAAGATTCAGGGCGACGATCAGAAAAGGACATTGGCACCTGGTGAAGCCATTCGTAAAGGTGCCGATTATCTGGTGGTAGGCAGACCGATCAGGGCAGCGGATGATCCGGTTTTTGCAGCCGAAGAAATCTTGCGGGAGATTTCAGAAGGACTGCTGATGAGGGAATGCTGACAACGGATTGTTCAATGGAATAGCGATATGGATATCATCTATGGTATCAATCCTGTGGCAGAGGCGCTTAAAGTTGAATCATGCCAGATTGTGAAAATTGCCGTTTCGCGGGAGACCGGCAAAGAACCGCTACAAACTATTCTGGAACTCGCTGCAAGAAAGAAGATTCCCGTAGCATTTCAGGAGAAACGTGACATTGAAAAACTGGCAGGTCACCGGTCTCATCAGGGTATCGTGGGTCTATGTAAAACCTTTGTTTATGCAGACCTAGATCAAATTATTGCTAATCGTCATCAAGATTTCCGTCATCATTTGATTCTCCTATTGGACGGCATTACAGATCCTCACAACCTGGGTGCCTTGATCAGAACGGCACATTGCTTTGGCGTGAATGGGGTCATTATTCCTGTGAATCGTTCCGCATCTGTCAATGCAGCTGTCGTCAAAGTATCCGCTGGGGCTGCCCTACATATGCCGGTTGCCAGAGTGATTAACTTGGTCAGAACCATTGATGATTTGAAAGAGAAAGGGTTCTGGATTTATGGTGCTGAGGCAGCTTCAGGGCGGAATATGAATTGTACAACTTATCATGGTGATGTCGGTCTCGTGATGGGTTCGGAAGGAGGCGGCCTCCGAGCCATCGTCAGGAAAAAGTGTGATTTTCTCTTGAGCGTTCCCATGATAGGAAAGATTGATTCATTGAATGTATCCGTGGCAGCGGGGATTATTCTGAATGACGTCACGAAAAAATGGGCGAATACGGAAGGAGCTGAATAATGCCGGTATTCTTATGGGAAGGTCAAACGCGGAAGGGTGAGAAAAAGAAGGGTGAAATAGAGGCCGCGAATGAGGCAGCATTACGAGGCATTCTTCGCAGACAGGGATTAACCTCGATCACCGTTAAGCAAAAACCCAAGAATCTATCGGAGTATCTTCCCTTCTTAAAACAAAAGGTGAAAGAAAAGGAAGTGGTCATCTTTGCCCGTATTTTTGCGACCATGATCAATGCAGGTCTTCCTCTCATTCAATGCCTTGATTTATTAGCGCAACAGGAGCAGAACAAAACTTTTGCTCAGATCATTACCGCCATCAAGGAGGATATTGAAGGGGGGTCGACACTGTCGGATGCCCTGAGAAAATATCCCAAAATTTTTGACGATCTCTTTGTCAATCTGGTAGCCGCAGGAGAAAGCGGAGGCATTCTCGATGTGATCCTTCAGCGCCTTTCCAATTATATGGAAAAAGCAATGAAACTGAAAAGTAAAGTGAAAGGGGCGATGACTTATCCCGCCAGCGTTCTGGTGATCTCTATTGCGGTTGTGTCATTGCTGTTGGTCAAGGTGATTCCGACATTCCAGAAAATGTTTGAAGGCTTTGGCGGAGAACTGCCGGGCCCCACTCAATTTCTCATTACTCTCAGTACATATGCCCAAAAATATTTTTTAGTGGCTATTATTGCTCTGGCTGTTGCCGTCTATGCTTTCAGACGATATTACAAAACAGAGAAGGGTACCCTGCTGATTGATGATCTCATTCTGAAATCACCTGTTTTTGGCCCATTACTGAAAAAAGTTGCCGTAGCGAGATTTACAAGAACCATGTCCACGATGATGACCAGTGGTGTTCCAATTCTTGAGGGCCTCGCCATTGTCAGTAAAACAGCCGGCAACAAGGTTGTTGAGAATGCCCTGATCCGGGTTAGGAAGAGCATCAGCGAAGGAAAAACCATCGCAGAACCCCTGCTTGAGACGGGCATATTTCCGCCGATGGTGGTTCAAATGATTGCTGTAGGTGAGGCGACCGGCGCCCTCGATGCCATGCTGTCCAAGATTGCCGACTTTTATGATGACGAAGTGGATACCGCGGTGGATGCGATGACGGCACTACTGGAACCGTTCATGATGGTATTTCTGGGGGGTGTTGTCGGAGGGATGATTATTGCCATGTACTTGCCTATTTTCAAGATGGCATCGGTGGTGGGTTAGCAACCGCGAAGCCATTAAGAGAGGCCGCCCTCTTATCGGATAGATAATTCTCATGACTGAAATGGTCGGGATGGCGCGATTTGAACGCGCGACTCCTGCGTCCCGAACGCAGTGCCCTACCAGACTGGGCCACATCCCGACACTTCAATGACGATATATAATTTATATTCAAATGTCCATCGTTTTTTGTAAATGAGCAGAGAGAGAAATTGGAGGCGTAATAACCGGTGATCATTTACGACCTCAAGTGTAAGAAAAACCATAAGTTTGAAGGGTGGTTCAAGGATAGCACTGCCTTTGAAGAGCAGAAAAAACAAAACCTGATTACCTGCCCTGTTTGTGGCGAATCGGGTGCAGAAGTGGTTCCCTCGTCCCTTGCCATTATGGGTAGAGATATGAAACTGTCGAAAAAAAATCAATTCAGGGAAACCTCTCCCATGAAAGGTATCCAGCAGTTTAACGAGTATCTCGATAAAAATTTTGATGATGTGGGTGAAAAATTTGCCGAGATCGCCATGAAAATCCATTGTGGAGAAGAAGAAGCGAGAAATATCAAGGGGACCACGACCCATCAGGAAGAGAAAACGCTCCGTGAAGAAGGGGTCCAGTTTTTCAAAGTTCCAGTCGTGAAATTGGACAGTTGACGTTAAGCGGAGGTTTTTTGACGACCGGATATTGCAGGACCTTTTTGAGCAGGGATGCATGCATGAAGACTTCATCGATCAGTATATTGAATGCGATCGGAAAAACACCTCTCGTCGAAATTTCGAAGTTAAATCCAAACAAAAAAGTGAAGGTATTCGCTAAACTGGAGAGTTTCAATCCAGGAGGCTCCATCAAGGACAGGGTGGCTCTTTACATGATTGAGGGAGCTGAGAGGCGGGGAGAATTGACAAAAGACAAAATCATTCTGGAAGCCACCAGCGGTAACACCGGAATCGGGCTCGCCCTGATTGCTGCAGCTAAGGGCTACCGTCTGTGTTTGGCCATGTCTGAGGCTGCCAGCGAGGAGCGCAAGAAAATTCTTAAAGCCATGGGTGCGGAATTATATTTTACACCGGCGAGTTTAGGAACGGATGGGGCGATTGAAGTCGCTTATAGCATGATGCGTGACCACCCCGAAAAATATTTCGGAACGGATCAGTTTAATAACGCAGATAACGTAGCCGCTCATTATTACGGGACAGGGGAAGAAATCTGGCATCAAACCCATGGCCAGGTCACCATGGTCGTTGCTGCCCTGGGAACAACCGGTACAGCCATGGGGGTATCAAAAAAGCTTAAGGAGTATAAACAGGATATTGTGATCATCGGAGTTGAGCCTTATCTTCAACACAAGATCCAGGGCCTGAAAAACATGAAAGAATCTTACCAGCCAGGTATTTTTGATAAAACCCGGCTGGATGAAAAAGTCAATATTCTTGATCATGATGCCTTTGAGATGGCCCGCCGCATGGCACGAGAGGAAGGGATCCTGGTCGGGATGAGCTCGGGTGCTGCGGTTCATGTGGCTTTGCAGAAAGCCAAAGAGATGGAGGAAGGCCTGATTGTGATCATCTGCCCGGATAGTGGTGAGCGGTACCTCAGCACGGAACTTTTTACGGATAAGGCAGAATCTACGCTTCGTCTTTTCAACACATTAACTCGGGAGAAGACTTTCTTCAAGCCGATCAACCCAGAAGAAGTGTTGATGCATTCCTGTGGTCCCACGGTTCATCGAGTACCTCATATCGGCAGCTATCGGCGCTTTGTTGTTTCCGACATGATCCGGCGTTATCTTGAATTCAAAGGATACAAGGTTCATCATGTGATGAATATCGTCGATTTGGCTGACCGTTCGATTAAGGGAGCAGAACGGTCCGGGATGGACCTGCATGAATTTACCGAGCGTTGCATGACCGGATTTTTGCGAGATATTGATAAACTGAACATTATAAAGGATAAGGATTACCCGAGAGCCAGTGAAAATGTGGATACCATGCTGAAATATGTTGAGAAACTGGTTGACAAAGGTTACGCATATGAAAAACTGAGGTCCGTCTATTTTGACATATCCAAACTCGATGATTACGGCTGTCTGTCCAATATCGACTTGAGAAAGGTTAAGCATGGCAGGACAGTGGAACAGGATGACTACGAGAAAGACAGCCCCATGGATTTTACGTTGCTAAAAAGGTCGACGCTGAGTGAATTGAAGAAGGGCATCTATTATAAAACCCGTTGGGGGAATGTCAGACCAAGCTGGCATCTGGAATGTTCTGCCATTTCGCTAAAATATCTGGCAGAAACATTTGATATCCATGCGAGCGGGTCCGATATCGTTTTTCCGCACTGCGAGAATGTGATGGCAATTGGGAAGGCTGCAACGGGCAAGCGGATGGCCAACTATTGGCTGAATACAGAATTGGTGATGATTGACGGTAAGAAAATGTCCCGTTCTTTAAATAATGTTCTGACCATAGAGGATTTGGAAAACCGGGGATATCATGGTAAGGAGATCCGTTTTTTTCTGTTAAGCGCTCATTATCGGAAACCGTTAAATTTTTCTTTCGGTGCCTTGGATACGGCAAAGAATACAATCCGAAAGTTAAATGGATTCATTCAACGGCTGATCCGCTATCGTCCGGGAGCAGGTTTTCCCGACACAGATCAACTCCTGTACAATGTCAACCAGGCCTTTACAGATGCGATGGATGATGATCTTAATATATCCGGAGCCTTGGCGTCACTTTTTGAATTCGTGAAGAAAGTGAGTATCCCTCTTTCCCGAGCCCAGCTGAACGAAAGGGAAAGGGATCATATTTTCGATATCATGAAAAAAATTGACAGCGTTCTGGGTGTCATCAATTTTGAGGAAGAAATGATCAGTGAAGAAGTCGAGGAGCTTTTGAGGCAACGGGAGGCTATGAGACGGACCGGACACTGGGAGGCATCCGATGAAATCAGAAAAAAACTAATGACGATGGGAATTGAGATTTCTGATACGCCGGAAGGTATGACTTGGCGGTTGAANNGATGAAGATGTTGAGAGAGGTGGTTTGTGAATGAGCCTTTGAGAAAAGCCGTGATCGCCGGTTCTTGGTATTCCGGTCATCCGAAGAAATTGCAGGCGGAAATTGAGTATTTTTTCGAACAGGTCCCAGATCAGGAAATCCAGGGACATGTTGTGAGTATTGTTGCCCCTCATGCGGGTTATGCTTATTCCGGACAGGTGGCAGCCTATGCCTATAAACTTGTCAGAAGGCGGACTTATGATGCCGTCATCATCATTGGGCCGAGCCACCGGGTATCATTCCGGGGAGTATCCGTGTTCAACAGGGGTGGCTATGAAACGCCTCTGGGCATTATTCCTGTTCATACTGAACTGGCAGATGCGATTGCAGCTAACAGTACCGTCAGTTCCAATTTAGCTTCTGCACATATGCAGGAGTATAATGCCATTGAGATTCAGCTGCCCTTTCTGCAAGTGGCTCTCGGTACGTTTCATTTTGTTCCCCTGATTATGGCAGATCAGAATTATGAAACCTGCGAAAATCTGTCCGATGCGATTATCCGTGCCGTAGGACGTCGAAAGATACTGCTTGTGGCCAGCTCCGACCTTTCTCATGATTATCCTTATGATAAAGCTGTACAGATGGACAGGATTGCCCTGAAATATATGGAAAAAATGGATGCGGTCGGTTATTTAAGAGATCTTGCCAAAGGTGTCACGGAAGCTTGCGGTGGCGGGCCTGTTGCTGTTGTGATCATGGTCGCAAAAAAGCTGGGTGCTGATAGCGCTAAAATTTTAAAATATGTCAATTCCGGTGATGTCAGCGGGGATAAGCAGGGCCGTATTGTCGGTTATGCTTCCGCTGTCTTTTATCAAAGCCATCTTTCCAGTGATGCAGTCAATTTACCATAGATGAACGGGAATGAAATTAACAGACAAGGATAAAGACATACTGCTTGACATTGTCAAGACGTCCATTGCCGCCAGGCTGGCCGGTCGAGATTTCCCTGATTTTCAAGTTGAGTCTGAAATTCTGAAGGAGAAGCGGGGGGCTTTTGTTACTTTAAGGAAAAACGGGCACCTGCGAGGATGTATTGGATATATTGAGGCTAGAAAGCCTCTATATCAAACAGTTGAAGAAATGGCCGTCGCGGCGGCCTTTCATGATCCGAGGTTTCCGCAACTGAATCCAGAAGAATTCAGGCAGTTGTCCTTTGAAATATCAGTTTTAACTCCCTTGCAGGAAATTCGAGATATCCATGAGATTGAAGTTGGGAAACATGGTATTTATATTACCAACGGCCTTCATACCGGCCTTCTGCTACCCCAGGTTGCGACAGAACATTGCTGGGACCGGATGACATTTTTAGAAGAAACCTGCAATAAGGCTGGAATGCCGCCTCGGGCATGGAAAGATAAAGACACGAAAATCTACATTTTTTCCGCAGATATTTTTTAAAACTGCAAATAAAAAAATTCTTGACAAACCCCTTTATAAAATTTAGAGTGCCCAATTCGCGTCATTCATGCGAAGAAAGAGAATTTTGTCCTTTGTGCCATGAGCTCTATTGTTCTAATCATTTTGATTAGTTATGTATTTTTTAGCGGCTGGCGTAGCTCAACAGGTAGAGCAGCTGATTTGTAAT
>PMNM01000068.1:25609-51261 GCA_003161855.1 Syntrophaceae bacterium | reverse complement strand
TGACCTTAAAGAAAAACTGGAGCGCACTTCCTTCAAGATAAATTTTGTTGAAAACTTCTTGGGGGTGGGCAAAAAGGACGATTTATCAGAGGCCTCTGAAAAGACAGTCAAGCCGGCCAACGGCCCGAAGAAGGAAACTCAGAAGGGGAATACGGGTAAAGAAGCAGCTTATGCGGCAGCCTATGAAACATTTAAAGAGGGCAAGTACGAAAAGGCCAGGATAGAATTCCAGAATTTTCTTAAGCAATACCCCAAGACGGAATATTCAGCCAATGCCCAGTTCTGGATTGGCGAATGCTATTACCTTGATCAAAAATATGAAAAGGCGATTCTTGAATACGAAAAGGTGGTCAAAAATTATCCCGACGGGAATAAAGTCCCTTACGCACTCTTAAAACAGGGACTTTCCTTCCAAAAGCTGGGTGATAAAACAAGCGCCAAACTGATCCTTCAGCAGATTATCAGAGATTATCCGAATACCAATCAGGCCAGGGTGGCCAGGGCAACATTGCTCGAAATCAAATAGACTTTAATGTTGAAGATGCACGGAAAGGGCGGTAGATTGATATCTTCCGCCCTTTTTTGTTGTGAGGTTTGTGTATAATGTTCTCACTTGCAACGATCGCTAAGGAAAATATTTAGGTTTTATATCCGGCGGGACTTTTAAATCGAACACGGTATCGTCTTTTTCCATGGTCAATTCAATGTCCCTATAGCGGATGCTGAGAGTGGTCTGATCTTCTTTAGAAATAATCATAATTTTTTGGGGTATCACAAACCCTCCCAACCGGACATGCTCTTCAAATTTGACTTCGTAGAGCATTTTCTCATCATGAAAAACCTCGATCCCGGCTAAACAACCGTCTGTCAGACGAATCCATAGGGACTGGATTCGCTTTCCTTCGATGTGGATGTCAATGCGGTATAGGTCTTTTTCCGGGAATCCCCTGAGAGACCGATTTCGTCCGTTTATGATGGGATAGGATCCCATCAGGAGGGAGACCATGCTTTCCACGTCAACGCGGAGAGGTAAAAAAAGGGCCATATTCTCTGGGGTCGCATGACCCATATAAAATTCATTTTTATCGGGCAGGAACACCTTCAGGTGATTTTCATGAATGGAGAGGAAGAAGTTGGGTGGACCCAGAATGGGAATGGCTTCAACTCTCATGAGGGAAGGTCTTTTAAGCATCATGGCCAATTTCAGGGGAAAGCTTCCGTTTTTGGTGGTCATCTGAATGGAAGCGATGGACTTCACTGTGTGTTCGATAGGGACTTTTTTTGCGATTTCAGTCAATGCTGCTTCCGGTGAAGAAAATTCAATGGCTGATTGGCTGATGGAAGCTTTGTCAGATGCACAGCCGGCAAAAAGGGTGCTTTGGCTGAAAATAAAAAGGATGATCAGGAGATACTTTTTGATACGCCTCCGGTTCATGGACTTCAACATGTTCGGATGTGATCCTTTCCTGTGAATTTCACCCGATGTAAACGACGCGATCGGTCAGGGGTTGTTTTTCTTTAAAAGGTCGCTGATTTTCTTTTGCAGGGTTTCCTTATCGGGATTAAGTTGTAGAGATCTTTTATAAATATCCAGAGCTTCTCGAAAACGACCTGTTTGAACATAGACATCACCCAGATGTTCAGTAATTGCCGCGTCATCGGGCATAAGGCTGGTCGCCTCTTTCAAGTATTTTATGGCCTGATCCATCTTATTCTGTTTGAAGTAAACCCAACCCAGACTATCAATGATATAAGCGTTGCCTGGTTTCAATGTAAGGGCTTTTTTGATCATTTCCTCGGCCTCACGGAGATGGATGCCCCTCTCGGCATAGCTGTAACCAATGAAGTTCAGGGAATCCGCATGATCCGGGTCTAACTCCAGAATCAGCTTCATCTGTCGAATACCCTCTTCGAAACGGTCCGTTTTTTCATACAGGACGCCAAGACTATAGAGGATATCCAGGCTTTTGGGAGAGACGGAAAGACCTTCCTTGAGAACCTTCTCGGATTCCGAAATATTTTTATTGTCTTCATAAAGCGTAGCCAGCAAGATGTATAGATAATCGCCAGGTTGTCTTTTTTGTGAAATGGCGAGAATTAATGTTTTGATTGCCTCATCAATTTTTTTCTCTTTTTTCAAAATAGTGCCGACATGGATCTGGGCATTGATATAAAATTCTGAATCCGGGGGGATCATTTTAAAAGCGTCCAGGGCGTGACCGGACAGCTTTCTTTCTTCATAAGCGGATGCCAGGAAAAATCTGACTTTCTGGTCTTCCGGATGTGTCTTGAGATAGTTCGAAAACAATGCGATAGCCTGCCCCAGCCGATCCGCTTCCAGGTACATGACTCCAATCGTCAACAAAAGTTCCTGATTCACGGGATTCTGAATCAGGATCGCTTTTAATTCCCGATCCGCTTCATCAAACCGTTTTTCTTTCAGAAGGATATCTCCCATCCTGATTCTAACTTTAATCGTCGCCGGATAAAGCGTGATAAAGTTTCTGTAAAGATCTATGGCGAGGGCGTTCTTCTTTTGTTTTTGATAAAGGAAGCCCAGATCAATGACGGTGGGCTCAAAGGATGGTTTTATGGCCAAAGATTTTTTCAACGCCGTTTCTGCTTCACCATATCGCTTTAATTCAACGAGTATCTTGGCGAGATAGTAATAACCCATGGGATCATCAGGGTCGAGAGATATCACCTTCCTGAACGTCTCCATGGACTGATCATAATTTTTCTGATCTGCGTAAAGCGTGCCGAGATATAAATAGGCTGTGACATTTTTGGGATCCAGTTCGATGACTTTTCTGTATTCTGCGATGGCATTTTTGAAATCTTTCAGATTGATATATGCGCCGGCCAGAAGGAAATGAAGTTCGGCATCACGGGGATGATTCACAAGCGCATTGTCTAAAAGTTCAATGGACTTCTTGATTTCACCTTTTTCATTGTACAGGACCGCTAATTCCGCCACTAAAGACGTGGATTTCGGATCATAACGAAGCGCCGTTTCAAACTCACTCACGGCTTCCCCGGACTTTTCATCCAGTAAAAGCAGAACCCCCAGGGAATAATGGTAACTGGCCTGGAAGGCGGATACCTCGGTGTTTACAGAAATAACCCCATCATTCTTCTGCGCCGGGTGGGCGATACATCCGCTCAGGAGAAATGCGAGTCCGATTGTCAATATAGGCTTTACAAGTTTCATGCGCATCAATTGAAGAGAGCACCCCTGAATGAGAATTTGTTCTTTCTTGCTGCGATGTCAATCATTTCTGAAACCGGGACAATATCGATGCCTTTTGCCTTCAAATGGGGGATGGCTTTCTTTAATGCCTCAATGGTGCTCGGATAGGGATGCCCGATAATCAAAAAGGGATCTTTATTTTGGGGATCCTTTTTTTCAGAAAGATGGTTCAATGTGTCAAGGATGAAAGTGTAATCCTGATTATTATCAATGAAAACGTCTCTGGATAAAAAACGTAGCCCGATTTTTTTGGACACTTCCTGCCCTTTTGAATGAGCGGTTGTCCGACTGTCAACGAAGTAAAAATCCTTCTCCTTCAGATAGCTCAAAACGACGGACAGCTTTCCTTCGTCTTCCATAAATTTTGAACCCATATGATTATTGACGCCTTTTATATAATGGACGTTATGAATATCCTTTTCCATTTGCTGTCTGANNTATCATTTCCGAGGCCTCCAGCGAGTAAGGACAGTAAGGCAGAATCGAAAAAGCAATCGGCGCATCAACGCTCAGGAGTTCTCTTACCGGTGCCAGATCACAACCGATATCATCAATGATAATGGCGATTTTCTTTTTTGCGGGAGAAATGAGCTCAGGGGTTGCTGGTTTTTTCTGCAAATCAGGGCTTCTATAAATCCTGTGAGCCGTGCGCTTTAATTCATCCTCCCTCTCCAATCCTTCCCCAGCAATCCTTTTTGATTTGTCGCTGTGAAGGATATATAGAATCGCTAAAGCACTGATGATGGCCAAAAAACATATAAGGAAGCCTTTTCTGTACCGGCTGCGCCTTTTCTTATTCACATGCTGTAACCCGTCAAATTTTCGTCTTTCTTTGCAAGATATCCCAGCTTTTCAAAATATCAATAGCCTGTTTCAGTTGATTGTCCTGGGTTGGCTCGTCAGAATCCTTTTTAACCACCGGTTCTTCCGACTTTGATCCGTTTCCGTTCTCTTTTGAAGACTTGATATGTCCTTTCAGGTCGCGTTCTCTGATCCGTTCATCCTGCAATTCCTTTTCATCGGATGGCTTTACATATTTGATGATGATGTCCGGTGTAATGCCCTCCGCCTGAATCGATCGACCATTCGGAGTATAATATTTAGCCGTGGTTAATTTCAAAGCGGATCCGTCTTCAAGGGGAATGACGGTCTGCACGGAACCCTTACCGAATGTCTGTGTGCCGATAATCACGGCCCGACGGTTGTCTTGCAGCGCTCCCGATACAATTTCCGCAGCGCTGGCTGTTCCCTCGTTGACCAGGACGACCATAGGACATACCGGCTCGTCACCGTTGTCCCTGGCGATAAATTTATTTTCAAGGTTTTTCATTCTTCCCTTGGTGGATACGATGGTGCCTGATTTCAGAAAGAGATCTGAAATTTCCACGGCTTGATTCAAAAGGCCGCCTGGATTATTCCTCAAATCGAGGATAAGTCCCTTTAATGGATTCGCAGGGGTGTTCATCTCATAAAGTGCCTTCCGTAAGTCTTCCACTGCTTTTTCCTGAAATGAGGCAATCCGGATATAACCGATTTTCTCATCGTACATCTTTGACTTAATGCTCCTTATTTTGATGATATTTCGCGTCATGACGAAATCTTTTGGTTTGACCATGCTTTCCCGCATGATGGTCAGCGTTACGTTGGTATCCTTTGGCCCACGCAGCTTTTTGACCGCTTCCACGATCGTGATGTCTTTGGTGGATTGGCCGTCTATTTTGATGATCTGATCTCCTGCTTTAATGCCGGCCTGGAAAGCGGGTGTGTCTTCAATCGGCGAAACGACCGTAAGGACATCTTTAAGAATGGTAATTTCGATGCCAATCCCGCCGAAGCTTCCCCGCGTTTCGACTTCCAATTCTTTGTACATGTCCTGAGTCATGAAACTGCTGTGGGGGTCAAGGGATTTCATCATGCCATTGATAGCCCCCTGAATCAGGGTTTTTTGTTCGACGGGTTCCACATAATTTTTTTGAACCATATCAAGAATTTCGTTGAATAGTTTCAAATTCTTGTAGGATTGCCGGTCTAATGCCGCGGCGGGTCTGTTACCAGGCAAACCAATCAGAACTATAATAAAAAAAGAATAAATAAATAATAAGGCTATCCTATTCATTTTTTGCTTCATTGAAACCTCCGTCTGTCGTGAAAAACATAATCCACATCGCTCGCATCCTTCGCACCGCTTACACCTTTTTCATTCAAATTTCCATTACTTTTTATACTTCCGCTCTTCATGTCACAAGAAGAGTAAACAGAAGATTTCCTTCATGACAAATATATGAACCTGTGGGTCGAGCATCCCGGATGTTTCTGAAGTGGTAGATGGAGGGGGATAAAATTTAAGACATTCTGCTGTCCATTCGTGATGAAGAAAAGGACTATTGTTGTATAAAACGGGATGAACGTTTTTCGTTAAAGACATGCAGAAAAACACGGAAGCCTCTAACCACTGCCGTCAGGTTTGTTAACGTATTGAGAAAGGGAAGCCTGATGGAACCCTGAAGAATCTGAAGCACATCCGCAAAGAAGCCGAGGGTATGCTGTAATCTTTTCATTTGATAAGAAAAACCGTCAATCTGACGATGGACGGTCAGGGTGGTCTGGTTGAGCTGTGTGGTCATCTCCTCCAGGTTTCTCAGAATGGCGGGGAGATTCTGGTTCAGTGTTTTCAGGGTGTCGGCAATGGTCTCCGCCGTCTTGCGAAGCTGCAACAGGGACGGGATCGAGAAGAGGGCAAGCAGAAGGAATGCGATGCTCAGAATAAAAATACCGATCTCCAGTAACATGGGCCCTCTCCTTATAGGGAATATTTTCTAAGCGTTTTTCTCTTTTTCCTCTTTAAAAGCTTCTACCCCGGCATCGATCGCCCTTTTCAGGCGACTTTTGCCATCCTGGAAAGTTTCTTTGCCACGTTCTCTCAGCTCTTCAACCCTGCTTTCCACTTCCCCGACCTTTTCTTTTGCCGTCATCTCCATTTCTTTCAAGCGCTGGACGGCTGATTCATAAGCCCTTTTACTTTTTTCCAGGGTTTGTTCGTATTCTTCTTTAGCCTTGGTGATCAGCTCATCAGCCTTTCTGGCGATGTCCTCGCGCGTTTCCTTACCGCTTTTCGGGGCATAAAGGATACCCAGAACCGCACCCATCAGTCCCCCGATGAATAAACCCTTTATGAAATCACTGCCTCTGTTGTCTGACATGGTGACACCTCCTTATTATAGATCGCTAATCCTTCAATATGCAGCACTCTAGAAGATCATTCTACATATTTTTACCGAAATGTAAATGAAAATGCATGATTCAAAAAAAACAAACCGAGCATTTCAAGAATCAAATGCTCGGTCAGTTTTCCCTAAATGTTTTCTATGATTACTTTGCTGCCGGTGCCGGTACTCCTGGTTGTCCAGGTTGTCCAGGTTGTCCAGGTTGTCCAGGTGCTCCAGGTGCGCCAGGTGCGCCCTTTTCTCCAGGTGTTCCAGTTGCTCCAGGTGCGCCCGGTGCGCCAGGTGCCGGTGCCGGTGCCGGTGCCGCAACCTTCGGGGGTTCGGCCGGCTTCTGCTCTTCTGCCTTTTTGCAGCCAACCACTGCAAATGAAAATGTCACGAAGAAAAGCAGGGATAGAATGATAGCGAAGACCTTTTTCATCAATTTGTCACCTCCTTTCAATGATTTTAAATACCTATGGGCAATTTGATTGCCCGGATTGACAAGAGAACATACGCTTTTTTTTTGCCTTGTCAAGATAAATTTATCAAGATATAAGGCCTAAAGTTGAAAATATTCCAGGTTACAGGGGGAGAGAATGATCCTGGGCATTGATGTGGGTGGAACGCATACTGACGCCGTGCTGATTGATCATGGCGGGATAAAAAGAAAAGCAAAAGTTTCCACCGATGCAAAAAATTTAGTACATTCTCTCCTGAATGTCACCGGTGTCCTGTTGGGTGATGAAAATCCTGAACAACTGGAGCGGGTTGTCCTCAGTACCACGATTTCCACCAATGCCATCGTGCAGCGCAAAACAGACCGGGTCGGCATGGTTTTGGCGAGTGGCCCCGGTGTTCATCCGTCCCAGCTGACCCTTGAGAAGGATGTCCATTTTGTCTCGGGATATGTCAATCATCGCGGCATGGAAGTTTCAAAGGTTGATGAAACCGAGGTGCTGCAGATCAAAAAATATTTCAAGGCCGACGGCATTGAAAATGTAGGCATTGTCGGGAAATTCTCCACTCGAAATCCGCGTCAGGAGCTCCAAATCAGGGACTTTTTAAAGGATGACCTCACGCAGATTTCCCTTGGTCATCGGATGTCCGGACATCTTAACTTTCCCCGACGGATAGCTACCACCTACCTGAATGCTGCCGTATCTAAGCTATACGGCAGATTCGTTCAAGAGGTCCTGACTTTCGTCCGCCATCAGGGCATCTCTGTCCCGATTTATATCCTCAAGGCCGACGGGGGTACATTCGATATTACTCAGTCTCTTGAATTTCCGGTGCAGACGATCCTGTCCGGTCCNNACGACGACGGACATTGCCATTTTTGCGGATGGTGTGCCTCTCCTGGAAGCCTTTGGTGTCCGGATTGATGAGCATAAAACGTTGATCCGGGGACTTCGTACGAAGTCGATCGGTCTTGGGGGTGACAGTTGTGTCCGTTTTGATAATGAAAAGCTGACCATTGGCCCGGACCGGGAAGGACCGGCCGCTGCCTTTGAGGGACAATGCCCGACACCGACCGATGCCATGATTGTCCTGGGTCTGACCCGTATCGGGGATAGGGAAAAAGCAGTCGCCGCGATTATGACGATTGCCGAGAAAATGCACAGCCCCATTGAAGAAGCCGCAAAAAGAATCTTTGATCAGGCCTGCCAGACCATTGTTTCGCAGATCAAGAGAGTGATTGAAGAAATCAATAACCAGCCGGTGTATACCATCCATGAAATGCTGGACGGAAAGAAATTGAATCCGAAAACCCTTCATGTGGTTGGCGGTCCGGCAGAGCCCATGGCTCCCTATCTGGGTCAGTTGCTGAATTGTCCTGTTTTTATTCCTGAACATGCGGAAGTGGCGAATGCCATCGGAGCCGCACTGGCCAGGACAACGGCTGAATTAACCATCCTGGCTGATACAGAACAGAAAATACTGACAATCGCTGAAGATGGATATCAGACTGCGATTCCGTCCCACTTTGGGAGGGAGGATGCCATCAGAATCGGTCGGGAGAAGCTTCGGGAGAAGGCCATCAAAATGGGGGCAGCAGAAGAGGATATCGAGATGGAAGTTATTGAAAATCAAGAGTTTAATATGATCAAACAGTTTTATACCACCGGTAAAAATATCAGGGTCAAGTTGCAGGTGAAACCCGGATTGATATCGGGTTTCAAGGCAGGAGCATTCCGATGACAAAAAAGCAGAAAAAAACCGGATTGGTCTTTTTCCCCGCCTTTGACTGGGCTATTTCACCCACGCACCCGGAGCGGGAAGAAAGACTCCTCTATACGCAGGATCAAGTCATTGAAGAAGGTCTCCTGGATGCTGATAATATCGTTGAATTCAAACCGGGTCTGGCCACTACAGAAGATATCAACCGCATTCATATATGCGTGCCCGATGCGATGCATGTCGTCACCGAATCTCATCTGATCTCGGCGGGTGGCGCCATCACGGCGGCCGACAAGGTCCTTAAAAGAGAAGTGGATAATGCCTTCGCCCTCGTCAGACCTCCCGGTCATCATGCCATGCGCGTGGTTCATGGTGCTCGCGGCTTCTGCAATGTCAATATTGAAGCCATCATGATTGAGTACATCCGAAAGGTTTATGGACCGAAACGGGTTGCTGTTGTCGATACGGACTGTCATCATGGGGACGGTACTCAGGACATTTACTGGCATGACCCCAATACGCTGTTTATTTCGATCCATCAGGACGGACGGACCCTTTACCCGGGCTCCGGTTTCCACGACGAATTTGGAGGACCCAACGCCTTGGGTATGACTGTGAACATTCCCCTGCCGCCCCGAACATCCGATCGCGGGTTCCTCTATGTCCTGGATCAGGTGATCCTTCCCATTCTGGATGAGTTCAAACCGGACCTGATCATCAACTCCGCCGGGCAGGATAATCACTATACCGATCCGATCACCAATATGCGCTTCAGCGCCCAGGGATACGCCACCCTGAATGACCGGCTTTCGCCGGATATTGCCGTTCTGGAAGGCGGCTACTCCATTGAAAAGGCGCTTCCCTATGTCAACGTGGGGATCATTCTGGCCATGGCCGGGATGGACTACAGTCATGTGAAAGAACCGGACTATGATCCGCTTTCGCTCAGGGAATCCGATGAAATCCTCCGCAAGATTGAAAAAGATGCGGCGGAAATTTTCCGGATGTGGAAAAAACGGGACACCCTGAAAGCCAAGTTAGTGGGGGACGCCCAGTATATCCGGAGACGAAAAAGCATTTTTTATGATACGGACGGCATCAGCGAACAGCAGGAGGAAACCGTCCGCATCTGCGAGGATTGCGGTGGACTGGTGACGATTGACTCCATGGCGGATACCGGCGTGAGAATCTTTGCTGTGATTGTTCCCGGGCAGAACTGTCCTGCCTGCCGCCAGGCGGGTGAGGAGGTCTTTAAAAAAACCGGTAAGGGAAAATATCAGCAAGTCTTTTTTCAGGACCGGGACCGGGATATTTTTATCACAAAATAAATAAATGGATTCAAATATAGATCATTGAGAAAGGAGTAATCGTAACTTATGAGTGATGACGTTGTCAAAAGAACACAGGAAACGGCAAAAAAACTTTTTAGTGCCGGGATGAAGATGGACCCCCCTTATCTGATGTGGCGGGAATTCGACAAAGATCTGGCGAACGACTTTTCGAAGTTTATTACGGGGAATCTCTATTCGCGAACCGTATTGACCTTGCCGGAAAGACAGATGGTCGCCTGTGCCATGCTGGCTGCATTGAGGGCCACGGGCGAATTAAAGCTTCATGTCAATGCGGCACTCAACGTCGGATGCGATCCTAAAAAACTGGCAGAGATCTTCTTCCAGGTCGCCACCTATGCGGGGATGCCGGCTGTGAATGAGGCCCTGGAAATCTATCGGGACGTCCTCAAGGAAAGAGGGGAGTGGCCGCTGAAATAATCTTGATGAAACTTTTCGAGANNGGCGAAAAACATTTGATCCGCCGCTCGTGAACCATTTTTCTTCTTGGTGATGTAAAACATAAGAATGCCGGATCCTCCAGAGAGAATCCGGCATTCTTATGTCACCTGACAGGATCTTCTACTCAAGCACAACCAGGACCTGGTTGGTATCAACCTTATCCTTTTCACTGACGTTGATTTTCGCGACTTTTCCACTGGATGGCGCCAGAACCGGGTTTTCCATCTTCATGGCCTCGAGAATAATCAATTCATCATCTGCATTGACGGAATCACCAACATCGACCAGGATTTCCGCAATCGTTCCGGGCATTGGGGCTACGACGTCTATTGCCATTTTACTAAACCTCCTTTAGAATTTTGCGCTTCTGAGCATGGGAATGTCCATGCCTAATATTAACTGATTCAAAGATAACAGAGGGAGGTTGAGCCTCCCCCTGTCAGAACAGCCATAACTTAATTTATTTTTTCCAAATCGGATCTGCGGGACCCCATTTCTCTGGTACAATCGCGCTGGGCGACCACTCGGCCGGAACGCTCTGGCCGGGCTTTTCACCCACTTTCTCAATCAGCTTCTTCAAACCGGGGCGGGCAAACTTCATATGCCCCGCCTTGGCTGTCCGGCCGTTGTAGATGGCTTCCGATCGAAGCCGCATGCCGATGGTCTTCTCCATCTTTCGGCCCAGCCACAGGACGCGGTCCACATCGTAGCCGTGCTCGATTCCGAGTTCATCGATTTGGACCAAGAGATCTTCTATGGTGATCAAGCCAACGAAACGGGGATCATCATAGTAGTACTCACCGGTGCCACGGATTGGGCTGTCATCGAGAAAGTTGGCCGGCTGACCGCCCAACCCGCCCAAGGTGCCTTCAAATCGGGTGAAACCAGCTTGCAGCGCTGCTAGGATGGATGAGGAGGCGATCCGCTTCGTCTCATGAAGATGGAGCAGGTGTCCCTCGGGATTCGGCATGGCGTCAAGAATCATTGAACAGTAGCGATAAACATCCGCCGCATTGGCGGACCCGTCATGGTCGGCATGCTCGATGTCATGGGCACCGATCTGGAACCAGCGCTTCGTGAACTCCACGGCGTCCTGCAACTTGGTTGCGCCGCTGATGGGGCTCCCCCAGATCGTGCTGACGGTACCGCACATCTTGATCCCAGCGCCGGTTGCCTTTTTAATGCACCGTTCGGCTTCCTTCCAGTATTGGGTCAGGGTTGTGCCGGAGTTGGCGAAATGGTGCTCCGGATCAGTGGAAACCATCATCAGAATGCGGTCGGGACCGATGCCCCGCTTCTTCAACTCAATGGCCCGGTCAACGGCAGGTTCTCGGATGGAAACGGCCGTCATGACAATTTCATCGTAATTGATCCCGGCCCGCGCACAGCGCTTTTTAAAGCCGTCGCTCCGCATGGCTGTCAGGACCTCTTCCGCATCTTTAAACTGGGGAATCCCTTCGGGACTGCCCAGATTGGTGACCTCAATCTCCTTAGCCCCTGCCAGGATCATTTCCTGACCATAGAAAATCTTGGCTTGTGTCGAAATAAATTTTTCGCAGTGCTGGAAACCATCCCGGATCGTGATATCTCCGATATCGACCTTCTTCGGCATCCTTGGGAAAATTTTCCAAAGATCATACTCTGTTGCCATAAACTACATCCTCCTCATATTAATATTGTCTTTTTTTATTCACCTTTAAATACTGGTTTTCTTTTCTCGGCAAAAGCTGCCAGGGCTTCCAGACGATCCTTCGTGGGAATCGTGACTTCATAGGCTTTGGATTCCAGAGGCAGCGCTACACCAAGACTGGCCTCCGAGCCGTAATTGAGGGCGAATTTGGCCTGGGCCACCCCGATGGGACCATTCTTCGCGATTTCTCTCGCCAACTCAAGCGCCACGTCCAAAAGCTTATCCGGCTCAGCGACCTTGCTGACCAGGCCGATATCCAGCGCCGTTTGCGCATTGAACCGTCTGGCCGTATAGATCAATTCCTTAGCTTTGGCAACACCAACGATTCTAGGAAGTCTTTGCGTCCCACCAGCGCCGGGGATAATGGCCAAACTGGTTTCCGTTAAGCCCATCAGGACGTTGGAAGAGGCGATCCGGATGTCGCAGGCTAACGCCAGTTCTGTGCCACCACCAAAGGCAAAGCCATTAATGGCGGCGATGACCGGTACGCGGACCTGCTCCACGGCTGTAAAGGTGTTCCGAATCGTAAAGATAAACCGGCGGACCTGATCCTGAGTCAGCGTCCTTCTCTCTTTCAGGTCAGCACCCGTGGAAAAGGACCATTTCTTGGGATCGTCGCCGGCTTTCGCGCCGGTGATGATGATGCAGCGGAGATCCATATCGAAATTGCACTCCTTGATGATGTCTGCCAACACCGCAAGGAGATCAAAATTAAAGCAGTTCATGGCATCCGGTCGATTCAACGTGAGAATCAGGATACCATCATCGGTTCTTTCCTGCAGCAATATATCAGCCATATTGATTTCTCCTTTCTAAAATCTTTAAAAATCAAACCTTCAGATCTCCCCAGTAAGACTCTTTGATGGGGACATGGAGTGCAAGTTCAAAAGCCCGGGCGATCTTGTCGCGGGCTTCGCTGAAAGCAACAACACCGTCGTGGAAAATCAGAGATCCCGTATAGAAAGGATGACCTTCTGAGTCATAGCGATCTCTCATCATCTGGCGGAATTTGGCCATTTCTTCTTCATTGACGGCACCGCCTTTGTCGATGATGTTTTTTCGACGGACTGTTTCCACAATGAAACCTGCCGTCTCACCGGACATAACGGTGGTGCGGCCTCTCATGTTAGTGAAGGCGAATCTTGGTTTGAAGGCCCGTCCGCACATACCGTAGTTGGCGGCGCCGTGGTCGGGACCGATGACATAGGTAACCTTAGGAGTGTCGAGGCAGGTGCAGACCCGGACCATATCGGAACCGTATTTGCCGATACCACCCCACTCTTCGGCTTTGCCGACCATATAGCCGGGTGAACCCTGGAGGAAGAGGACGGGAAGTTTGGAGTTTCCACAGCGGATCATCCACTCAGTAGCCTTCCGGGCCGCGTCGATGTAAATGACGCCACTGGCATTGGAGGCGATAACCCCGACAGGGATGCCCTTCATCCACATTTTACCGGCAACAATGGAATCACCGCGGCCGGGTCCATAGGTGGGTTTGTACTCATGAAAATAACTGTCATCAGCCAGACATTTGATGGTGTCTTTGATGTTGATGTACTGATAGGTATCAACGGGTGTGCCGCGCATCATCTCTTTAAAGTCGAACTTGGGTGCCCGGGTCTCCCGGCGATCGATATGGATAGTCTGACGGGGTTCAAATTCCATCATGGCGCGGAGTTTTTCAATTCCCTCTTCCTGGGTTCGGACGATATGATCGCAGCCGCCGGAATGCTGGGTGTGGACATAGGCACCACCCAAATCTTCCGGGGAAACGGTTTCACCGATGGCCGATTTGACCATGGGGGGGCCGGCCAGAAAGGCGTAAGCCATTTTCTCGATCATAATGGATTCGCTTGCCAGGTAAACGATATAGGCCCCGCCGGCGGTGTTGCCACCCGTGGATAGCGTGTACTGCCGGATTCCTTTGGCGGACATGCGACACATATTGTAAAACATGGTTCCGAAGTGTCCGTCATCGGCAAAGCAGCCGACCTGCAAAGGCAGGTTGATACCGCCGGAGTCGGCGATGTAGATGCAGGGCAGCTCACACTGTTCTGCGATGGCCTGAGCGCGCATGTGTTTTTTCAGGGTAATGGGGAAATAGGTGCCCGCAGCATAGCGGTTTTCATTGGCAAAAATCATACAATCCTTGCCCATGACCGTGCCGACACCGGTGATGACGCCGCCGCCGGGGATGTGGCCACGCTTTTCCGATTCATAGATCTCGCCGCCGTAGAGAAGTTTCTTCCCAATGTCGTAGCCCGCATCCAAGCCCAGCTCATAGAAGTCTGTTCCCGGATCGATCAGCATTTTGACGAGGTCGCGCATCGGTTTTTTGCCCTGCTTGGCCAGTCTTGCCGCCTGAGCCGCACCACCAATGTCGTAGGCTTCTTCACGATGCTTCAGCAGAACGGCGTCCTGCTCTTCCCAATGTTTCAGGTTGGTTTCTCGTTCTTTTTCCAACCTTTCAGCTCTTGATAACCTTGGTTTTTTTTCATCTTCTGCCATGTCACCCTCCTCCTAAATTTTTAATGAAAAACTGATCATTTTATTTCTGATGGCTTCTCCAAGAATCCATCATGGTTGCGCTGAATTCACTTTACAAACATCTTTAAATGCATGCCGTGAAAACCATACAGGTGTTTGTATTGATGGGATTGGCTGATCTCCTTCAGGCGCAAGAACTTTGCGTAAGACTGAGATTGAACCTTAAAACGATGATTTCCTATATGAAAGAAGGCGGGCTGTCAAGTATTTTTAGTTGTATGGTTATCGCTATGTTATTCACTCTCGGTACATGGATTCAATCAAATCTTTATACTGTGCGTTAATCGATTTGCGCTTCACTTTCATCGTCGGTGTGACCTCCTCATCCTCGGTATGGAGCTTCTTGTCAAGAATTCTGAATTGTCGAATATTTTCCACCCGGGCCAGGTAAAAAGTAAAGATAAGGAAAGCAGCCGACCAGAGGAGAACCACCTTGCTTTCAAGCAGTTGAATGTCCTCATAGTAATCACGTTTCACATCCATGGCAACCTATCCCTTACAGGGTTAGCACTTCGGTAAGCTTGAAAGGATTCTGTAGAAATCTTGTTCAGAATTCGTTGTCACAGCCTTTTGAATGTGTTACTAAGCCGGTGCAAGAAAAAACTGGCGGATCATACCTTGACAAAACCACCTTTGCAAGTTTTAAAAGCCCTGCAGACACTGTTGGAGATCATCAGAAAATTGAGGTCTCCCGAAGGATGTCTATGGGATCGACAACAAAAAAAACAGGATATCGGGCGCTATTTGATCGATGAGGCCTACGAGGTGATCGATGCGATCGACAGTGCCGTGGTTCCGGCCCTGCGGGAGGAACTGGGTGATCTCCTTTTTCAGATCCTTTTTTTGGTGGTCATGGCGGAGGAAAGCAGAGAATTCACTCTGGCCGATGTGATGAATGATGCTGCCGAAAAAATGGTCCGGCGTCACCCGCACGTTTTTGGTGACCGAAAAGTCCGGGATGTCGATGAAATCAAGGCCAACTGGAAAGACATTAAAGAGAATCTGGAGAACAAGCATCACCCGGCGGGTCTTCTTGACGGAATTCCCCGGTCGCTGCCCTCGTTGCTCAGGGCACAGAAAATAACGGAAAGAGCTTCCCGGGTGGGTTTTGACTGGTCCGTGACAGAAGATGTTCTTGTCAAGGTTGAAGAAGAACTTCGTGAACTGAAGGCCGCCCTGAAGGACAACCAACCGGAGAAGGTTCGGGAAGAGATGGGTGATCTGCTGTTCTCGCTGGTCAACCTCAGCCGTTTTGCGGATGTCAACGCTGATGATGCGCTGCGCCGGGCCAATCAGAAGTTTTCAGACCGATTTTCCTATATGGAAAGCAAGCTGGCCATACAGGGAAAAACACCCGGTCAGGTTTCACGGGAAGAAATGGATCGCCTGTGGGATGAATGCAAGGCGAGGGAAAAGGGGTAATATGGATTTTTTTCTGTGCATCCTGGGTATGGTGTTCATTGTCGAGGGTCTTCCCTATTTCGCCTTTCCTGATAGGATCAAGGCCTATCTGGTCAAAGTTACCGAAATTCCCGATACGACGTTGAGGATGCTTGGATTTGCCGCCATCGTGGCAGGATTATTTCTTGTCTATCTGGGAAGAACCTGAGATGAATCTGGAGGAGTTCAACTATCATCTGCCGGAGGAACGGATTGCCCAGAATCCTTGCGAGGAAAGGTCCCGCTCCCGCATGATGGTGGTCAACCGGCGAACGGCATCTATTCAGCATGATCATTTTTATCATCTGCCGTCCTTTCTGAAAAATGGAGATGTTCTGGTCATCAACGATTCAAAGGTCATTCCCGCCAGGCTCATCGGGAAGAAAGAAACGGGAGGTGTTATTGACATTCTCTTGCTCTCCAGGATCACCAGTGAGACACCTTTAACGCAGACTTGGGAAGTCCTGCTCAAACCGGCAAAAAGAGTTTCCATCGGTACCCGGATCGTGTTTGAGGCGGGATGCGAGGCCCGGGTTATTGAACGCCGATCAGATAAAAAATGGCTTCTCGACTTTGCCATGACGATTCCCTTTGCCCATTTTCTGGAGCGATATGGCAGCGCCCCCCTGCCGCCCTACATCAAAAGAAAGAAGAGCAGCTCTCATCCCCTTGAAGATATCCAGCGATATCAGACCATTTATGCCAGACGACCTGGATCGGTCGCGGCGCCAACCGCAGGGCTGCATTTTTCCGAGGAAGTCCTGGCGGTGCTCAAAAACCAGGGGATCGAAATTGCGCCGGTGACCCTGCATGTCGGTTACGGGACCTTCCTTCCGATTGAAACAACCTCTGTTGAAGATCATGTCATGGAGGCAGAGTTTTTCCAGATTGAAGAGGCATCGGCGGAAAAAATTAATCGGGCGAGAAGGATTATTGCCGTGGGAACGACCTCTGCGAGGGTGATTGAATCCGCAGTGGATGAACAGGGCAGGGTGAACGCCGGTTCGGCATGGACGCGACTTTATATCTACCCCGGTTACCGGTTCAAGCGCATCCAGGCGCTGCTCACCAATTTTCATCTGCCCATGTCATCGCTGTTTCTGCTTGTCTGCACTTTTGCTGGCAGGGATCTGATGCAAAGGGCCTATCGACAGGCGATCGAAAACCGTTACCGCTTTTACAGTTACGGGGATTGCATGCTGATATTATAGAGAACTGTGAAAAATGGATTTGCCGCGTCTCAAGAATCTTTTTCGCTTCCATGATGTTAAGAGAAAATCATGATGAAGGCTAAAGTGTTATTTTTTTACACACTCAGGAGCGAAAAACATTTGATTTGCCGCTGACGATCCCTTTCTACAGGTTAAGCTTTTGATCGTCATGAAGCAGAGGTCATAACTTTAGAGAATCAGGAATTGAATGAGTTTTCATTTTGAGGTGTTAAAGAAGGATATCCAATCCGGAGCCCGGCTCGGGAGGATCATGACGAGCCACGGTGAGGTGCAGACACCGGTTTTCATGCCCGTGGGTACACAGGGTACGGTGAAAGCCCTGTTGCCCGAAACACTCTCGGAACTTGGAGTGGAGATGATTCTCGGCAACACTTATCATCTCTATCTGCGGCCGGGGCATCAGCTCATCCGGGATCTGGGCGGCCTGCATCATTTTATGCATTGGGACAAGCCGATCCTAACGGACAGTGGCGGTTTTCAGGTTTATAGTCTCGGTGCGTTGAGGAAAATTACCGAAGCAGGCGTTCTGTTTCAATCCCATATCGACGGATCCAGACATTTTATCAGTCCTGAGATCGCTGTATCCATCCAGGAGGCCCTCGGATCCGATATTGTGATGTGTCTGGATGAGTGCACTCCTTATCCGGTAACGTTACGGGAGGCCGAAAAATCTCTCGACCTGACCCTTCAGTGGGCTGTCCGCAGTAAGAAGGCAGCGAAAAACAGCGAACAGGCGCTCTTCGGGATTGTTCAGGGCGGGATGTATCCTGACCTCAGAAAAAAAAGTGTCGAGAAACTGGTTGAGATCAATTTTGACGGTTACGCACTGGGCGGGTTGAGCGTTGGGGAACCCAAAGAAATCATGATGAATACCGTCGTCAATATCAATCCACTGCTTCCTTTTGACAAACCAAGATACCTGATGGGAGTCGGGCTGCCCGAAGATATCGTCGCCTGTGTGGATCATGGCGTTGATCTCTTTGATTGTGTGATCCCGACCCGTTCGGCGAGAAACGGATTATTATTTACAAATCATGAAAAGGTTGTTATAAAGCACGCCCGTTACCGTGATGATCCGTTGCCCGTCGATCGTTTATGCGATTGTTATACTTGTAGAAACTATTCACGGGCCTATCTCCGGCACCTGTTTATGGCCAAGGAGATCCTGGCTATGGTTTTAAATACCATTCATAATGTACGTTTTTACATGCGTTTGATGGAGCGGATCCGGGAGGCCATCCGGGAAGACCGGTATTTGGAATTTAAAGAGAAATTTTTAAGCTCACGGCGGCTTATTGACCGCATGACGCTTAAATAAGCAAGGAGGAAATCATGTTTGCAGATACAGCTTATGCTATGGGAGGCCTTGGCGGCGGAAACGAGACGGCCGGGGGGAACATCAGTTTCATTGTCATGATGGCTGCCCTTTTCGGTATTTTCTATTTTCTTTTGATCCTGCCGCAGCAGAAAAAGCAGAAGGAACTGAAAAAAATGCTGGCAGAACTGACCCATGGCGACACCGTCATGACCACAGGAGGAATTCAGGGGAAAGTCACGGCCCTGACCGATACGGTGGTGACCCTCGAGATTGCCGACAAGGTGCGGATCAAAGTAGCCAGAAGTTTCATCGGTGCCATCGTTGAGAAAGTACAAAAGCAATAACCTGGAAAGGGGTCGAGCATGATAAAGAGTATTCAAATCAGGGCAGCGATTGTCTTGGCTGTTTGTCTTGTCGCGTTGGTTTATCTGGCACCTACGCTAATCTCCGATCTTCCCGATCAATGGAAGAAATATCTGCCCGCGGAGAAAATCCGTTTGGGGCTTGATCTTCAAGGTGGAACGCATCTTGTTCTGGAGGTTAATGCCGCGAAAGCGGTAGAAAGCACCCTGGAAAGAATCTCAAATGATCTGAGAGAAAACCTGATGGATAAAAAAATCCGCTTCAGAAATATTGAGCGGACGAAAAATAACACCATCACGCTGGAACTACCGGACACTCCTTCCCGGGTGGCTTTTGATAAAATGCTGAAGGATTATTATCCGGACCTTGACGTGGCATCATCGGAAATAAAGGACGGGAGAGAAACGATTCTGCTGAAGATGAAGGACAAGCGCGCGGAAGAGCTAAAAAAGCTTGCCGTGGAGCAGAGTCTTGAAACAATCCGCAATCGCATTGATCAGTTTGGTGTCACCGAACCGGATATTATTCCCGAGGGGAATGACCGCATGGTGATCCAGCTTCCCGGTATCAAAGATTCCGCAAGGGCAAAAAATCTCATCGGAAAGACAGCCCTTTTAGAGTTCAAGCTGGTTGATGAAGAGCATGGCATGGATGAGGCCCTGAAAGGTCATGTTCCGGAAGGCAGTGTGATCACCTACGGCTCCATCATGGACAGGGAAACGGGGCGCAGGACGAATGTGCCTTATCTGCTGAAGAGCAAAACGCTTCTGACCGGCAGTTCTCTTGAAAGTGCCCAGGTAAAAATCAGTGACCGTTTTGGCGAGCCCCATGTGGCTTTGAAATTCAATGCCCAGGGGGCAAAGGACTTTGACCGGATTACCGGTGAAAATGTGAAAAAGCGTCTGGCGATTGTTCTGGATGGCACCGTTCATTCTGCACCGGTCATTCAGGAAAAGATATCAGGCGGTGACGCTCAAATTACCGGTTCTTTCACCATGGAAGAGGCCCGTGATCTGGCCATCGTGTTGCGTGCCGGTGCCCTGCCGGCCCCCGTTCAGATTCTCGAGGAAAGGACGGTTGGTCCCTCCTTAGGACAGGACTCCATCGATCAGGGCATTCTGGCGACCATGATTGGCAGTCTTCTCGTTGTCCTCTTTATGGCTATTTATTACAAACTGTCCGGTCTGGTTGCCGATACGGCGCTGGTCATCAATGTGATCCTGATTTTGGGGACCCTGGCCGCTTTCAAGGCAACCCTGACTCTTCCCGGTATTGCAGGAACACTGCTGACTGTGGGTATGGCCGTTGATGCCAATGTGCTGATCTTTGAAAGGGTCAGGGAGGAACTTCGCCTGGGTAAAACAGCCCGGGCCGCCATCGATGCTGGTTACGGGAAAGCTTTTATCACCATTATTGATACCCATGTGACGACCATTGTTGCCGCGCTGTTCCTCTTTTCATTTGGGACCGGTCCGGTGAAAGGATTTGCGGTAACGCTGACCATTGGTCTCCTTGCCAGTTTGTTTACGGCTGTTTTTGTCACAAGGATTGTCTTCGACTATTTCGTCTGGAACCGAAAAATTCAAAAGTTAAGTATTTAATCTGAATAAGACAGAGGAGACGTTCATGGAGTTTATCAAGCCTGGAATCAACATTGATTTTGTCGGAAAAATGAAAATCGCCATCATTTTTTCCGTGACGCTGACCCTTTTGAGTATCGCGTCGGTGATCTGGCACGGAGGGTTGAATCTGGGTATCGATTTTGCCGGTGGTACCTTGATTCAAATCAGATTTCAGCAAGATACAACCACTGATAAAATCAGAAACGCTTTAAAATCAACACCTCTGGCCACCAGCATCATCCAGCAGTTTGCCTCCAATGAATTTCTGATCAGAACGGCCGAATCCTTCTCAGAATCCAAGATGCTGTCCGATCAGGTAGAAAAACCACTGGATGCTTCCTTTGGTAAAGGGGCGTATGAGGTCCGAAGGGTTGAAATGGTCGGGGCAAAAGTGGGGCAAAACTTTCAGAAGAAGGCGATTCTCGCTGTGATTCTTTCTTGGATCGCCATGCTGGCTTATATTTCCTGGCGCTTTGAGTTCCGTTATGCCCTTGGCGGGATTATTGCCCTCATTCATGATGTGATCATTGTCGTGGGGGCCCTTTCCATTTTAAATAAAGAATTTACCATAACGATTCTGGCCGCGCTTTTTACGATCATCGGGTATTCTATTAACGATACCATTGTGGTGCTGGACCGAATCAGAGAAAATGTCAGGAAAGACCCGAAACATGTGCTCCGACACGTGATCAATCTGAGTATTAATCAAACCCTGAGCAGAACAATCCTGACGGCCTTCACAGTTTTCCTTGCAGTTTTGGCCTTGTATACCTTTGGCGGACCCGTCATCCATGACTTTGCTTTCGCACTTCTGGTGGGCGTGGTATTTGGGACCTATTCCTCTATTTTTATTTCTATCCCGATCGTGTTGTTGTTTGAAAATATCAAGCCATTACGGGGAAAGAGGAAAAAATAATTTTGTCCCCCCTGGAAGCGGCCGGACTGACGGTTTTTATTCTGTTTCTGTTCGCAGGCATTTTTGTCACCGTATTTGGGCTGCCGGGGACGGTGATCATTCTGATCGATGTGATCCTGTACGCTCTGGTCACTGGTTTTGGGCCGATCGGATTTAAAGTCATTCTTGTCCTGATGGTCATTGCCGTTGTGGCGGAAATGCTGGACTTCGGATTGGGAATGATCGGGGCTGCCCGATTCGGAGCGTCAAGAAAAGGGATCTGGGCCGCTTTATTCGGCAGTCTGATCGGTGTTGTGCTTGCGACCCCCTTTTTCTTGGGTATTGGGACTTTGCTGGGGATTTTTTTAGGCGGGTTCACCGGGGTATTTCTGGTGGAGCTGATGAATCAGGGAAAGTTGAAACCGGCTTTCCGGGCAAGTTACGGAGTGATCCTGGGGAGAATAACGGGTATCATGATCAAAGGACTTCTTTCCATTTTGATGGTCGTGATTACTTTATATCATATTTACTCATAAGGAATTTCCGAATGATAAAATCGAAATCTAAATTTGTAGAATATGCAGAGGCGATCATCATTGCCATTCTGATCGCCTTTTTTATCAGGACCTTTATTGTTCAGGCCTTTAAAATTCCTTCCGGTTCCATGAAGCCAACCCTTTTGATTGGTGATCATATTCTGGTGAACAAATTTATTTATGGCGTCAAAATTCCGTTTATCCGAAAAAATTTGATCTCCATCAGTGAACCAAAGCGGGGTGATGTCATTGTCTTCATCTATCCTGAGGACCGATCCAAGGATTTCATCAAGCGGGTTATCGGCGTAGGGGGCGATACGATTGAAATCCGGAACAAGAAGATTTTTTTGAATGGCTTGCCTTTTCAGGACACCCATGGTGTTTATGTGGATGATTTTATCATTCCCGGGACCATCCAACCCCGTGACAACTTTGGACCGATGACCGTTCCGAAAGGCGCCGTTTTTACGATGGGAGATAACCGGGATCAGAGCTATGACAGCCGGTTCTGGGGCGTGGTGGACCTGAAGGATGTTCTGGGAAAGGCCTTCATCATGTACTGGTCGTGGAACAGGGAGGATCACAACGTCCGCTGGAGCAGACTGGGAAGACTGGTCCGTTAAGTGGTTGGATGTTCAATATCCGGCTGGATGAACCCTGTAACCGGATTCTATTGGATTAGGGAAGTGATCACCATGGTGCCCGAAAGCAGGATCAAAAAGATAACCGTCGACCAGGTGATGACGTTCATGAAACGGCCATTGACATAATCGCCCATAATCCGCCGGTCATTGATCAGCAGAAGCATGAAAATCAGGATAAAGGGAAGCATCATGCCATTGAGGACCTGCGAGTAGTACATGATGGATATCAAGGGCATGTTCGGGAACAGGATGATCCCGGCGCCCAGGAAGATCATCAAGGTATACAGGCCGTAAAACTGAGGCGCCTCAACAAACTTGTGGTTCAGGCTTGATTCCCAGCCAAAGGCCTCACAGATTGTATAAGAGGTGGAGAGTGGCAGAATGGACGCGGCAAAGAGGGACGCATTCAATAGACCGAAAGCAAAAAGCAGGGCACAGTATTTCCCGGCCAACGGCGCCAGGGCCAGAGCCGCATCCTTGGCCGTTTCAATCCGGATACCATTCTGAAAGAGTGTGATCGCGCAGAGCAGGATGATGAAGAAGGCCACAATATTGACCATAAAAGAACCCACAATCACATCCATCCGGGTATATTGATAATCTTCCGCTTTCAGACCCTTGTCAACGATAGATGATTGCAGGTAGAATTGCATCCAGGGGGCGATGGTTGTTCCGATAATACCGACCGCCATGGTGAGAAATGCGGGATCGAGCTTGACGGTCGGCGTGATCAGCGCCGTTCCAATCAGGGACCAGTCCGGTTTTCCCATAAAGCCAGAGATAATATAGGACAGATAGAAAAGGCAAGCCACCAGAAAAACTTTTTCCACGGACTTGTAGTTTCCCTTGACCACGAGCCACCATACAAAAAAGGCGCTGACCGGAACGGAAATATATTTGCTCAAACCAAAGATTTCCATGCTGGCCGCAACCCCGGCGAATTCCGAGATGGTGTTCCCCAAGTTAGTCAAAAACAGGGCAATCATAAGATAGAATGTGACTTTGGCGCCGAAGCGCTCACGGATCAGATCTGAAAGGCCCTTGCCGGACACAACGCCCATACGGGCGCACATCTCCTGAATGATGATCAGGGCGATGGTGATGGGGGTCAGGATCCACAGGAGGGACAGGCCGAACTGGGCACCGGCTAACGAATAGGTGGTGATCCCGCCGGCGTCGTTGTCGACGTTGGAGGTAATGATGCCCGGGCCGATAAGGGCGAAGAAGAGCGCCAGCGATTTCCAAAGGCCTCTCTGCTTAAGGCGCTGAAAAACGCCTCGCAATGTTTTTCCATCCAGCTGTTCAGACATTGATTGCCGCCGTCTTCGTCCATATCTTGATTGGATTCCGTATTTCTATTTAAGAGTTGCGGGGACGAGGTGCCTTTGGACCCGCAACTAGAAACTCCAGACCCGTGACGTTTTCATTGTCCCAGATGCGGGGCAATGATTTCTAAAAGATTTTTAAAAATGATAGTCCCCTTGATCCGGTTTTCCTGATCAACGACAGGGATGGCTATCATGCCGTACTTGACGAAATGGCTCGCAATCTTGTCTTTTTCTTCATCAAGGTTGACCGCAACCACTCGGGTATCCATAATATCCGAAAGCCGTGTTTCGGGCTCTGTCACTAAAAGGTCACGCAGGCTGATCACCCCTAAAAGGTGAGAGTCTTCATCCGTTACGTAAACATAATAAATAAGATCCATGTCTTCCGCTCCGTCGCGAATCGCTTTGATCGTCTCGCCTGTCGTGACGGATGGGGTAAAACTCAGAAAAGCGGTTGTCATCAGACCGCCGGCTGTTTCCTCTGGGTGGGCCAGCAGTTCGATAATATCTTCCGCACTCTCCTGCTCCATTTCTTTGAGGATGTCTTCTGCCGTATCCTTGGGAAGGTCCTGCATGAGGTCTGTCGCGTCACTGAGAGACATTTCTTCGATAATATCAGATGCCTCAGCAGCATCGAGGTCTTCAATCAGGCTGACTTGAATTTTCGGATCCGTTTCCTCCAAGGTTTCAGCGGCCGTCTCCACATCGAGGGATTGGAAAACCGCAGTCCGCTGATTGATGTCAAGTTCCTCGATAATATCCGCCAGATCTGCCGGATGTAGCTGGGCTAAACGGTTCTGGGTGATCTTAAGGCGCAGCAGGTCTGGAGAGACCAGAGGCTGGACAAACTTCCAGGAGATAAACTGGTCGGGCAGGGAATAATCGAAAAGTCCGTGCAGGAAGGTATCCATGGCTTTTTCCATTCCCACCCGACGCATCAGTCCCCGAAAACCCACATCGACATGAACCAGGTGCAGGCCTTTACGCGCTTTCAAAAACTGGAGGTCATTGACCCGTCGCACTTTGGCCCCATTGGTATCCACGATTTGTTTGTCCAGCAGTGTGTCCTTCAGCAGGAATTCATCATCACTCAGGGAAGGCTCCCGAAAATCCTCCGGCAGGAGCAGATGCGCCAAGAGGTGATCCTGAATCTCGGTAATCTGATGCCAGGCGATCAGCGAGGGTGCCTTGCCGGCGTTCGATTTGAAAAGAACACGGGTGACAGGCGGATAAGGTTCAGCCAAGTTGGCCACCAGGTCAACGATTTTACCGACGGTGTGGCCATTGGAATCAATGATGTTTTTCCCCAGGATCTGGCTTAAAAACAAAAAAACCTGAGGTTCACAAATGGCTGCCATAATCGATGCCTCCGGTCTTGCCGTCTATAACATCATTCAATAGAAATGCAAGAATTTTTGTTTCAGGGATGCTCTTTGCAAAAACAGTTTTCCATCCATTTTGTTTTAACTTGACAATCAAAGGTTTTTTGTTGTAGTTTCCAACAGCCATTCGGAACAGGGCACCCTTTTAACGTGATCCGGAGAGATCATGAAAGGAAAGGAAATGAAACAAAAAAAATTTTATACCATCAGATTTAAAGGGCCTTCCCATTC
>PMNM01000068.1:0-25580 GCA_003161855.1 Syntrophaceae bacterium | reverse complement strand
TGGATATCACACTTTACCGGGATGATCTTTTGACGAGCAATAAGAAACCGAGGCTTGGAAAAACAGATATCCCCTTTTCTCTTGATGACCGGAAAGTTGTTCTCGTAGATGATGTCCTTTTCACGGGGAGGACCATCCGGGCGGCCATGGATGCCCTGATCGACTTCGGCCGGCCGAAACTCATCCAACTGGCTGTCCTTGTGGACCGGGGTCATCGGGAACTGCCCATCCGGGCCGACTTTGTCGGCAAGAACCTGCCCTCTTCGCTCTGGGAGGATGTCTCGGTGAGTTTGACGGAAAAGACCGGAAAGGATGAGGTCGTCATCGTATCATAAATATTTTGCAATCCCTTTTTTTGCTTGGCTTTGTTTATTGAGGTCCAATCATGAGACTCACCAAAAAAGACCTCCTGGGGATCCAGGACCTTTCCGTCGATGAAATCAATCTGATTCTCGATACGGCCGAATCCTTCATCGAGGTATCCACGCGGGAGATCAAAAAAGTTCCGACACTGCGCGGTAAAACCATCATTAATCTGTTCATGGAGCCCAGCACACGGACGAGAACGTCATTTGAAATTGCCGGAAAACGGCTCGGCGCCGATACGGTCAACATCTCAGCGACCACCAGCAGTGTTGTCAAGGGAGAGACCCTTATCGACATGGCCAGAAATCTGGAGGCGATGAATCCGGATGTGATTGTGATCCGGCACAATGCCTCCGGTGCACCCCACATGCTGGCGAAACTGGTGAAACAGTCCATCATCAATGCCGGCGACGGTGCGCACGAGCATCCCACCCAGGCCCTGCTTGATATGATGACCATCAAGGCGAGGAAGGGCAGGATCGCTGGGTTGAGGGTGGCCATTATCGGCGATATCGCACATAGCCGGGTTGCCCGTTCCAATATTTACGGCCTGACCCGGATGGGAGCCCAAGTGACCGTCGCCGGACCGGCCACCATGCTGCCAAGGCAAATCGAACAGATGGGGGTAACAGTCCATCAGCATTTGGAGGAGGCCATCAAGGATGTTGATATCATCATGATGCTCCGGATTCAGACTGAGCGTGAACAACAGAACATTTTCCCATCGCTTCGGGAATATTCGAGATGTTTTTGCCTGAACCGGAAGAATATCCGGCTGGCCAAGGACGATGCGCTCGTCATGCATCCAGGTCCGATCAACCGCGGGGTCGAAATTGCCCCTGATATTGCTGACGGTCCTGCCTCGGTCATCCTGGAACAGGTGACGAATGGTGTGGCGGTCAGGATGGCCCTTCTTTATCTGCTCACAGGGGGAAAATCATGAGGCTCTTATTGCGGGGTGGAAGGATCATAGACCCTTCTCAGCATATCGACGAGAAAATGGATCTGCTGATTGAAAACGGGAAAATCGTCAAAGTGGCAAAAAATATTTATAAAGAAAAAACAGCGGCAGAGGGTACCGCCTCGTCAACCCTGAAAATTCTTGATCTTCGTGGTAAAGTGGTTGTTCCGGGACTCATCGATATGCATACCCATCTCCGGGAACCGGGATTTGAGTATAAGGAGACCATTCAGACAGGGAGCGCCGCGGCTGCCGCCGGAGGGTTCACGGCTGTGGCCTGTATGCCGAATACGGATCCCGTCAACGACAGCCGGTCCGTCACCGAATTTATCATCAGTCAAGCCGTGGAAAACAACCTCATCCATGTGTATCCTGTGGCGGCGATCAGCCGGAAATCGGAAGGCACCACGCTCTCTGAATTCTGGGATTTAAAGGACGCAGGGGCTGTCGCCTTCTCCGATGACGGCAAGCCGGTCATGAACAGTGCCCTGATGCGCAGAGCGCTGGAATATGCCTCTTCCCTGAATATGACCGTCATCTCTCATTGTGAAGATCTCCACCTATCGACAGGAGGTGTCATGAATGAGAGTTTTGTCTCCACAGAGCTGGGGCTTCAGGGCATTCCCAGTATGGCTGAGGAGGTCATGGTGTCCCGCGATATCCTGATTGCTGAATTTACCGGAACGCCCGTTCATATTGCCCATGTGAGTACCATGGGATCGGTCCGGCTGATCCGGGACGCCAAGGCCAGAGGTGTCCGGGTGACTGCCGAGACGGCCCCCCACTACTTCACCTTGACGGATGAGGCTGTCCGGAAATTTGATGNNCTCCGGGACGGGACCATTGATGTGATTGCCACAGATCATGCCCCTCAGGCGGTGACGGATAAGGAACTGGAATTTGACTATGCCGCCAGTGGCATGATCGGACTGGAGACCGCCCTGGGGCTTGGTCTGAAGCTTGTATCCAGCGGGGTTCTCTCTCTGGAAGAACTGATTCAAAAAATGAGCACCCATCCTGCCAGAATTCTCAAAATTCCCGGAGGTACCTTGAAAACGGGTTCTGCTGCCGACATCACTGTTATTGATCTGGAACACCGTTGGACGGTTGACCGGGACCAGTTCCAGTCAAGAAGCAGAAATAGCCCTTTTCATGGNNGCCAGAACGAGCCATAAAACAGAAGCGATTGTCCTGCGCCGGTTCGATTATGGTGAGTCTGACTGGATCGTGACCTTTTATACCAGCGACTTTGGAAAAATTCGGGGAATTGCCAAGGGGGCCCGCCGAAGTCAGAAGAGATTTGCCAATACATTGGAATTGTTCAGTTGTTCCCATATCCTTTTCTCTCGTCGGGGCAAGGAGGGTTTGGCCCTGATCGAAGACAGTTGCATCAGCAGCCACTATCCGCACATCAGAGAAAATCTGGATAAAACCCTGACCGCGTCCTACCTGCTTGACCTGACGGACCAGTTTACGATGGAGTATAAAAAAAGTGCCGAATTGTTTCAATTGTTACAGCGCTTTTTACANNCTGCTCCGCCTCGTGGGTTATGAGCCGGTTTTGGATCAGTGCGTCACCTGCAAGATCCCTGTGAAAAATGGGGATATTTACCGGTTCAATCCACGCTCGGGTGGGGTAAAATGCGAATCCTGCGGACAGAATGATGATATCGCCCTATCGCTTTCCCTTGGGACCATCAGAACCCTCCTCATGGGAAGAGACATCGAAATGGACAGGATCAACCGGCTCACCATGGACGACCAGTCACTGGAAGAAAGCGGACGTCTGATGGTTCATTTTATCCGGTATTTGCTTGGCAAAGATTTAAAATCACTTGAGGTCTTGAAGCAGATCCGGGAAATGAGGATGTAGTATCACGGGCGGCTATCTTTCTTCATGAGGATGGATTCGCCAAACCCTACCGTCAGGATTTCTCAAAAAAATTTCAAATTGACACTGCTGACTTGTCATGTTAATGAATCATAGAAAATAATCATAAAATCAAGACGAAAGCCGTTTTGAGGCAGGAGATTGCCGTGACCTTTCAGGAATTGATATTCGCCCTCGAAAAATATTGGGCGAAGCAGGGATGTGTCATCCAGCAGCCATACGATTTGGAGGTTGGCGCCGGGACCTTTAACCCGGCTACTTTTCTCAGGGCTCTCGGGCCGGAGCCTTGGAATGTCGCCTATGTGGAACCATCACGGAGACCCACCGACGGCCGGTATGGCGAAAATCCGAACAGGCTTCAGCACTATTACCAGTACCAGGTGATTATGAAACCTTCGCCCATGAATATCCAGGATCTCTATCTGGATTCCCTGAAAAGTTTCGGAATAAATCCGCTCGATCATGATATCCGGTTTGTCGAAGATGACTGGGAATCACCCACGGTTGGAGCTTGGGGTCTGGGATGGGAAGTCTGGCTTGATGGCATGGAAATCTCTCAATTCACTTATTTTCAGCAGGTGGGGGGAATTGATCTGAACCCCATCTGTGCGGAACTGACTTACGGCATCGAGCGTATCGCCATGTATATCCAGGGAATTGATAATGTTTACGACTTGAAATGGAATGATCGTGTGACCTATGGAGAGGTTCATCATCAGGGTGAGGTGGAATGGTCTGTTTATAANNTGGCTGAAAAGGGACTTGTTCTGCCTACTTATGATTACTGTTTGAAATGCTCTCATACGTTCAATATGCTGAATGCCCGCGGTGCAATCAGCGTTGCCGAGCGGACCAGTTATATCGGCAGGGTCAGAAACCTCGCCCGACTGAGTGCGGAAGGATTCCTGAAACAAAGAGAAGAGATGAGATACCCTTTGCTGGGAAAAAAGTAGTGTCGGGAATTTGAGACTTTCTGAGGGGGTGCTTGAAACGAGATTGCATGGAAATTCCAAGCTGAATGCTGAAGTTAAAATGAATGATGGAATGGGGATTGTGAATGGGTAAGGAACTTTTGCTGGAAATCGGGACCGAGGAAATTCCCGCCGCCTTTTTACCGGGGGCGCAAAAGGATATGGCGGAGATGATCCGCAGAGAATTCGCCAGCCGGCGGATCCGATATGGTGAAATCAGAACCATGGCCACACCAAGAAGACTTTGTCTTTCTGTGGCGGATGTGGCCGAAAGACAGGATGACCAGATCATCGAAAAACTGGGACCGGCCAAAAGAGTTGCCATCGATGAAAACGGCAACCCCACCAAAGCCGCGGTCGGTTTTGCCAAAGGACAGGGATTGGAATTTTCAGATCTTCAGACGGTTGTCACGGAAAAAGGGGAATATCTCTGCGCCCGTAAGGAAATTATTGGCGAAGAGACGAAAAACCTCCTCCCCGAAATTTTCACCCGATTTATTCCGGCCATTCCCTTTAAAAAATCCATGCGCTGGTCCTATTACGAATTGCGCTTTGCCAGGCCGATTCACTGGATTCTTGCGCTCTATGGTGNNTACCTGGCCAAAACAAGAAAAAATTTTATTATCGTCGATCCCGGGGAAAGAAAGAAAATCATCCTGGAAGAAATGGAAAAGGCCGCCAAATCTGTTTCCGGTCAGGTACTGTATCATGAAGAGCTTTTAGAAACGGTTACCTATCTGACGGAATATCCAACGGTGGTTTGCGGANNNAATACCTGAAACTCCCCAAAGAGGTATTGATTACCTCCATGATGTCTCACCAGAAATACTTTCCGGTGGTCGATGAAAAGGGGCGTCTGCTGCCCTATTTTTTAACGATTAATAATACGTTGGCAAGGGATCCCGCGGTTGTCGCCCGTGGCAACGAAAAAGTCATTCGCGCCCGTCTGGCCGACGCGAAGTTCTTCTTTGAAGAAGACCAGAAGATTTCACTGGACCGGCGTGTTGAGGATTTGAGAAAAGTGGTTTTTCACACCCTGCTGGGGACATCTTATGAAAAGGTCATGCAGTTCCGAAGACTGGCAGCAGCCATTGCTGACCGGATTAAGCCTGAATTGAAGGAAACAGTTGATCGGACCGCCGTTCTGGCCAAGGCTGATCTGGATACCCAGATGGTCTGNNAAATTTCCGCCGCCGGTGCCCTTCCGGAAACCGATGAGGGAGCCATTGTCAGCATCGCCGACAAGATGGACACCATTGTCGGATTCTTCGGTGTTAACCTGATGCCTACGGGGGCTGCCGATCCCTATGCTTTAAGACGCCAGGCCATTGGTGTTATTAATATCATTCTGAATAAAAACTATCCCCTTGAACTGGATGCCCTGATCGATCAGAGTTTGTTGATCCTGGGGGATAAAGTTAAAAGGGCCGCTGGAGAAACTAGAGCCGATGTCCTGGAATTTTTCAGGGCACGGTTCGAAAACCTGCTGATTTCTCAAGGTCATCCCTATGACGTGGTGAATGCGGTCCTTGCCTCCGGTGCATCCGATATCGTGACATCCTTTAGAAAAATTGAAGCGATGGAAGCCTTCAAATCCCATAAGGATTTTGAACCGCTGACCATTGCTTTCAAGCGTGTCGGCAATATCCTCAAGGATTTCAAGAATGGTTCTGTCCATCCCGCCCTGTTCGAGAACGAGACGGAGAAATATCTTTATGAAGCCTATGTCGGAATCCGGGAGACGGTCATTCAACACATTGCCGGTCGAGATTATTTATCAGCACTGATAGAGTTGGCGTGTCTGAGAAAGCCTGTGGACGATTTTTTCAATGCTGTGCTGGTGATGGCAAAGGACGAAAAGGTCAGATTCAACAGGCTTTCCCTTTTAGCGGAGATATCAGAGTCGTTTCATCGAATTGCGGACTTCTCGAAAATCGTTACCGAAGACTGACAGGGAGAGAGAACGGACAATGGCTGAACAGATTGCAACAACCTCAATAGATATCAATAAACTGGAAGATCAATTGATCATTCGCAAGCAACTCCAGGATATTACCAACCAGATTAATACAGCGCAAAACATCAAACAGATCCTGGTGGATCTCAAAGATGGTATTCTCACTCTTTTCAGTGCCCATGCGGTTACGATCTATGTCGTTGACAAGGTGAAAAATGAAATTTATTCCATGTTCCTTGCTGGAACTCAGATCAGGGAAATCCGGGTGCCGATCAGCAATAGGAGTATTGCCGGCTATGTGGCGAACACCGGAAAGGGTGTCAATATAGCCGATGCATATGACACAAACACACTGAAAAATATTCACAAGGATCTCACGTTTGATGTCAGCTGGGACAAAAAAACAGGCTTCAGAAGTAGACAGATCCTGGCCGCCCCCATCTTCTATAACAAAAACCTCATGGGCGTAATTCAGATCCTGAATAAAAAACCGGGGGGTCTGGGTACCTTCTCTGATGAAGAAGTGGGGTTCATCAAGGAGATTGCGGATGTCCTGGGGATTGCTTTCTATAACCAGGAACGGTTCGCCAGGAGAAGAAAGACAAAATTTGATTATCTCATCACACGAGGGCGGATCAAGGAATCTGAGCTGGACAGCGCATGGGAGGAATCGAGAGAACAAAAGGAAACGATGGAAACCTTCCTGATGAGAAAATACAAGATTTCCAGGGAGGAAGTCGGGAAAAGCTTTGAAGAGTTCTTCCGGTGTAAGTTCGTCCCGTTCAATGATAAGCAGCCCATTCCTGGAGACTTGCTGAGGAACTTGAAAAAAGATTATCTTCGCCGTGAACTCTGGGTTCCCCTCGAAAGGGTTGAGGGAAACATCCGGGTCATTGTGGATGATCCCAATAATATCCTGAAAAGAGATACGATTGAAAGCTTGCTGAAGACAAAGGCTGTTAAATATGATGTCGCATTTACGGATGATATCATCAAGTATATCAACTACTTTTACCAGTCGCCGGAAGACGAATCTACAATTACGGATCTCCTGGGAAGACTGGATAAGGAAGAGGATGCTGAAGAGGACGAAGGGGATGTGATCACAGAGTCAGACAGCGTGATCATGCAGCTGGTGAATAAAATTATCAATGATGCCTTTAACCGTCGCAGTTCCGATATTCATATTGAACCCAATGTAGGTAAAAAGAATGTCGAGGTCCGCTACCGGGTTGATGGCGACTGTGCCCTTTATCAATCGCTTCCGTACAGCTACAGGGCGGCCTTGGTTTCCAGGATCAAGATCATGTCCAACCTGGACATCACCGTCCGGCGTTTACCCCAGGACGGTAAGATCAAGTTCAAGAGGCCCAATGGTGAAGAAATCGAATTGCGCGTTGCGACGATTCCGACGCAGGGAGGCGTAGAGGATGTCGTCATGAGACTTCTTGGAAAGGGTGAAACAATGCCCTTGGAGGTCATGGGTCTTTCAGAGCGTAATTACAGGGAAATGCTCAATATTCTTAGTAAGCCCTATGGCATGATCCTGGTGGTGGGTCCCACCGGTTCCGGTAAGACGACGACCCTGCATGCCGCCCTTCGTCATATCAACACACCGGACCGGAAGATCTGGACAGCGGAAGATCCCGTAGAAATAACCCAGTATGGCCTTCGCCAGGTGCAGGTGCAGCCCAAGATCGGTTTTGACTTTGCCGCGGCCATGCGAGCGTTTCTCCGGGCCGACCCCGATGTGATCATGGTCGGTGAAATGCGCGATTTTGAAACCGCCAGTACGGGTGTAGAGGCATCCCTGACCGGACATCTCGTTTTCAGCACCCTTCACACGAACAGTGCCCCCGAAACCATCGTCAGACTCCTGGATATGGGGATTGATCCTTTGAATTTTGCGGATGCCTTGTTGGGCATCCTGGCACAGAGACTCGTACGGACGCTCTGTAAAAACTGCAAGGAAACCTTTCACCCGACCCCCGCCGAATTTGAGGAGATCGTGGAAAGCTATGGCCGGGGACCGTTTGAAAAACTCAATATTGCTTACACGGATGATTTTATGATGTACCGACCGAAGGGTTGTGATGTCTGCGACAAAACAGGATATAAAGGACGAATGGGTATTCACGAACTGGTGATTGGCACCGACACGATGAAAAGGCTGATTCAGAAGCATGCGACGGTGGAAGAGATGCGGGAAGTCGCCGCTGCCGAAGGCATGACAACCCTGCTTCAGGATGGGATAATGAAATCGATCAGTGGTTCTACAGACTTCAAGCAGGTGAGACGGGTCTGCATCAAGTAAGTTTTTCCTTCCATTGGCTGATCCGGCTGAGTGCATCAAGAGGGGTCATCGTCAGGATATCCAATGCTTTGATCTCGTTTATAATGGCTACATTGTCATCGATGAAGAGACTGAGCTGATTTCTGTTTTTCTGATCCTGTTTTTTACCGCGGGCGATCTTCGGCATGCCCGCTTCATCAAACTCTCCTTTTTCCAGGTTGTTCAGAATCTCCCGGGCTCTTGAAATGACTTCATCGGGAACTCCTGCGATCCGGGCTACCTGAATACCGTAGCTGCGGTTGGTTCCGCCTTCCATAATCTTGCGGAGAAAGATAATCCGGTCCCCCCATTCCTTGACGGCGATATTGAAATTCTTTATTCCTTCCTTCGTGACGGCCAGGTCTGTGAGCTGGTGGTAATGGGTGGCAAAAAGGGTTCTGGCCCCCAGATGTCCTGCGTCATGGAGATATTCTGCCACGGCCCAGGCGATACTGAGTCCGTCAAAGGTACTGGTGCCGCGCCCGACCTCATCGAGGATAATCAGGCTTCTCCGGCTGGCATGTTTCAGGATATTCGCCACTTCATTCATTTCGACCATAAAGGTGCTCTGACCGCGGCTCAGACTGTCCGCGGCGCCAATACGCGTGAAGATCCGGTCCACCACGCCAATCCGGGCTCTGACGGCCGGAACAAAGCTTCCCATCTGAGCCATCAGGACAATCAGGGCGCACTGCCGGATATAGGTGGATTTCCCCGCCATGTTAGGCCCGGTGATAATGAGGAAGCGGTTTTTGTCCAGGTCAAGGGTTATGTCATTTGGGACGAAGCTGGTCGGCAGAGGCATCCTTTCGACCACGGGATGCCGGCCCTCAATGATTTCAATCGCATTTTCATCGTCCACCACGGGACAACAATAATTGTATCGTTCGGCCACTTCCGCCAGGGAAGNNTCGATAAACAGATCGTATTCCCTCTGTTTCCGCCGGTCCTCCGCGTTCAAAACCGTGTATTCGTAACCCTTGAGTTCCTGATTGATGTACCGTTCGGCGTTCACGAGGGTCTGTTTCCGGATGTAGTCGTCCGGTACAAGACCGGCATTGGCTTTGGTGACTTCAATGTAATAACCAAAAACTTGATTAAATCCAACCTTCAGTGAGTTGATCCCCGTTCGTTTGCGCTCCCTGTCCTCAAGGGCGGCGATCCATTTTTTTCCATCCCGTGTCATCGAAATCAGATGATCCAGTTTGGGATCAACCCCTTCTTTGATCATGCCGCCTTCACGAAGGGTCAGTGGCGGATCATCCGAAATACATTTTTCGATCAGGTCGCGCATATCCGCCATTTCATCGATACCATCACTAACGGATGAGAGCATAGCCGATAATAATCCACCGATGGCGTTTTTTATAGCCGGCAGGGTTTGCAGGGAGACCTTCAGGGCGATCAGGTCCCGGGCATTGGCCACCCCCATGGCAATCCTGGCGCCCAGCCTTTCCAGATCATAAACGCGATGCAGGATTTTACGGAGATTTTCCCGGATGAGGTGATGCTCTTTGATCTCCGATACGGCGGCCAGTCTTTCCATAATTCTGTCCGGCGATACCAGCGGATAGGAAAGCCACCACCGGAGACGCCTGCCCCCCATGGCCGTGATCGTCTGGTCGAGGAGGTGAAAAAGACTTCCCTCCTTTTTGTCGTCTTGAAGTGTTGAAAATAATTCCAGGTTCCTCTTTGCAATATCGTCCAGAACGAGATAATGATCCGTTTGATACCACTGAATATTGTTGATATGGCTCAATGGATCTTTCTGGGTTTCCTCGACATATCGCAGAACAGCGCCTGCTGCACAGACCATAGCCGGATATCGATCCATCGCGATTTGATCAAGCTGTTCATCGGAAAAGTAATGTTTCAGATTTACAGCCGCCTGATCATAATCGAAGTAATCGGATGAAAATACATTCATTCGGCAGTGATCTTTTTCTCTAAAAAAGGTCTTCAGAAGTCTGTTTTCCTTTGTCCGTTCCTCGATGAGCACTTCACGAAAATCAAGGCCGCTGATTTCCGTCAACAAAAAATCGGCGTCATATGATTCCGTAACCCGGAACTCGCCCGTCGAGATATCGAGAAAAGCCAGACCGAAACGATTGTCAGAAAGATACAGGGCAGCGAGAAAATTATTTTCCTTGGCATCGAGATTATCGCTATCGAGAACCAGACCCGGGGTGACCACCCGGACGACCTCCCTTTTCACGACCCCCTTCGCCTGTTTCGGATCTTCCACCTGCTCACAGATGGCCACCTTGAAGCCCTTGTCGATCAGTTTCCTGATATAGGATGAGGCAGCATGATAGGGAAAGCCGCAGAGCGGAATGCTGTCCTCTTTCCCCTTGTTTCTGGAGGTCAGCGTGATTTCAAGGATTTTTGAAGCCGTGACGGCATCCTCGAAAAACATTTCATAAAAATCGCCCATCCGGAAAAAAAGGATACAGTCCTGGTGCTTCTGCTTGATGTCCATGTACTGCCGCATGGCCGGCGTCAGATCCAGTACACCCGCTACTCCCATCGGTTGCCGCTCCTTTTTTTCAGGTCGATCACCTCGACCCGTCCGCGATCATTGATCAATGAACTTAACAGCCAGCTCACCAGGCTGATGATCAGGGAACCGAATAGCGCGGGCCAGAATCCATGGACCTCAAAGCCGGGAATCACCCCCGAGGCCATCTTGAGTAAAAAGGCATTGATGACAAAGGTGAAAAGACCCAGAGACAAAATATTCAGGGGCAGGGTCAGGATAATCAGGACGGGCCGCAGAACGGCATTCAGAATGCCCAGCACCGCCGCGGCAAAGAAGGCTGAGGTAAAGCCTCGAACCTCCATGCCATCCAGAAGATAGGCGGCGGACAGGATGGCCACCGTTAAAATCAGCCAGCGAATGAGAATCCCTTTCATGGAAAGTCCTCCCCTTGATGAGTAAAGATGCCATTTTCATAGACGATGACTTTATGACCGGAGGTCAGGCAGGCTGTTACGGTCTTGTGTTCCGTATTGACGAGATCCCAGTGGAGGGCGGAGTCGTTAAAGCCCATATTCTTCTTCCGTTCCTTTGTCATGTCTGCCGGGTTGCCGTCATAGGTATCGGTATAGGAGGAACCCAGGGCAATATGGCAATTACCGTGATTCCCACCGTAGTTCTCATCGAAGAGCGTATCGGCCATAAAGCGGTTGATCCGGGAAAACCGCTTATCCGTCAGAGAAAACTCGCCGATCCTTTTGGCTCCCTGGTCCATGGCAAGTTGTTTGACGGTAAAGTCCCGGCCAGCCTCCGCATCGATTTTGACAACCGATCCTTTTGCAAAGGTCAAACGCACCTCCTGGATATAATTCCCACTTCGGTATGAGGGCAGGTTTGCAAAGTAAGTCCCCTCGGTTCCCCGCCAGTCCGGGGAGAGAAAAATTTCGAAGCTCGGGATATTATGGCCGGAGACGCCGGCCCATCTTCTCTTTTCTCCCGGGGTGATCTTCAAATCCATACTCCGGGATTCGATCTGGAAATACCTCACCTTCAGGCCATTGAGCCACTTCTTGATCCTGCTGATCTTCTGATGGATCAATTCCCACTCCCGGACAGGATCCTCCCGGTCCAGATAACAGGCTCGAACAATCCGCTCCGTGTAGGTTCGAAGCGTTGCTTTCGCCTGTCGGGCCAATTCGGTCGTGGGCAATGTGCAGAGGGTCCAACCATACAAGCCCTTCTCTTCACGCCGATCGAGAATGTCGCGGAGGGGTTTTCTGGCGATCAGAACCTTTCCGATTCTGACCGGGTCGATATCCTTCAGGTGGGTGAGAGAATCCGGTGCGCGGAGAAAGATTCTTCCGCTCAGATTTTCGTAGAGTTCCTTCTCTCCGGGAGCCCGGAACACAAGCTGCCTGTCATTGGCTTTCCGGTAAAAGCGGTGCTCCATCCCGAAGGTGAGGCCCAGGCGTTGAACGGGATTCATCCCCTGCTCCAGGATCCTTCCGTAGAGGATTTCCGCTAGTCTGACAGCTGCGGGATCGTATTGCAGGAGGATGACCTCATTCTTTTTGAAAGACCCTTTTCGGGCTGTTTTCAATCCCCAGAGCAGGACATCCGCATATTTATTAAGCTGTTGATCTGTCAACATTTTATCTTACCTGATGTTTCNNACGAATGCTCAAATGTTATGCCTGCCTGCTGAATGGAAAAAAACATTGGATTCGCCGCTTACAAACCATTTTTCATGTTGATACAAAGCCCTCATTCATTGATTTCCATGGGGTGTTAGCCCGGCATTTCCGTCCTTGGGTGACCATAACACTTCTCGAAATTGATGTCCACAGGGTATGGGGCAGGCGATAAGAAATACTTCCTGTCATGGTTGACCAGAGNNACACAGCAAATTCCTCCCAGCATGAGCGTGTTGGCAACACCCATCATGCCAGCCAGACTACCGGCCAATAAACTGCCGAAAGGCGCCATCCCCATAAAAGAAACGGCAAAGAAACTCATCACCCGGCCACGCATGTTATCATCCACAATGGTCTGCAATAGCGTGTTGCTGGATGCAACCTGAACCATGANNATACCAAAAATGCCTGCTGTGATTGGAATGATTTTCCCCAGGCCGATAATACTTCTTCGCGATGCAAGATAAACAGCGCCAAGCAAGGCTCCCGCTCCGGTTGCCGACATTAGAAAACCGAGGGTATGGGGACCTCCATGGAGAATGTCTCTGGCAAAGGCAGGCATGAGCACAGCATAAGGAACACCCATGAAGCTGGTTAAGGCAAGGAGAAGGAGAATAGATCGGATCGGCTGCGAACCAAAGGTATAGGCTAATCCTTCTTTAAAATCATGGAGCATGTTTGTTTTCATGCTTTCGGAGTGGACAGGTGACAGCTTCATGGCGAGTAAGGCCGCAATAACAGCCAGATAACTGAGTCCATTGAGGAGAAAACAAATCCCTTCGCCAACAACGGCAATCAAGAGACCTGCAACAGAAGGCCCTAAAAACCTGGCACCATTAAACATGGCAGAATTCAATGCAATGGCGTTTCCTAAATCCTCTCTCTTATCAATCATATAGATGACAAATGACTGTCGTGTGGGGATATCCAGGGCATTCACACAACCGAGGAACAGAGTTAATAAGAGAATATGCCAGACGGCAATGGCTCCCGTCAGAACAAGAATGGCCAACGTCATAGCCAGGAGCATGGACATCGATTGTGTAAAAATCAGAATATGAAGGCGATTCCATCGATCAGACAGGACGCCTGCAAAAGGGGCAAATAAAAATGTGGGAAATTGACCGACAAAACCAACCATTCCCAACAGGAAGACAGAATGAGTCAGGCGATACACCAACCAACTCAACGCGATCTGTTGCATCCATGTGCCAATCAGGGATATGCACTGCCCGGCAAAAAAGAGACGGTAATTTCGATAACGCAGTGTCCGGAAAATCAGTTTCAAACCTTTCGGACGGGCGGAAGTTGTTGCGTTTAAGACCATATTTTTTAAAAGTAAGGTACCCTTACCTGCCAAATGAGACACGGATCGTCTGAGTATTTATCATGTCTCATGCGATTTGAATATTTTTAATTGTCTCCTCATGCTCAAAAGGATCTGATCCAGCCAATTTGAAGTTGAAATATACCTCATGACCCTTTATAAGCAACGGTGCGTTCATCTGTAAAAGAGGAATTTTTTGACAGGATGGATTATTTGAGTAACGAAGAGAAGCCCGTGATCACGATTCAGGACATCACGATCCGCATCCGTGACAAGTTTATTCTTCCCCAAACTTCATGGGAAATTCTGACTGGCCAGCATTGGGCGATCCTTGGACCCAACGGAGCCGGTAAATCTTCACTCGTCAGGGTTCTGATCGGTGACATCCCCTATGTCCGGGGCAGCATCACGTATCATTTTCCCAATCGTCCTGTTGAAATCATAGGTTACGTTTCATCCGAACTCCAGGAACGTCTGATCGCCAGGGAAGAATCTCAAGATGGGGCACGCTATTTTACCCGCAAACTGAATGACTTTGAAAAAGCAAGATCAACGATTCTTGCCGGCGATCATGATGAAGGTGACGGGCATCCTGAATTGGAGCGGATTGTCGACCTTCTGGGAATCCGCTATCTTCTGGACCGAAATATTCGCTATCTCTCCACGGGGGAAATGAGAAAGGTGCTCATCGCCCGGGCTCTTATAAAATCTCCGGTGATTCTGATCCTTGATGAACCTTTCGCTGGAATCGATGTTGATTCACGGGAACGATTGAAAGAATCCATCGGTGCATTGATGAGGCAGGGGATGCAGCTTATTCTTGTCACTCACCGTGAGGAAGAAATACTCCCAGGCATCTCTCATGTGCTCTGTGTCAAAAAAGGAAGGGTCTTTCTCCAAGGGAAGCGTCACGATATCCTGACACGAGAACAGATGGGCCGTCTATACGATGAGAAAAAAATCATCTCATTTCCTCCGGTGCGCAGAAGTGTCTCCGATGGTATAAATTCTTCCTCACGGAATCAGGAAATACTCGTGGAAATGAAAGGCGTTGCCGTGAAATACGGAGATGTACAGATTATCGATCACCTGGACTGGATGCTTAAACGTGGCGAAAACTGGGCGATCGTCGGCCCCAACGGTTCGGGGAAAACCACGTTGTTAAGCCTGATTGCCGGAGATCATCCACAAGCCTATGCTAATGAAATTTATTTATTTGGAAAACGCAGAGGATCGGGTGAGAGTATCTGGGATGTCAAGGCGCGAATCGGGATGATCTCGTCTGAATTTCAGGCTCGCTATAGAAACGAGATCATGACTTATGATGTCGTGGCATCCGGTCTTTTTGATTCCGTCGGCCTTTACAGGAAACTAACCACCCAACAACACCAACGTGTCCATCGATGGATTCAGTTCTTCGGGTTATTGCATATCGCTGACAGGACGTTCACCCAACTTTCTTATGGAGAGAAGAGAATGGCACTCTTAGCCCGGTCTATGGTGAAATCACCGGATTTACTCATCCTTGACGAACCCTGCCAGGGACTCGACCAGGAAAACCGCAGACGGGTCCTGGACATGATTGAAAAGATCGGTGCCCGCACGGATACGAACCTTCTTTATGTGACCCATTATCAGGATGAAATACCCAAATGCATCCATCACGTCCTGACGTTAAGAAGACCTCACAAATCAAGGTAATGTGTCCCGCAAGTCGTAAAATCCCGCTTTTTTCTCTCCATGACGAATGATGGATAGGGTCTTCGACTTTTAATCTTTGGATCCCAGCAGTTTCTCGATCAGGGGGATGTTCGCGCCGGACACCGGCTGGTCATTAATGAAGAAGAACGGCGTTCCGGTGACACCGAGCTGGGCAGCCACGTCTTTATGGGTTTTAACCAGCTTATCGACGCTGCCGTCCTTGCAGGTCTTGAATTTCATATCATCCAGTTTCCCGGTCATGGCCTGCTCATAGGCTTTGGCCTTGTCCTTGGCGCAGAGGATGTAGCGGACCTTTTCTTCCGCCTGTTTGTGCATGTCAAGCGGATAGAGGAAAACATATTTTGTCACATCCTTGCGACCGGCGAAAAATTCAGCGGCCCTTCGGCAGTAAGGGCAATCCGGATCGGTAATCTCGATGACCCGATTTTTTCCCTTGCCGATCTTCACCGCTTTGTCCAGCGGGAGGTCCTTGATTTTCAGGGCCATCGCGGCCAGGTGCTTCTGTTCAATTTCCTGATATTTTTCCACCGTCAGATTTCTGCCGCCTTTCATGATGATCTGACCGTCGACGATGCACTCCGCTTCCGGGGCATAGTAGAAAATCCGCCCTCCCGAAATCACTTCATAAAGACCGGGGATCTTGGATGGCGTGATATTGTCGATGGGGGGAATATTGGGGAAGTTTTTTTTCAGGGACTCCTCCGGGGTGACGGCGAAGGCAAGGGTGGTGGATGCAAGAATAACGATGACACTGATGCAAAGGCCTACTGTTTTCAAATTCATGATGATCCTCCTTTTTCAGGATTTACTGTGACTTCCATCATCAAATATTGTCAATGATGTCAAGGCTTATCTATGGCCTGCCGGAGCCATTTGTCCAGGCGGATGCATTCCTTCGGCCACTGATCGGACAGGCGGAGACTCAGGAACAGCGAAAAGAGCTGATCCATGGTACGGATGACTGTTTCCAGCAGATAAAGGCGCTCCAGGACCCGGCCGCTCCGGTCATCCTGTTCCTCATCACTGTCCATGATGAGGGGAAGTTTCAGAGACTGGAATTGAAACCGGTCCGCTTTGAAGGTAAATTCCCAGGAAGCCGCATCTCTGGAAAGCTTGATGCGCGCCTCTTTTATTTTCTTACCCCGGCGCAGTGCTTCTCTTCCCTCCTTCAGATCGGCATGGAAACCCTGGCAGACCACGGATTCCGCGTATTCCCCGTCACCCGATTCCAGGACCAGCCTTTGCACGAAGATCACCTCCGTCTCACTGCCGTCGGGCAGGGTGATCATGCCGTTGCGCTCTTCACTTTTAAACCACAGCCAGGTCAGAAATTCCCTTCCCGGCAACTTCAGGTCCATTTCCGGAGTGGTCATTTTCACGGCGGTCCCCGGATCCATAAACTGCTGATCCCAGGGGACAAACGGGCAGGGGGTCCTATCGAAAGACCGCTTGAATAAATCCTGAAAATCATCGACCACTTTGTCGGACAGCGAGGTGAACAGTACAGACTGTTCGGAAACAGACCAGCAGATTTCGTAAAATGTGGGAACAGGCTGGGTATGATTCAGAAGGTCGAGACGAACCCTTTCCCTGATGTCCTCACGCCGGTATCTGTCGATTTTCTTTTGGCCTGTTTCGGTGAGATATTGTTTTTCTGCTTCCAAAATGCGAATTTTAAGCAGGGAAGCGGGAACCATCCACCGGTCGATGCGCAGGGAAAAAATGAGATAGTCACCCCAGGCATAAGACGAATACTGGAAATCCGTATCCAACACGTTCTCCAGACTGGTCCAGCCCAGGATCTTTTCCTCAGCGCTTTTTTTCAAATTCTGGAAGGCGAACTTCCGGATCTGCTGATCGATTCGCTCGGAAAATTGATCCGGCAGGTCACCGATCAGCCGGTATCGTGAAAAGGTTAAGGCGCCTTTTAATAATCCCATGTATGCCTCCTTCAAGAGTGGAACCTCATTACGCAGTTTCCAGGGGGATGTCAAGTTGAATGAAAAGTTCCTCAGTCAAAATTCAGTTTTGCAAAGCCCTTTATTTATGGTAGAAATCTGGTTATTCTACTGCAAGGTTTCGCCATGCATATAAAAAAGATCGGTATTGTCGCTAATATTGCCAAGGAAAAGTCTTCGGCCTATGTCATCCGTCTGAGAGACTGGTTGCTGCATCAGGGATTACAGGTCTTTCTGGATGACGCTGTTGCCATTCGGATTGGCGAATCCACAGGGCTGGAACGAAGTAACCTGGCTGCTGCCGTGGATCTCATCGTGGTCTTTGGCGGTGACGGGACCATGCTGAGAGTAGCCCGTGCTGTTTGCGGATATGACATCCCGATTCTGGGGATCAACATCGGGGGGCTTGGCTATCTGACTGAGGTTAATTTAAACGAAATGATCAATGCCCTGGGAATGATCATCGAGGGCAATTTCAAGACGGAAAAGCGAATGATGCTCGACGTCGTCGCCGACCGTCACGGCGAGACGGTTGGTGAAGGCACTGTGCTCAATGAAGTGGTCATCAACCGGGCCAACCTTTCCAGAATTGTGGAACTGGAAACAGCCATCAATGACCGGCATCTGGCCACTTTTAAGGCCGATGGCCTGATTATCGCGACGCCCACCGGTTCAACGGCCTATTCCCTATCCGCCGGCGGTCCGATCATTTTCCCGGAGCAGAATGCCATGATCCTCAATCCGATCTGTGCCCACACCCTGACGAACCGGCCTGTCATCCTGCCGGAGGATGTCCGGGTTAAAGTCATTCTCTGGACGAAAGAGCAAGGGGCTACCCTGACCCTGGATGGGCAGGTGTCTTTTACCCTGAAATCAGGGGATACCATCAGGGTTCAGAAATCTCGCTATGTGACGACCCTGGTCGCCTCGCCGCACCGGGATTATCTGGAGATCCTGAGGACGAAACTGGGCTGGGGAGGCCTGCCGACGGGGAATCATCCAGATGCTGATTGAATTAAACATTAAACATTTTGCCATCATTGATGAACTGACGGTCTCTTTTATCGACGGTCTCAATGTCATTTCGGGCGAAACCGGGGCCGGCAAATCGATTATCATCGGCGCTGTGAGCCTGCTGCTGGGTGACCGTGCATCCGCGGACATGATCCGGTCTTCCGAGGATTCTGCGGTGGTCGAGGCTCTTTTTGATATCCGAAAAAATCCGGCGCTGCAAGGGAAGTTGCAGGAGATGGGCTTTGATGACGGACATGAACTGATGATCCGGCGCGTCATCTCCCGCTCCGGCAAGAATAAGGTTTATATTAACGGTCATCTCGCAACACTGGGCATCCTGTCAGCGATTAGTGAATCCCTGCTGAATATCTGCGGACAGCATGAGCACCAGATCATTCTGAATGCCGATCATCACATCGACATTCTGGATGAGTTCGGCGACCTTTTATCCATCCGCTCTGCATACGCCGAATGTTATGGCCAGGTTCAGGCACGGCAAGACCGGATCAGATCGCTGCAGGCGATGAATGAGAAGCGGGCAGAACGGGAGGATTTCCTGAGGTTTCAACTCCGGGAAATCGAGGATGCCGGGCTCGCCGTCGGTGAAGATACCACGTTGCAGGAAGAGAAAAAACGTTTAAGCAATATTCAGAAACTGATGGAATCCTCCGCTCGCGCCCATGACCGGCTCTATGGAAAAAGCAGTTGTGTTCTTGAGGAACTTCGTGGGGTCATCGCGGATATCCGGGAAATCAAGAAAATTGACACCACGCTGTCCCTGTCCGAACAGGACATGGAGAACCTGTACTATCAATTGGAGGATGCGGCCCTGACCCTGCGTGATTACACGAAACATGCGGCTCTCGATCCGGCAAGACTGGAGGCTATTGATGACCGTCTGGAACTGATCGGCCGGCTCAGAAGGAAATACGGGGGGACGCTGGAGGCGGTGTTGGCCAGGAAATCCGCCTTGGAGACCGAATTAAAGGAGATCTCCTTTGTCGATGAGGAGATGGAAAGGGTTTCCGAAGAGCTGGCCGTCCGGAAAGCGACGATGGGGGAACAGGCGAATCTCCTCTCCCGGAAGCGGCGGGAAAAGGCCACCCTGCTGGAAAAAGCTATCGAGAAGGAGATCCATGCCCTGAATATGTCAGCCACAAAATTTAAGGTACAGTTTAAAGCAGATGACGAAGAGGCACATTATAACGAACGGGGCATGGACGACGCAGAGTTTTATCTTTCCACGAACGTGGGAGAAACGCTGAAACCCTTGAATCGTATTGCCTCTGGAGGAGAGTTGTCGCGGATCATTCTGGCCATGAAAAAGGTTCTGGCCCGCGCCGGGTTCGTGGGGACCATCATCTTTGATGAAGTGGACAGCGGCATCGGCGGGGCCACGGCGGAAATTGTCGGAGAGAAACTTAGAGACGTTGCCCGGCATTATCAGGTGTTGTGTATCACCCATCTGCCGCAGATTGCCTGTTTTGGTGACCGGCATTACCAGGTCACCAAGGTTGTGGCCGGCGGCAAAACCAGTACCTGTGTCGACATGCTGTCCGGGGAAGAGCGACTGAACGAGATGACCCGCATGCTCGGTGGGGTGGAATTGACAAAGAAAACGAGAGAACACGCCCGGGAAATGCTGGAAAGGGCAGGCAGGAAAGGAATGTGAACGATGTTGAGAAAAGCACGAATTGGCGATGTTAAAACGATCCACCGGATGATTAACATCTCAGCCGGGAAAGGGGAGGTACTCCCGCGCGCTCTCATGGATATCTACGGAAGTCTGCGGGATTTCTTTGTCTATGTTGATGAGGAAACGGTGACCATCGCCGGTATTTGCGCCATGAACATCATCTGGGAGAATCTGGCTGAGGTTCGTTCCCTGTACGTGGAGGAAGGATATCGAAACCGGGGCATCGGCCGGAATCTTGTAGAAGCCTGTATCTCCGAGGCCATCACACTTCAGCTCTACCGGATATTCACCCTGACTTACAAAAAGGATTTTTTTGTTCATCTGGGATTCAAAGAGGTGGAACGGTCCAGTCTCTCCGAAAAGATATTCTCTGACTGCTTCCGGTGCTCCAAGTACCCCGATTACTGTGACGAAGTGGCGATGGTGATCGATCTTTGAAAAATAGAGCGACGCATAGAAATCACCTGCTTTTCTGCATGATTCTACTGGCCGTCAGTCTGTTGTTGACAGGCTGTGCGGCCCTGTTTGAAAAACCCGTGCAAAGATTTTCTGCCCCTCTGACGTTGATTGATGGAGACGACGTCCTTTCATTGCTCGATGATCTGGATCTTCCTTCATTAGAGGCCGCCATAGACCGGAGTCTTCAATATTACGAGCGGGTTCCCGCCGGGACCTATCGTTTTGGAAACCGTCAAGTCAGCGCCGGCGAATTAAAGGAATCCCTGATACTTTTCCGGGAAATCATACAGCGTCCCGACGCGGTGGAAATCAAGACAAAAAAAATCAGGGAATCTTTCGAGTTCTATCAGGCCGCGGGCATGGATGAAAGAGGAACCATGCTCTTTACCGGATACTATGTGCCGTTATTGAATGGTTCTCCCGTCATGACCGAGAGATACCGTTATCCGGTCTATGAGACGCCGGATGATCTGATCGTCGTCAATCTCAACGAAGTCAATAAAAAATTCAAGAGCGGACAGAGGATCGGCCGGCTGGAGGAGGGCGATCTGGTTCCCTATTACAGCCGCAGGGACATTGACGAAAAGGGCGTACTCAGAGGTCGCCATCTTGAGATGGTATGGGTGGATGATCCCTTTGAACTCTTTCAACTGCATGTCCAGGGTTCGGGAAAGATCAGGTTGCCCGATGGTCAGATCATCAGTGTGAGCTTTGCCCAGTCCAATGGCAGGCCTTTTAAATCCATTTCCAGGTTTTTGTTAGACCATGGCAGAATCGCCGGGCGCGACATGGCCTATCAGAATATCAAAAACTACCTCCGGGAACATCCGGAGGAGTGTGCGGAAATCTTTAATTTCAACGAACGATATATATTTTTTCAGAGAGTGGAGAACGGTCCGATGGGCGCCTTGCAGATCTCCGTTACATCCGGCCGCTCCATTGCTACCGACCCGGACTTTTTTCCAAAGGGGGCGCTCGCTTTCATGAAGGCACAGAAACCTCAGCTTGATCCAGGGGGAAAGGTGCAGGCTTGGGTTCCTTTCTCGCGTTTTGTACTCAACCAGGATGCCGGAGCCGCAATCAAGGGACCGGGAAGGATTGATCTGTTCTGCGGAGACGGGCCGGAGGCAGAGCAACTGGCAGGGAGTTTGAAGGAAAAAGGGATCCTGTACTTTCTGGTTAAAAAGAAGGTAAAAAGCTCACCGATCGGGAATGGCTTGACAAATCGGTAGGAATCGTTATGCTCTTCACAAATATTTGATAAGGAGACTGTTCAATGGGTAAAGGTGATCAACGTTCAAGGCGGGGCAAGATCCATCGGGGGACGCATGGCAAAACCCGTCTCCAGAAGAAGAGACGTTCTGGTAAATCTACACGCGCCAAGGCATAAAAATTTTTTCGTCAAATGATCGTTCTGACCGGCCACCCCTCTCTCCAACCTTGATCAATAGAGATCATACCCGGTAGATAGAAATATGTTGTTTTTTGAATTTCCCCAATTCACTCAACCTTTCAATCGGAAATAATCAAAAAACTGCGGAACTCTAACTTAACACAGGGTACAAGTTCTGGGGGAAAGATCAGCAACGGGACTCGCGTCACGATGGTCTTACCCCGGGGTGGTAGATCGGTGGGAAAAGCTTTCTAACCCATTGAATGATATTTTCTAAGATTTTTTTGATACCTTAAGTCAAATATTTCTGTTGCATTTCTTTTAAATTCTGAATAAAAATAGCAATCTTTTTAGATGGGATATTTTTATTATCCTGACATCCTCTATCCATAGGATATCCTATATGGTAACTTTATAAACTCATCTCAGCCATAACGGAGGTGCATGATGGCAAAGCTTCAACAAGCGATTGTTCTGAAAAAGTGCCCGACCGGCATCAGGGGATTTGACGAAATCAGCAGCGGCGGACTGCCGAAAGGCCGTCCCACTTTGATATGCGGGAGCGCCGGATGCGGAAAGACTGTGCTGGCTATGGAGTTTCTGCTGCGGGGCGCTATTCAGTACAAGGAGCCGGGTGTCTTCGTTTCCTTCGAGGAAACCCCCAAAGACCTGACTCAGAACTTTGCCTCCCTGGGTTATGACCTGAATGATCTGATCGCCCGCAAGCTTATCGCCATGGATCATGTCTATATCGAGAGGAGCGAAATCGAGGAAACGGGCGAATACGACCTTGAAGGTCTTTTCATCCGCCTGGCTTATGCCATCGATTCGATCAAGGCGAAACGGATCGTTCTCGATACCATCGAATCCCTCTTTTCCGGACTGACCAATGTCGGGATTCTGCGGGCGGAGCTTCGCAGGCTTTTCCATTGGCTGAAAGACCGGGGAATCACGGCCGTCATCACGGGAGAAAGCGGGGAGAAGAGCCTGACCCGCTACAGCCTTGAGGAATACGTGGCCGATTGCGTAATCCTCCTCGACTTCCGGATCAGGGAACAGATCTCCACCAGGCGTTTGCGCATCATCAAGTACCGGGGCTCTTCCCACGGCGCGGACGAGTATCCCTTCCTCATCGAGAAAACAGGCATTTCCATCCTGCCATTGACATCTCTCCTCCTAGACCATACCGTTTCTAACGAACACATCTCGTCGGGTATACCGCGCCTTGACAATATGCTGGCCGGGAATGGTTTCTACCGTGGAAGCACCATCCTCATCTCCGGCACGGCGGGAACGGGAAAGACCAGCTTTGCGACCAAGTTTGTTGAGGCCGCCTGCAAGCGCGGGGAGCGCTGCCTCTACCTTGCCTTCGAGGAGTCGACCAACCAGATCATCCGCAATATGAAGTCTATCGGCACAGACCTCGCTCCCTGGGTGAAAAAGGGGAGACTCAAGTTTCACGCAAGCCGTCCTTCCCTTTACGGGCTGGAGATGCACCTCGTCACGATCCATAAACTGATCGTCGAGTTCAAGCCCAAAATCGTCATCGTGGACCCGGTCAGCAACCTGACGGCCGTGGGGACCCCCGTCGAAGTTAAATCGGTGCTCACGCGTCTCTTCGATTACCTGAAGGCGAGTCATGTCACCACGCTTCTCACGGACCTGATCCATTTTGGAAGCAGCCTGGAGCGGACGAACGAAGAGATATCATCCCTTATCGATGCCTGGATCCTTCTGCGTGATATCGAAATCAACGGGGAGCGCAACCGCGGGCTGTATATCTTGAAGTCCCGGGGCATGGCGCACTCCAACCAGATTCGCGAAGTCCTGCTCAGCGACCGCGGCATCGAGCTTGTGGACGTCTATCTCGGTCCGGGAGGGGTACTCACCGGTAGTGCCCGTGCGACACAGGAAGCGAAGGAAAAGGAAGAGGCAAGGGACTATCAGTACGAAGTGGACCGGAGAACGCACGAGGCGGAACGCAAACGCAAAGTCCTGGAGGCCAAGATCGAGGGCCTGCGCTCTGAGTTTGACATGGAGTCCGAGGAACTGCATATTATTTCTGCGGATGAAAAGAAAAGACACAAAGTTGGGATCGCGAACCGATCTGAGATGGCGCGTCTGCGCAAAGCGGATCGTTCAACGGATTCCCGGAAAAAAGGGAGAAAAAGGACGTGAGATGAAAAATAAGCCAGTTGAGAAAAAGAAGCCGGCCAAATCGGCTCCCGTCGAAGAAGTCTGGATACTGAGGCTGTACGTGGCGGGGCAGACGCCGAAATCCATTGCGGCCCTCGCCAATCTCAAATGCATCTGCGAAGAGTACCTTGCCGGCAAGTATCAGATCGAGATCATAGATCTTCTGAAGAATCCCCTGCTTGCAAAGGGAGACCAGATCCTCGCCATCCCGACCGTGGTGAGGCAACTTCCACCGCCGGTAAAAAAGCTCATCGGAGATCTGGCCAACACGCAACGTGTATTAGTCGGGCTCGACATCAAGACTGCATAAAACTCATCAAATAAATACACGGAGTAATGATGATGAAGGAGAAGACCAAGACAGGCGACCGGGAATATGAAAAAGCTCTGAAAAGATCCAATGAGGAAAAATACATTTTGCGCCTCTATGTCACGGGGATAACCCCCAGATCGACAAAGGCGATCGTGAATGTCAAAAAAATCTGCGAAGAATATCTAAAAGGCCGCTACGAACTCGAGGTCATCGATATCTATCAGCAGCCCAAGCTTGCCAAGGGTGAGCAGATTATCGCGGCCCCCACATTGATCAAGAAGCTCCCCCTGCCGCTTCGTAGGCTTATCGGCGATATGTCCGATACGGAAAAGTTCCTGGTGGGAATTGATTTAAGACCAAGGAAGTCGTGAAGAAGGTAATGAGCAAACCTCAAAAAACACGCCGGGAAGATCTCCTGGCCAAAGTGGAGCATCTGGAGTCGCGGCTGGCGGAAGCGGAAGAGACCCTCCGTGCAATCAGCAGCGGCGAGGTGGATGCCCTCGCCATCGAAACGGCTACGGGTGCGCAGATCTTCACGCTGAAGGGTGCCGAGCAGCCCTATCGGGTCATGGTGGAAACCATGAGCGAAGGCGCTGTGACTCTGGTTCCCGACGGTATGATTCTCTATTGCAACCAGCGCTTCGCAGACATGGTCAAGACACCGCTTGAAAGCATAGTAGGAGATTCCATCTACCGGTTAATCCCACCGAAGGAAAAGGAGCTCTTTAAGGAGTTTGTTGAACAGGGATCAAGGAGCATGAGCAGGGAGCAGATTCACTTTCAGGCTGCCGACGGAGCGTCCATATCCGCTCTGATTTCTATGAGCGACCTTCGCGACGCTATCCCCGGCTCAA
>PMNM01000027.1 GCA_003161855.1 Syntrophaceae bacterium | reverse complement strand
GAATTCAGGCTGCCCCCATGTAATCGTGAAAAACAAAAAAGAGGATCTTGATCAGCGCATCGGACTCATCATTCCTTGGCGGGTGTCCAGGTCTTGTCCGGGTTGTACGATTTCATCTCCCGGGCGATCTTCGTCGTGTCCGGTCCGAGGTTCTTCTGATAAACCTTCCCTTGCTGATTGACGATAAAGGTCATGACCCCTGACTTGCCCCAGTTTGAGGGAAATGCTGCCAGGGCGAATCCTCCAACCATATTGCCATTGATGATGTAGTTGTATTTCCCTCCCGGTGCATTCTTCTCCTGTCTGGTCAGTATCTTGAAATAATAGCCATGAAAGGGCGACGGCCTCTCTTCCTTGAAGGCAGACTGTTTCTTCTTATAGCCCTCCATTCTGGCCTTTGCCACGAGCTCACCCAGGGGGCTCACTTCTTCGCCCGGCGCGGCCCTCCAGAAGAGGCCGTTCTTCTTACCGGGATCACTCCGAAGTTTCCGTGCATAGGCAAATATCCCGTCGCCGTCCCAGTCCTTAAGTGTATACTCGCGCTGTGCCTTGACATAGGTGCGGCAGACCAGCATGGCAATCAGTTCGTTTTCCCCGATCCGGCGGTTCAGGATCTCTTCCTTGCCCGCTTCCGTATCCAGGAACCATTGGCCATCCGTTCTTACAATGGGAATAGGAAAGGGCCAGCCCTCTTTGCCTATGTGAATGATCACCTTTGAATCACTCTCTTTTACAAGGCTGGTTTTCTCTGCCAGATGTGTGGCAAGTTCGTCAAATTCAGCGACGTCCTCCACCTTGTCCCCTGAGCGAAGATCTTTTCCGGAGGGTCCCAATATCTGATCGAGCATAGCCTTGTCTTTTGCCTTGACCGCCTCAACAAGGGCTTTCAAGGCATCTTCGGGAGAGGAGAAGAGTCTCTGCGACGGGGCCCCAAGTGCCGGCATGCTCCAGGCAAAGACAATCGCCGCAGTTACCCATAGCGCAGCGATAAAAGCCATGCCCCGCGACGGACGAAATGCGGATTTCTGCTGAATGGTCTCCATAATTTCCTTCCTTCCTTCCTTCCTTCCTTTCTTTATCCATTTATTCCCTGTTGTCAGAAAAAATTTAAAGCAAACCTGAACCAGCTACCGTGAGGATCCTTTTTTGTCCTCCTTGCCCTGTTTGCCCTCTTTGCTCCCGGTGGCAGTCCTGCCTGCCGGAGCGCTGACTTTTCCTGCAGGGGCAGGGGCGGCAGAAGGGCGTATTCCCGCACTGCTCTGGCGGCTGGCCTGTCCACGAAGGCTCTGTGCTTTGGCCTCGTTAGCTCCCCTGTAGCCGCCAAAGGTAGCAGACGGCGTTCTGGGAGGCTGCAGGCTTTCGCGGGCAGGACGGGCTTGGGAGGAGCCTTTGCTGATGCCTGGCGCCGGTATGGTCGGGCGCTTGGTAAAGTCTTGAGTGGGTACCGTCGGATGAGCTGGAACCATACCAAGGCTTTGCTTGCCGCGATTGCTGAAAGAATGGGTATCGCCCTTGGGGCCGAACATTCCGACCGAAGGTTTGGGCGGTATGGTAGTAGCCCTCCCCCTGATTTCAGGCGTGCGTGCCGGCCTGCCGACACTGGGGCCGGCACCAGCAGGGCGCGATGCCCGATACTTCTCGGGGTTGCCACGTGATGCATCATGCCTCCAGGTCTGATTAATGGAGGGTCTGCTTCTGTTGACATAAACGTTCGTTATGCGAACATAGGGCCTTGAATGATTGACCCAGCCAGGGCGGTTCCAGCCATGATAGATTACATGGTGGTGACCCCAGTCAAAGTCCATGCTTAACCAGCCCCCGATTGCCAGACCGAGGCCAAAAGTCATGAAAGGCGATCCACCCGGGGACCATCTCCGGATATAGATAACGGAAGGATCATATCGGGGGACGTATATATACTGAGGTTGAGCCGGAATGATCTGGATATAATCTCCATCGATCATTATTGTTTGTTGACTGGTATTCTGCAGATTTCCGGCGTTTCTCGCCTGCCATCTGAGCCGTTGGATCGATCTTGCCACATTTTCCGGCTGGTTGAGAAAGGCATCTCCCAGGTCGGCGGTCCAGTTTATATTATCGGCCATCATGTTAAGAATGTCTGGATAGCGGGCAATTGCCCTGACGGCCTCATCCCAGTTTTGATCGTCAATCCTCGCAGGATTCTGGCCGCTTCTCAGCCACGCTGCCGCATCGGCAATCTCTGCCGGATAGGTCGAGGCCGGCAGCAACTCGGCCAGCAGAGGGTCCGGATAGAGCGCAATGGGTGCAAGGACGCCATCAAGCTCCTGATCTGTTATTGAGTATGTTGGGGACGTAGCACCCTCTCCGGCCTGAATGGACAAGAGAGCTGAAAGGCACATCACAAAAATAAACAGAAAGCCCTTTATGCAGGTCCTATTCATAATTTCAACTCCTTCTTCTGTTTGCTTTCCATGCTGAACACCCGAATACAGAATTGCGGAGTAATTCACAATCAGGAATATCCTGATTTATGGCTTCGAAATTGCTGATGGATGATGGTCGGGGAGAACGCTGTTCAAGGGAAATACGTCCTTCGCGAATGGCGTATTTCGTCAACTC
>PMNM01000173.1 GCA_003161855.1 Syntrophaceae bacterium | reverse complement strand
ATCGAGAACATCGATATCGGCGGACCGACCATGCTCCGGGCCGCGGCCAAGAATTACCCCTTTGTCAGCGTCGTGACCGACCCGGCAGACTACGACGCCATTCTGAAGGAAATGAAAGCAACGGGCGGAAAGATCTCCGAAGAAACCAATTTTCGGCTGGCCGTCAAGACCTTTCAACTGACGGCCCGCTATGATGGAGCCATTTCCAACTATCTCGGCAAGATCGGCCCCGACGGCACCGTGAAGCATCTTTTCCCGGACACCTACACCGTTCAATTCACACGGGCCCAGGATCTCCGCTACGGTGAAAATCCCCACCAGATGGCCGCCTTCTACCGGGAAAACGATCCTTCCCTGTCGGCGGTTTCCAACGCCCGGCAGCTCCAGGGGAAAGAGCTGTCCTACAACAACATCATGGATTCCGATGCCGCCTGGCAGGCGGTTTCAGATTTTGAAAAACCCGCCGTCATCATCATGAAACACGCCAACCCCTGCGGTGCTGCGACTGCGGAGAGCAATCTGGCAGAGGCCTACCGGAAGGCCATGGAAACCGATCCTGTATCGGCCTTCGGGGGGATTGTGGCCCTGAATCGGCCGGTGGATAAAAAAACGGCCGAGGAACTGGCGAAAACATTCCTGGAAGTCATCATCGCTCCTGCTTTCGATGATGAGGCCAAAGCCATCCTGGGCGCCAAGAAAAATGTCCGCGTTCTGAAAATCCCCATGGCACCGGCCAAAGGTTCTGCCGGTTATGATTTCCGGCGTGTCGTGGGCGGTCTGCTGGTCCAGGACCGTGATCGGGAGGAATTTGATATCCGCAAGGCAACAGTCGTCACCAAAAGACAACCGACGGAAGCGGAATATGATGCCCTCGATTTTGCCTGGCGGATCGTCAAGCACGTCAAATCAAACGCCATTGTCTATGCGAGGAAAGATCAACTGGTCGGCGTGGGGGCCGGGCAGATGAGCCGGGTCGATTCCGTTAAAATCGCCGGAATGAAAGCCAACCTGCCCACAGAGGGGGCCGTGCTGGCCTCGGATGCCTTTTTTCCCTTTCGGGACGGGGTCGATATGGCCTCTGATGCCGGGATCACGGCAATCATCCAGCCCGGCGGCTCCGTTCGTGATGAAGAAGCCATCCAGGCGGCCGATGAACACGATATGGCCATGATCTTTACCGGCGTCCGGCACTTCAAACACTGACATCCATTGTGTTCCCCACAGATGTAGGGATGAACCGTTTATCGGCGTATTGCATACATCATACCTCTCATTCCTGCTGACCATTTTAGGCAAAATTAAGGTTCATCCGGTTCTTACGTGCTTCTTCCTGTAATGTTGAATTTCCAGATTCAAATCCTCTATCCAACATTACGAATGATAATCATCAAGCTTAGAGAAGCCAGCAATAATAAACCTTGACTTCGCTAACAATATAATTATCTTGCTATTATCAGCATGATTGACATGCGCAAGATAAAAAGATTACCCCAGATTCATAGTGATAGATGATGTGGAGAGGATAATCCAACTATTTTATTTGAAGGAGGCAGACGATGAGTTCCACAAATGATATTAGTTCATCCTACACAAGGCGTAGTTTTCTAAGTACAACTCTTATTGCTGCAGCGGGATCATCATTGCTATTGCTTTCTGATGCCAGTGCTGCCGTCAATAAGTCGCAATCAAGACTGCATACATACAATGGCAGCACTGATCCCTATCCAATACCTTGGCTGGATAAGAATGGCAGTCATAACCAGCCGGCGGGCCCAAACTTGGAACCGTCGCACATCTTCCATTTTAAAGGGCGAGTCGCCCGGTGCGCTGATTTCGCCGGTATGGGCACCGACAATAAGGGCAACCGCATTCCGTTCGGCACACGGACAACCGACTACGGATATATGCAGGGAGAATACTTTGCCGAGCGCACTCCACAGACAGGCGCATTCACTCATATATGACTTACCTTGTTTAAGGGGCAGGCTGCCCCTGAAAACCAGATTCACGATTTTCATCCCCCTATTTCGCCTTCCGGTTTGTATTGGGTGGTTCCGATTCCCGAAGGCGGACTGCTCATCAGCCCCGACGGGCGGACAGCGACACTTGAGATGAAAAATGTTCCTGTTGTCGATCAACCCAGGTGGCCCGCCCTTGATGCCGTTGGCATGCCGGCTACTATGAGTTTTAGGATGATATGGAAGGCGACGGACGAAAAGATAGTTTATGATGATCCACAAAAGCAATTCCGGGTGGAAGGCTATCGCGCTACATCACAACTTGAGGCGCAGGTTAAAGTTCCATCAATAGGCTTTTCATGGAAATCAGATCCACTGTCAGAATCGCATGCCAATTTTGCGATCATCGGGGATGAAGTGAACGGACGATACTACACTCCGATAAAGTAGTCTGTTGCCTGGTTGCTGTTTAATCAATCGAGGTTTTGTCGCTTTCGGCAAGGGGAAGCTGGGTCTGACTGTCTGGAAGGAGTTGGATAGAAAATAGATGGTGGCGTAGTCAACTGTATGAACCGTAATCAATGACTCTCAACGATACAGTTATGTGTGACTTTGTAGGTAAAGCAAAGACCACGGTAACGAGCATCACAATGAAAGTATCATATAAAGCCGCACTTCTATCCACATTCGTTTTTCCTGGCGTTGGCCATCTCTATTTAAAAAGGTATTGGAGGGGGCTGGTTATCATGTTATTTGTCTTTACCGGATTAGGCTANNNAGCAGAGAGAATTTCAGGACGAAGAGACTTCCGAATGGTAATTCCTTCTTGTCCTGATATTACAAATGGTTCCACGGAGAAACCCAATAAAAATGAGGAGTAAAGATGCCAGGTGGTAGAAGTATCGGCGAAAGGGCAGGGCAATAAAAATGAGCATCATGACGCATAAGGCAACATTCAGGTGGATCATCTTTTTCCTCGTGCTGCTGCTGATGCTTCTGTCCATGACTTCCTGCACCATGATCGTTATGAACCTCCTTCTGGATGGCCCGGAAAAGCTGGCCGGAACTCAGAAGGACAGGAATTATCGAGGTGGTGAATGTCGAAACGTTCTGATTATCGGCCTCATAGAAAACACCTCCCAGCGGGTAGGGGTGGAAAATGCTTTTACCGATCGATTCACGCAGCCGGGTTTGCACCCCGTTGTCGGCTCCATCATCCTTCCGGATCTCGCGTCATTAAAGGACAGGGCGATCATTGACAAACTTGTTCAGGAAGAGCAAATCGATAAAGTGATTACCATCGAGGTAAAGGATGTTGCCGACAAAGACATGCCGGGTTGGCTTGGTATCTGGTTGGCCACTCCGTTGCCGAAAGGAGATCTGACCGATGTTTCCCCTTCCCGGGGCACGACAAAAAATATCCGCTTCGAGATCGGCCTCTGGGATGCAAAAGCCCTGAAGCGGGAGTGGACGGGCACAACGAATCCCGTTGAACTTTTCGAAATATTACGGCATACCTATGCAGCGGCTGACTCAGCAGCTCATACCCTGATCAAAGAAAAAATCCTCCGGCCGGGGAAATGAGTATTATGGGAAACTCAGCAGTCAAGTAATATTGAAAGGATATGTGAAATGAAAAAATGCTTAATTATTTCCTTCGTATTCATTATATCGTTAATTTTCTCAATTTCTGCCCATGCCCAATCTGCAAAAAATGCAGTAAGGACCTTGGAAAAACTTGAGACACGGTGTGAATCCGGCGTTTCGTATCAGGATTACAGCATTGCCCTAATGAATGCCAAGCTTCCAGTTAACTCTTATTTAGAAAGCCCGGGATCTTCAAATAATTCAGCATTAGCGGATTCTATAAAAAAAATTATGGCACATTATGAGTTTGTCGGCAGAGCATGGCAAGATGCTAATAGTAATGAAGGAAACCCAACTCCCTTTAGTGCAGGTATGGAATTGGAGATTATAGGAAGATACCCTATAACCGATAAACCTATCTCAGAAGGTGGGGCACGGCAGAATAACAGGACTTTGATGAAAGAAAATGTGATTATGATAATATGGGGAGTTGCTTCAGGCGAGTTGAAAAAAGCAAAACTATTATTAGATAAAGATGCGTCAGAGCGAGGACTAAAACAAGGGTTTGGAGTAGAATTTTAAAAACAAAAAGAGGCTTTAATCGTGGTGGCTATTTGATATATCTTTCTTCTCGATATTCATTCGGCGGGTGTGAGAGCATCCGCTTTTTTTGTAGCAATACTTCTCAGAATGCGTATTATAAGAAATACTTCTGTGGTTTTTAGCGACGTCAGGTAATAAAGTTCAAATGGTAATCATCACCTCCATGACAAA
>PMNM01000131.1 GCA_003161855.1 Syntrophaceae bacterium | reverse complement strand
ACGTGTTCTGGGGGCAGGTCACCTCTATCCAAAGGTTAAGCTTCCCGGTGGATCCGGCATCCTAAACCTTTCAGATTGGGTGTCCCGAACTCCCTGCCCAGCTTCTTTGTGGACGTCAGCATGTTGAAGTTGGATTTTTCCCAGTCATACTGGGTTTCAGGGTTTCCTTCGGGGAACCACCAGCCGTGTGCGGCGCAGAGAACCCGAGGATCAAGGGTATCCGTCAGATGGGCTTTCTGGCTGATCTTGCCGTACCGGGTTTCAATCACGACATCGTCGCCCTCCTGAATATTGTATTGCCGGGCGGTTTCGGGATGGATTTCCACCTGCGGGTGAGGTCTCAGCTTTCGCAGTTTTTCCAGCCACCGGTAGGACGAATGCAGATAATAACGGCTCTTGGCGCTGGTCAAAACCAGGGGGTATTTCGGATCGTCATCCTCCGGCAGACCCTTATATTCCGGCAAAGGGCTGAGCTTGAATTTTTCGGCCGTGCTGAGCATCAGCTCCACCTTGCCCGTCGGGGTACGAAACCCCTTTTCCTCATACTGCCGGAAGCGGTCCGGACCCTTGAGATAGCCCTTTTCACAAAACTGGCTGTAAGTCAGGCCGCTGGGTTTGACGACGTCTTCCAGGAACTGGTGATAGTCATCATACCAGTGTTCCGCCGGGGTCATGAGTTTCCCCAGCTCATTCATGATTTTCATATCCGGCCAGCACTCCTCCGGGGGATTGACAACCTGGGGACGGGCCAGGATATAACCGTGGCCGATGCCTAAATGGCCGATATCGTCAAACTCGAATTGACTGGCGACCGGCAGGACGATATCCGCCATCGCTGCCGTGGGCGTCATGAACAGATCCGCCACGGCCAGAAAATCGAGTTTCGTGAGTGCCTCATAGGTCTGGCGGCTGTCGGCATAGGACAGCATGGGGTTGCAGCACATCATGTAGGCCGCCCGGACCGGGTAGGGAATATCCTCCAGGATGGCCTTACGGAAAAAAGCCGGGGCGATGGTCATGAGCCTGGGGATGACACGATGATGAGCGCTGATCATCTCTTTGGCCTTGGTGGGAATGAGGTCGGCCCTGACCAAAGGTCCCAGTCCGATAATCTTCGGATCATGGGCCTCCACGTTGCCGCCCGGGACATCGAGGTTGCCGCAGATCGCCATCAGATTGATGAGGGCGCGGACCGCATCGAAGGTATGGGTGTTATGCTCGATGGGATTTCCCCATTGAATGACGGCCGGTTTGGTTCGGGCATAGAACCGGGCGGCCTCACGGATCAGGTCGGGCGCCACCCAGGTGATTTCCGAAACCTTTTCGGGCGGGTATGCTTTGACATACTCGGCCAGCTCCGGGAATCCGTGAGTCCACTTCTCTACAAACTCCTTGTCATAGAGACCTTCTTCAATGATGACGTTCAGAAATCCCAGGGCCAGGGCGTCATCCGTTCCGGGTCTTAAGGGGAGCCAGAATTTGGCCTTCTTGGCAAGATTGATCTTTCTGGGATCCACGACAATCAGTTCCATGCCCTCCTTGATTTGTGACAGGAACAGGCTGCAGATTTCCCCCTCTTCATTGGTGGACGTGATGTTGCTTCCCCAGAGCACGGCCAGCTTGCTCTTGTGGTGAAAATCCGCCACGGGATAAAAGCCGCAGGTATGGATGCCGGTGATCTCGCGGGGAGCATGGCAGACATCCTGAGAAGCAATGACGTTGGGAGACCCGAAAAGATTAGCCAGGCGGATCAGGATAAAATGATCCAGTCCCTTGGGCATGCCGACACCAAAGGCGACGCCCCGGGCACCGTATTGTTCTTTTGTTTTCAGCAGATTCTCGGCAATCGTGCGGAGTGCCTCCGGCCAGGAAATCCGCTCCCATTTGCCCTCCCCTTTTTTCCCCACTCTTTTGAGGGGATGCTTCAGGCGATCGGGATGGGTCAGACGATCCGGTGAAGCGATCCCCTTCACGCAGATGTAGCCCTTGTTCAGGAAACCCTCCGGGTCCCCTTTGACGGCTTCAATCCTGTTATCTTTGACACCGACCAGCAGGGCGCATCCCCCGTGGTCCATCCGCGCACAGTGGGTCTTCATCCATCGCAGTTCATCGGCCATGAAACGTTGTCTCCTTGAGTTGATNNGCACGCGGCAGGTCATTCCTTCTTGTCTTCGAGTTTTTTTGCCTCTGCCCCGTTTTCCACTTTCTTTTCCGGTTCTTCCATGGATTTTTTGAAGCCTCTAATCGCTTTGCCAAGTGAACTTCCTATATCGCCGAGCTTTCCCGGTCCAAAAATAACCAGGACAATGATCAGGATCACGATCAGATGCATGGGCTGAAAAAGACCTTCAAACACGATAACCAACTCCTTTCCTTGTTTTCGTAAATACTATCCTGCATCTTTTGATTAGTCAAATTGATTCTTCAAAAGNNCGCCATGATCGATGCCACCAGTGTGATGAAGATGGATATAATGAAAGTGGTCTTGATGACCTGACTTTCGATCCCCATGGCATCAATGGTGGCTGCAGCATTCTGCAATTTTGCCGGGGAAATGACACTGGCCAATCCCCCACCGATGGCTTTTGCCGCCGTAACAATCAAAGCATCCACATGAAGAAGCTTCGATGTCATCAGGTGGTACTTGGTAAACATCGCAATGGTGGAGGCTTCACTCCCGCTCAAAAAACCGCCGAAGAGTCCCAGATAACCGCTGATAAAGGGATAGAGGGTTCCGAAGGCCATGGCCGATCCCTGCGACAGGATCCATATCATATTTGCAGTAGGTTCAACAATTTTCCACCCCGTTTCAAGATTTTGCATGCCGGAGTTGTTCATCACGAAAGCGATGGCAAAAAAGATACCGGCAGAAAATGCCGGCCGGGGCGCCCGCTTGATCCACTTGATCAGGGTCTGCTGGACAGCACGCCTTGTCGGTCTGATGAAAAGAATCGAAAGAATCGTACTGATCAGGACCCAGGTATAAGCGTTCCAGAGCATTCGCGTTTTGATCGCTTGACCGGGAATGACTGATATCGGCATGGCGATTTGTTTATAGAGCAGATCAAACCAGGGCGGGTAAAAATTGATGGCAAAAGAAGCCGCGATCAGGATCATCCAGGGAGAAAGTGCCGTGATGAGAGACATCTCTTTTTCGATTTTCAGATCCTCAGGGGTTAAATGGGTCCGATCGATAATGGGTTTGCCTCGTAATTTCAGATAAATCAGCATCGCCACCATCGTGGAAAAACCGGCCATGACACCGGTCAGGACCACACCGGCGGCCAGAAAAGGGATATGACTGACGGCCACGGCAACGCCGCCATTCGTAAGTCCGGCAATGATACAGGGAATAAATCCCTCCTGCATGAGTTTCCACCGCCCGACGATCCAGAGCATACCGAAACCAATCAGTGTGGAGATTACCGGCAGGAATTTTGCGAAGACCTGGGCGGATTGAACGAGAGGGGTACCGGTAAGATCCGAATAGACGACAAGGGGTGCGCCGAGAAGGGCAAAGGTACAGAGGGCATCAAATCCAATCGCCGGCAGGGCTACGGCGACAAAGCTTGAATATCCCAATGCCACGAGAATCGGTGGCAAGATAGAAACGGGGGTTGCACCGACGGACACCAGAAGGGTTCCGGCTCCCACATTGATCAGCATGATCTGTACAGCCCTGTCTCCTGAAGCAAAGGTTTTCACAAAAACGGTGACCCTTCTCAGGGCGCCTGTTGCCTCCATGAAGGTAATTTGTAAAATCGAGGTCACCACCATCAGGGACACGGGAAAGGAGGCAATGATGCCTGCTGCCGAAGAGCGCAGGCCGACTTCCATGGAGGTGTTAAAAAAAAGAAGGGCGATGACCAGCGTGAGCAGCCATCCGATGATCCCGCTTATATCGGCGGCAAGCTCCTTCCGGATCATCAGAAATACAATGACCGCAATGGGAAGCAGCGTCAGGGCTACAGATAGCATCATGATGATATTCCTCCATACCATTTATCGATGAACTTTGAACTTACTTTTCACCACTCCCGGAGCTTGAGGCAGAGGATCTATCTTTCATGGCACAAAGTAGTCCCTGCTGCCTTGTTTTTGTAAGGCGATCCCTTTGTTAAGCACAGCAATACCATGATCCCGAGAATAATCAAAACGATAAAGCCGCCGGACACCAGATAGATGGCGCCGAGATGCCATTGATCTTTGACCCATCCGACCAGGTAGACCGCCAGCGCCCCGACCCCGAAAATTAGTACGGAGCTGATGCCATAACCGGTGCTTCGCCATTTCCGGGGAGTGAATTTTGCGATCAGGCTGTTTTCAATCGGCTGGATGCCGAGGGCGAAAAAGACATAAGCCGCCGCCGCGATGACGAGAGGTTGCTCCGTGAGGAACCCCATCAGGATCACACAGGGGAGGCTGATCACGTTAAAAGCCAGATAAAGCCAGCGCAGGTCGTATTGGTCAGCCATCTTTCCTCCGGCCAGCTGTCCGACAATCCCGATCAGATAGAC
>PMNM01000154.1 GCA_003161855.1 Syntrophaceae bacterium | reverse complement strand
GAATTTGAATTGTCAAGCGCGATAGCGAACCGATAGGCCGGGCTTCACAAAAAAACAGGCCTGCACAGCAAACATTTGTTATTGCCAATCCATCGGTGTCGTGGTATAAGCCTGATAAATTTTAGATATTTATAAAGTCAGTGATGATGAGTCAAATGAGTGAGTCGAAGCCGTTTGTTGACCAGACATTGGGGCAATCTTTGCGGCAGCAGCGGGAAACCCACCGAGTTTCCGCCGAGGCGCTTTCAAGAGCCACACGCATGAGCCTTCCTTTTATAGAGGCGCTCGAGCAAGACAACTTCGGTTTCTTTTCTCAACCTGAAAATATCCCCGGATATTTATAGCTTTATGCCCGGTCTGCAGGCCTGGATTTCGACGAGATATTAAACCGTTATAAAATGCAGGCCCTGCAACATGACCACGCAAATCCATCCAGACCTCCCCTTCTCAGCAGTTACATGAACACCCCCATCCAGAGGCCGCCGGGAATAGAGACGTCTTTCCGGAAAAGGCCGGATAAGCGGGTTGGGGTGAGAAAGGTTGTCTTCCTGATACTGATCAGTTTTCTTTTCACTGTTTTGCTGGCAACGGGAAAGGATGGGATGATTCCGGCCATCTCGTTGATCAGCTCTTTCTGGCAAAAAAATATGCCGCAAAAAACAGACGCGGTCGTACAAGCGGGTTCGCAGGAACTTTTGATCTCATCCGCTGTTCCGGTAACCTCACAAAAAGCACCGTCTCCGCCTATTCAGACAGCAGCCTCTGCCATCGTTCAACCTCAGAGTGAGAAGCTTCCTCCCCCGCGAGTGAATTCCGCGCAACCGGAAAAAGGGATTGTGATGGGCAACCGTGACAGCAGGCGGTATCACCTCCCGGGTATGAAATACTATGATAAAATTGCATCTTATCACCGGGTGGAATTCGCTTCGGAGGAACAGGCCATGAAGGCCGGCTATCACAAGGCTCCCAGATAAAACAAAAAAGGATAAAATATTTCAATCGGTGTGCCGCCCCGCCAGGAGGCCTTTCCATGTCAACCTATGAAGATCTGAATCCCAGGNNTTTGCAAAAAAGCTGGTGCATCCTCTGGGGATCGCGCATGGCGGCGCTGTCTTTTCCGCCGCCGACTCGGCGGTGGCCATGGCACTGATCGGCTTGGTGGAGAAAGACGAAACCTTTACCACCATAGAAATGAAGATCAATTATCTCAGACCCTTTGATGAGGGCGAGATTACAGCGGAGGCAAAAATCATCTATAAGGGCGGCAGGACGGCGTTGGGTGATGTGGAAGTCAGGAACGCCGGAGGGATCCTCATTGCCAAAGGGCTGGCGACTTATATGATTTTGAAGAAATCTCGCTGACGACTTCGTAAAAATACCCTATGCGTCGTTGCGTTTCACCCTTCATGATGATGGCTGATGTCCTGATACCCCTCATTCCTCAGTCTTCGTGCGCCATGCCTCCGGCACTTTTTTACGAAGCCGTCAAACCTGCTCTGCGATCTTACCTTTAAATATAAGGGAAAATTTGCTGAATGACGAGCTGAAAATTTCTTTTTACATTTTCAGCGCCGTCGACAATACCCATATGTCCCGGAAAAAGGAATTCGATGTCTCGCCTGGCAAGGTTCCGGATGCTCTCTTTCAGTTGAGCGCCATTTCCTCCGGGAAAATCCGTCCGTCCGACGTTCTGATCGAAGATGACATCACCGTCGAAGAGCGCTTTCCGTTTCGGCCAGTACAGACCGATGGAGCCCGGTGAATGACCGGGGATCAGGATAATTTCGAAGGTTTCCTCTCCCAGAAATACGTCACCCTCGGTCAGGATCATATTCGCATGGGCTTTGGGCCGGTTCAAGCCAAAGAGCCCGTACAGGTTTCCGCCCTCCCCTTTCAAAAAAGCAATTTCCTGATCATGCATTGCGATTTTTACCTGTGAGGTATCGAATGACTCTGACCCCTCGAAATGATCCGGATGGGAATGGGTATTGATGACATAGCGGATATCCCCCGCTTTGATGCCATCCAATTGCATGCTTTCCAACAGCGACGGCACGTGCCGCGTCAAGCCGGGATCGATCAGAGCCTGAACGGAGCCGCCGATGTAATAGCTGTTGCAGTTGTTGTCATACAGGTCTGTCCATTCATAAACATAGATGTCTTCGGTAAATTTCATGACGACTCCTTTAATAAGAGATGGGAGCTTTGACAATTTTTTAAATCTTGCCTTCGCCGGAGAAATCAAAAAGGCTATTCAGATCAGCTCTAAAACCTGAGGACGGCATTGCCAAACTGGCTTTGACGTTTCCCCGTGATGGTGGCATAAAAGGCCTGAATCTGCGGCATATCCTCTTCCATATGTCCCGTGGGATAAAAAGTGGGACCGATACCCCCCGCCTTGCGCCGATAGTCAAGGAAACCCAGCACAATCGGGACGCCGGCGCCGCTGGCAATGTGATAAAAACCCGTTTTCCAGTAGTGGACCTTCCTGCGCGTACCTTCAGGAGGAACCACCAGGATCAGTTTTTCCCAGTTTTTGAAGGCTTGGACAGACTGTTCAACCACATTATGGGACTGGCCCCGATCGATGGGAATACCCCCGAGCCACCGGAGTGAGGCGCCGAAGGGCCAGCGAAACATAGCCGCCTTGCCCATCCAGTAGATTTTGATCTTTAAAACAAAGGCAACGGCCAGCGTGATGGGGAAATCCCAGTTCGAGGTATGCGGGGCGGCGATCATCACAAACTTTTTAATAGGGGGTATCTCTCCCTCGACGCGCCACCCGAGGATTTTTAAAAACATCAGGCCCAGCCAGGCCATAAACTTATTGGGTGATAATCCTTTTTTAAGCATGATTTTAACCTTCTCAATCCATTTTCGGTTCATGAGCCTTGCAGCCATAAACCTTCTCATAGGCCTTACAGAAGGGACACAAGCCTTCTTCAATCGTTCTGACGAACCGGTAAGCAGCACCTTTCTGCTTTTTTCGGGCATGACGGCATAGGAAACAATGCCCGCAAACCTTTGCCATCAGTCGGTCTCTTTCCGTGATTTCTTCTTTTTTCATAGAACGATTTTGATCGCCGGGTGTTTACGCAATGCTTCATATAGGGAAACCCGATCGTCTTCATTTTTAACGGGCTTATCAATATTCAAACAGTGGTAACGACCCGTTACACTGCTCCGGGAGGTTGTGATGACACAATCGCCGTCCGGAATCAATTCAGTAATGGCCGCCCGCATCCTGTCCTGGTCTAGTCCAATAACCTTGTAAACCCAGCGGCAGGGGTAGTCTATTTTGACTTTTTCATCGCGGTCTTTCATGTTCAAGTTTGAATCTCTCCCTGTATCGGATTTGTCTGGTATCCCTGTTTTCTCAGGAAAAATCCGGAACCCTATGCAGACCATCGATGATACGAAGATATCAAGAGCTGATGAAAGGGTCATGGACAACTTGAGGGGAGGGGTCGATCAAGGTGTCTGTTTCAGAACTTCCCGGATTTTTTCTTTCAGGCTGTTGCCCTCGAAGGCCTTTTCGGCCGCTTCAGACAGGGTGGTACTGATCTGCTGTGCGAGCATCTCTTCGGAGAAGTAAATATGCTCAAGCGTATTTGTGCTCTCGGTCGTCACCTGGTAAAAGATCTTCCCATTTTGGACATCTGCAAAAACAAAACTGAGTTTTGCCCGTGCATGGTATGTTTTGATGGGGATATCATTTTGGCAGGTGATTTCAAGTGCCTCAATATTACCACCCACCAAGATCCTGCCCCACTCATTTTGAATCGCATCTTCATGAAG
>PMNM01000045.1 GCA_003161855.1 Syntrophaceae bacterium | reverse complement strand
GGGGAAGGTCACGCTGGACTGGCCGGATAATATAACATTTCGACAGGTCCGGGAAGCCGCTCTGCCGGTGAACTTTGACACCCTGCTGCACCTGGGCTGCGACCATGAAGCGAAAAGACTCCGGGCGGATGGTGAGGAATATCCCGAACCCAACCATGATGTCGAAGCGGCCTATGATCTCTTCATGCCCCAGTTCATGTATCCCTTCTTTGAAATGTCCCTGCGGACCCTTTCCGGCCGGACACCGGAGGCGCATCGCCGCTATATGGGATCCCGCTGTGAGCAGATGTCACGGATTGCGGCGCAAAATCCCCATGCCTGGAGCCGGAAAGCGTTGAGTGCTGAGGAACTCACGCGACCCACGGACCGGAACCGCTATGTCGTCTATCCCTATACTATGCAGATGATGGCCAACATCAATGTGGATCAGGCGGCCGCCGTGATCATGACCAGTGAAGCGGATGCACAGTCGCTGGGTATAGACCGTTCGCGGTGGGTCTATCCCATGGGAGGCGCCGAGCTGAACAACATCTGGCATGTGAGCCGTCGTCCCCGCCTTGACGACTCGCCGGCAATCACGGAAGCAACAGGGCTCTGCCTGAAACAGGCCGGTCTTGCCCTGAGCGATATCGGGGTCTTTGATCTGTACAGTTGTTTCCCCTCCGCCGTGGAAATTTCCCGGCGGGCCATCGGAATTCCCGAAGACGATCCGCGGGATTTGACTGTCACCGGCGGACTGGCCTGTTTCGGCGGGCCGGGCAACAACTATACCCTGCATGCCATTGCCTCCGTCATAGAGCGCATCCGCCGGGATCGCCGCTTGAAGGCCCTGGTGACGGCCAACGGCTGGTACAATTCGAAACACGCCATCGGGGTCTATGGCGCCGAGCCGCCCGATCATCCCTGGGAAGACCGGGAGGATGCCGCCATCCAGCAGGCCATTGATGCGGAAGCCCTGCCTGAGCCGGTTGAGCGGGTAGAAGGCATTTTGACGGTCGAGGCGTATATGATTCGTCATGCTCCGGACGGCCGGCCGGAACGGGGGACCGTCATCGGCCGTTTGCCCGATGGACGCCGGGCGCTGGCCGATATCGACACCGATCTGCAAGGGCTGCTCAACCTGGAGCAGATGGAAGGGGTGGGTCAGACCGGAAAGGTTCGTTTCGATTCCTTGATCAACCGCAACCGGATCACGTTCAACCCTTTTTGCTGAAACCCTGATGATATTTTCGTGAGGTGAGATGAAGAAGAAGCTGCAATCCCTCTGGGATATGAAGACAATCGTGCTGATTCTGAAAAATAACATGGCCAGCTTTCTGACCGGCGAGGCCCTGTTTGCCCAGCACGAGTTTGAACAACTGGTCATGCAGTTTTGCGACGAAAACAAGGACCGGATCTCCCCGCAGGATGGCGAGGCGGCAAAAAATGACGTCGATTTCTTTTTAAAGCAGATTGATCTGGCCATTGAGCACACCCAGAAGGAAGGTTCATCCGGATAGCATGGAGACCATCATTTACCTCTACCTCTGCTTTGTGGCCCTCATCGCCGGCCTGATTCAGGGATTCTCCGGCTTCGGGTCCGTTCTTTTCTCCCTGCCGGTTTTGGCCCTTTTTCTGGATATCAAAATCGCCATTCCCCTCATGTCCCTTTCCGGCGTGGTCCTTACCGTCTATCTGCTGTTTTCCCTCTGGAATCACCTGGAATGGCGGAAGATCCTTCCGCTTCTGGTCGGGACCGTCTTCGGGGTTCCTGTCGGTGTCCTGCTCCTGAAGCATCTGAAGGCCTCTTACCTTCTCATCACCCTCGGCGTCATGCTGATGGCCTATTCCTTTTACGGTCTGGTCATTAAACCGCACCGGAAGACGATGAAAAAATACTGGGCCTATCTTTTCGGTTTTCTGGCCGGCTGTCTGGGCGGGGCATTCAGCGCCTCAGGGCCGCCGGTGATCGTTTACACCTCGCTGCAACCCTGGAACAAGGACCAGATCAAGGTCACCCTGCAGGGTTACTTTTTCGCTTCCGGGATCATCGTGATCTTTTTCCAGGCCTTCAGTGGATTGATGACCGACATGGTTCTGAAGTATTTTCTTATTTCACTTGCCCCCTTGATGATCGGTACTTATGTGGGCCATTTCTTCTACGGCAGGATTCAGGAGGAGACCTATCGGACCTTTATGCTGATCCTGCTGGGTGTTCTGGGGGCCTTCACCCTCTGGAAGGCGATTTGAAGTGGCTTGAAGATTCCTGTCTTTTAAAGCAGACAGCAGCTTTCTCTTTCTGATAAATCCTATCGATCACATCACGGGCCGCATTAGAAAACAACAAGGAAGAAGCAGATCTCTGATTCAGTCGCAGTTCTGAACATAAAATATTGATGCATTGCATAAAATATTTATCCCTATGGATTCTATCCAGGGGCTATGACGGATTAACATCAATATAAATAGTTGTCATTACTATATATTATTGTTCAGCTTCTCTATCAAAAAAAGTTAAGGTAATATTGCAATGCAACATAATTCCTTGACAAAGCATCGTCTCGATACTATATTACGTGAAATAAAGGAATAAAGGAAAGGGTATAAAAATGGATTACACAAAGGATTACACGAAGATGGCACAGCAGATGACCGGTGTTTACAAAACCACAATGGACAACAGCATCAGTGCGATGACGATGCTTCAGGAAAACACGGAGAAGATGGTCAGTCTTTCTCTGGAGCAATCCCCCTGGTTTCCCGAAGAGGGCAAGAAGTTTGTCAACGCCTGGATGAAGGCTTACAAGAAGGGGTATGACGATCTTAAGGTATCCGCAGACGAGCAGTACAAGAAATTAGAAGCATTTGTCAATCTTCAAAAAAAGAGCTGATTCGGCTGAACAGGCTGAAAAGGTGAAGAGGGCAAATAAAGTCAAGGGGATCTTTTCAACCGGAGATGATCAATGAAGGGGCTTTCCGCAGGGAAGCCCCTTCACTTATTTATCCCCCTTTTCAAACCCTTCAATTGCAAAGCATTAGTCGAATAGAACGATGGGAGGTGTAACATGCCGCAGATAATGTTTCGTGAACAATACCTGTCGCATAGAAAGCGGTGGGTGTGGACGATGATGTCGGTTGCCATGGTTTCCCTGATCAGTGTCGTTTTTATGTATCAACAAACCCAGGCTCAAATGAGGTATGGTGGCATGGATCCGCTGTTGCAGGATCGCTATTCCGAATACAGAACCAAGGAAGATATCTATAAGATTCTCCGGGATAAAAAGATGAACCTTACCCAGGGGATGGAGATTGCAGAGGCTATTGTCGTGCAGTCCAGGAGGACCGAAATCCCGGTTAAGATGTTTCTGGGGCTGATGCGAACGGAGAGTAATTTCACGGTTCGTGCCGTCTCCAACAACCGTGCGATGGGGATCATGCAAATCCACCCCATCACCTGGAGAAAATATGCAAAGAAGCTGAACCTGCCCTCTGCCCGGGAAGAAGCGTTCAGACCCTCGGTCAACATCATGGTATCGGCGTCAATCCTGAGAGATTTGCACGACAAATATCAGCGGATGGGATATCAGGAACCGCAGTTGTGGGATCATGTCCTTTCGGCCTATTATGCAGGGGAGGGATCTGTGCGAAGCGGACTGAATCGTCATCATCGGCAGTATGTGCATAAAGTTCGGACCTACGTCCATGAGTACGGTCAGAAGCTAAGCGGTTAAATGAAACAGGATATCCTAACACCTTTTGTTGATTCCCGGAAAGTTATCGGATAAGATCACCAGATGAACATCTCCCGCTGGATGCTTCCTGGTGCAAAGGAAACATCAGATTGGCATTGCTGCAGAAACTGTGAGTACTTCAATAACGACCCAGTTATGCTGGAAGAGTTTTTTAAGGGTATCAGCATCCTCAGTTCTGTAAGAGGCAGCAGCCGTGGGGATGGGGGTATCTGCAAATTCCACNNGGTATCTCTTGCCTGTACACAGTTGTTCGGATTTCGTGCGAAAGCCATAACCCTTCTTCCAATTTTTCATCACCAGCTAAACTGCTTACAAGCAGTAATCCGCACTTCAATTTCAAAACTACACAATTTCCCTTCGCGCCTCAGAGATCAAGATTTGAGATGGAAATATGCGCGATAGCAACTATTCAACTTGACATAATGCAAAATTTAGCGCCTATTATTAGATAGATAAATTCATATGGTCATGATTGAGAAGCATCAAACGGTCATGGCAGTCACTGGTTAACTTCCCAACCCCACAGATCATTCCAACACGCAGGGGACAACCCCATGAAAAATCAATCCAAAACAAAGCAGACATTGATCCAGGAACTGGTTTCTCTGAGACAGAGGATTGCGGAACTGGAGCAATCTGAATCA
>PMNM01000105.1 GCA_003161855.1 Syntrophaceae bacterium | reverse complement strand
CCCCAGGAACTGGCCTCCTTCAGTGTCGAGCTGGAGCAGGCTCCATCCCGGACATCGGCAACGGTAATCTGGACAGCATATTTGTGCATGGGTACATTTTCCCCCAAAATCTCAGCACAGATGACCGTATCCTGAGCAAAATTTTTCGGCACTCCACCACCGATGATCAGCAATCCCGTTGTTTTCGCCTTGATCTTAACCAGCGTCAACTCTCTGAAATCTTTTATGGAATCAATAGAAAGGTGCTTTTCTGGACGACGATGTTGATGGAGGACCAAACCAAATCCGGCACTGCTGTCAGAGAAGGCGGGACAGAAAATCGGCACGTCGTTTTCGTAAGCAACCTGGACGAGGGAATCCTTCTTTTTCGCATGAACGGTCAGATAGCGGCCCATCTCCCGGATAAATTCTCGGGAAGAATAGGCCCGTGGAGGCATCGTATCAGCGATTTCGCTGATCGTCCGGTCACAGATCTGCAGGGATTCTTCATCAATGAAGGTATCGTAAATCCGGTCAATATAGAGCTTTCTCAGGGTTTGATCATTCACATGCGGACTTCCCTGGTAATGCTTGAACCCAAGGGCCTCGAAGAAATCCATATCCACAATGGCAGCGCCGGTAGCAATCACCACATCAACCATATTATATTTGATGAGGTCCGCATAAATCTTCATGCAGCCTGCGGCACTCGTACTGCCGGCAATCGTCAGGATCACCGCGCATTTTTTATCCNNCCCCGCATGGCCCGTGTAATCGCTGTTGCGTCAAAAGATGTTATGTCAATATGCTGAATCGGATTCTTCAGGTAATCTTTTTTTTTCATGAACTCCCCAATGGCAACCTGTTCTTTATTAATGATTTTCCCTATAAATCATCGCCGGCCAAAAGTCAATGACCGGATGAGCGTTTTCGGAGGCGGTTCAATTCATTCTTGTCATCCTCAATATTTTCTGGTAGTCCCACAGAGGTATACAGCATATGATGAAAGAAATTTTAACCGTTTCAGCACTGAACAACCAGATTAAAGACCTTTTGGAAGCAGGTTTTGTCCTCCTCTGGGTGGAGGGGGAAGTTTCAAATCTGCGCAGACCTGCTTCCGGCCATGTCTACTTCACTCTCAAGGATGAAAAAAGTCAGATCCGGGCCGTCATCTTCCGTTCTCCCTTTGCACCCAAAACGCCATTTCCGAATCACAGGCCTGTTTTTGATCTTGAGGAAGGTATGAGCACGATCTGCCGGGCCAGGGTGAGTGTTTACCAGCCCCGGGGAGAATACCAGCTGATTGTGGACACTGTGGAGCCGAAAGGCATCGGCGCCCTGCAGATGGCTTTTGAGCAACTGAAAAACCGATTGGAAAAGGAAGGCCTCTTTGATGCCGTCCATAAAAAACAGATTCCCTTTCTCCCTGAAAGGATTGGCATCATCACGTCCGCAACCGGCGCCGTCATCCGGGATATTCTGACGATCACCCATCGCCGTTTTCCTTCGGTGGACATCCTGGTGGCCCCGGTGCGGGTCCAGGGCAGTGAAGCGCCTGCAGAAATCATCCAGGCGATTGATCAAATGAATGCCATCGGAGACATCGATGTGATGATTCTGGCCCGGGGCGGGGGATCTCTGGAAGACCTGGCTCCCTTCAATGATGAAGGGGTGGCCCGTGCCATTTTCCGCTCACGTATTCCTGTTATTTCAGCCGTTGGCCATGAAACGGACTTCACCATTGCCGATTTTGTCTCCGATCTCCGGGCACCGACCCCTTCCGCGGCGGCGGAACTGGTTGTCCCGATGAAGCAGGATCTCATCGCGTCTCTGGAAAATCTTCATCACAGGATGTTCCATCTGCACAGAAGGATGATGAACCGGTTCAAGGAAAGACTGAACCTTTTAAGAGAACGTCTGAAAAATCCCAAAAGAAGACTTGCAGACTTTCGCCTTTTCGCCGACGACAGGTTGGAAAAACTTCAACGGATCTTTCATCATAAAACACAAGGAAGAAAACATGATCTGATCCGGCTGGAATCACGCCTCCATCAGGTATGTCCTCTGATTCACATCCACGATCATCAATTTGCCCTTGATCATCTGCGGAAAAATATGATAGCCGAAACGGGTAACACAATAGAACGCTTTAATAATCGGTTATGTTCCCTGACAGCCATGCTGGATAGCCTGAGTCCGTTGGCAGTCCTGAAAAGGGGTTACGGCATCGTTAGACGTCTTTCCGACGGGGAAATCATCAGACGGGCCGACGACATTTCCCTGGGATGTGACGTCCATGTCAAGGTATTGTCGGGAAGTTTTGAAACGAGGGTCACCAAGATTTATGAGGAGTAAAATGGCCAAGGAAAAATTTGAAGAGGCATTAGACAGGCTGGAAGATCTCGTCAGGAAAATGGAAGCAGGAGAGATGACCCTCGAGGAATCGCTCAAGGCCTTCGAAGAGGGAACCCGGTTAGCCCGGTTGTGTGCCAGAAAACTTGATGAGGCGGAACGACGTGTAGAGATCCTGCTCAAGCAGGGAGAAGACCTGGTAATAAAACCCCTTCCAGGAGAGGATCGTGAGTGCTGAGAAGGGTTTCGTGCTGTCAGATTACCTGGCCGCCCGAAAAGAGATGATTGATCAGGCTTTAGACCACTACCTTCCCCAGGCGGACAATTACCCGCCGCTGATTTTTCAGGCGGTCCGTTACAGTCTCTTTGCAGGTGGAAAAAGGCTGCGACCTATTCTGTGCCTTGCCGCCGCTGAAGCGGTGGGAGGCGAAATCCAACCGCTTCTACCCGTGGCCTGTGCCCTGGAAATGATCCATACCTATTCGCTGATTCATGATGATCTGCCGGCAATGGATAATGATGATTTGAGGCGGGGAAGACCGACCAGTCATAAGGTGTTTGGAGAAGCGGCAGCCATTCTTGCCGGGGATGCCCTTTTGACCGAAGCCTTTCATCTGATGTCTTCAAGAGATCGGCTGGGCCAGACTCCGGCAGAGAAGCTTTTACAGGTGATCCATAACATTGCGGAAGCGGCCGGTTTCTGGGGAATGGTGGGGGGACAGGTCGTCGATATCCAGTCCGAGGAGAAGAAGGCGAATCAGGAGACCCTTGATTATATTCACACCCATAAAACAGGCGCCATGATTCTGGCCTCTGTCCGGGCAGGGGCTGTCTTGTCCGGCGCTCGCGTGAAGGATATCCAGGCCCTGTCCGATTATGGCCGCCATATCGGGCTGGCTTTCCAGATTGCCGATGATATCCTCAATGTGGAAGGAAACCGTTCCATTCTGGGTAAAGATACAGGAAGCGATGCAGAACGAGGTAAAATGACCTTTCCGGGTCTATGGGGTCTTGAGAGCTCCCGGGAAAAGACGGTGGAACTGGTCGGACTGGCCCTGTCCGCGATTCAGGGTTTTGATGACCGGGCCGATGCATTACGGGCCATCGCCCGTTATATTGTGGAAAGAAAATCATAGCACCGTGAGGATTGAAACCGCATGATCATTTCCTGTTGGTTTCGCGAACGTGAGCATAGGGATTGTTTTTGATGAAAGATGAAACCATAAAAGACAGTATTCTCGCCCGGGTTAACTTCCCTGAGGACATCCGGCGCCTTGACCTGCCGGCGCTGAACAGGCTGGCCGAAGAGATCCGGGGGAAAATTATTGAAACGGTATCCCAATGTGGTGGCCATCTGGCTCCCTCGCTGGGGACCGTGGAATTGACGCTGGCCATTCACCGGGTTTTCAATACCCCCTATGACAAACTGATCTGGGATGTTGGTCATCAAGCCTACACCCACAAGATCATCACAGGCCGGAAAGACAGGTTCCATACGCTCCGTCAGAAGGGAGGGATCAGCGGGTTCCCGAAACGGGAAGAAAGCTTGTATGATGTCTTCAATGTGGGACACAGCAGCACCTCCATCTCTGCGGCCACAGGGATAGCCGAAGCACGGTGCCTGAAAGGAGAAGACTTTAAGATCATTGTGGTCATCGGTGACGGTTCCATGACTGCCGGTATGGCCTATGAAGGATTAAACTGGGCGGGAGACCGCAAGAAAAACCTCNNAAACATTTCCTGAAAACCATCCCGTCGATCGGCGATCAGATGGTGAGGTTTACGCGTCAGCTTGAGGAATCCCTGAAGGCCCTGATTGTTCCCGGAGCCCTGTTTGAAGAACTCGGATTCAACTACGTGGGACCCCTCGAGGGCCACCGGCTGGATCATCTCATCAAAAATCTCGAGAATATCAGAGAAATGCAGGGGCCTGTCCTGGTCCATATCATTACTAAAAAAGGGAGAGGCTACCCGTTTGCCGAGAAGGACCCCTCCCGGTTTCACGGAATTGCCCCCTTCCGCATTGAAACCGGTGAAGTGGCCATGAAAGAAAAAGCCATTCCCTCTTACACCCAGGCCTTTGGCCGGACCATGGTTCATCTCGCCCGTGCCAATCCGAAAATCGTCGCCATCACCGCCGCGATGTGCGACGGAACGGGCCTCGATCAGTTTGCAAAGGAATTCCCTGACAGGTTTTATGATGTGGGTATCGCTGAACAGCACGGTGTAACCTTTGCCGCCGGCCTGGCCACCGAAGGATTCATCCCTGTGGTGGCCATCTATTCCACTTTTATGCAACGGGCCTATGACCAGGTCCTTCATGATGTCTGTCTTCAGAAACTGCCGGTCGTTCTGGCCCTCGACCGGGGGGGATTTGTGGGGGATGACGGCCCGACGCATCATGGACTGTTCGATTACGCCTATATCCGGTCTATTCCGAATATTATTGCCATGGCCCCGAAAGACGAAAACGAGCTTCAGCATATGCTGAAAACAGCGGTGGAATGCGGTTTACCTGTATCCGTCCGGTATCCGCGGGGCCAGGGTGTCGGCGTGGTTATGGATGAAACACCCGTAAACCTGGCGATTGGCAAAGGGGAAGTGGTCTGTGAAGGATCTGATCTGGCCATTGTGGCGATCGGTTCGACGGTTTATCCCGCCATTGCGGCCGCCGCAAAACTCCGCCAAGAGGGCATCAGCATCCGAGTCATCAATGCCCGCTACATCAAACCCCTGGATCAGGAGATCCTGTGTCAAACAGCACTTTCTTTGAAACGGATCATTACCGTGGAAGAAAATGTGCTGATGGGNNATGGCATCGACGAAGAGGGAATCATCAGGGCCGTGCGGCAAATGATTGTGCACCCTTTCTAAGGAATGCGTCATAACGTGTTCTTTCACCAACGGTATGATCCTACGAATGACCCTTCATCCGAAAATCAGGTTGGATAACCTTCTCGTCGACCGGGGGATCGCGCCCACACGTGAGCGGGCCAGAGCCATGATCCTGTCCGGGATTGTCTTGGTTGAAGAGAACCGGGTGGATAAGGCGGGCGCTCTCATCGCACAGGATGCTGCCGTCCGGCTCAAGGGTGCAGATCATCCTTACGTCAGCAGGGGAGGGTTGAAACTCAAGGGCGCCCTGGATCGTTTCGCCATCCCGGTTAAAGATCTCATCTGCATCGATGTGGGCGCTTCGACCGGCGGCTTCACAGACTGTCTCCTTCAGGAAGGGGCAGCCAAGGTCTATGCCGTGGATGTGGGCTACGGTCAGCTGGCATGGCGTCTCCGGCAGGATGATCGGGTAATCAGCATGGAAAGAACGAATATCCGCTATTTCGACGGTCAGGGTCTTCAAGACATGATTGATTTTGCCACGATCGATGCCTCTTTTATTTCCCTTAAATTAGTTGTCCCTGCCGTGATTCCGCTGATTAGCTCAGACGCGGCCATTCTGGCGCTGATTAAACCGCAGTTTGAGGTCGGACGGGAAGAAGTGGAAAAACGGGGGGTCGTCAAAAACCCCGCTTTGCATACAAAGGTTCTCGATGAGATGAAAACATTTTTCCAGAGCCTGAAGCTCAACGTGCTGGGCATTTGCGAATCACCCCTCCAGGGGCCGGCAGGAAACAAGGAATTTTTCATCTATGCGGGCAAATCCAGCCGGAAGGAAGGATAAGGCAAAGTCTCCACTATGAGCGTTATTTTGGCCAGAACGGCAGGATTCTGCATGGGTGTGAAAAGGGCCGTGGATCTGGTTCTTGATATGGCCCAGCGCAAGGGGAAAGAGTCCATCTATACCTATGGTCCCCTGATTCATAACCCGCAAACCATCGAATTGCTTAGAAAACGTGGCATTACTCCCATCCGCGGCCTTGATGAGATTGCTTCTTGTGAAGCCGGCGCTACGCTTGTGATTCGCGCCCACGGCATATCTCCCCAGGAAAGAACGGCGATCAAGGAAAAGGGCTTGAAAATCATTGATGCCACCTGCCCGAGAGTGGGACATGTTCAGGCCATCATCAAGAAACATGCCTCCCGGGAATACACCATCCTAATCATCGGTGATGAACAGCACCCGGAAGTCAACGGCCTGCTCGGGTATGCCTACGGTAGGGGTATCGCCATCAAAAGTCTGGAGGATGTGAAACATCTGCCAGACTTGGAAAAGATCTGCGTTGTCGCGCAGACCACACAAAACAT
>PMNM01000023.1 GCA_003161855.1 Syntrophaceae bacterium | reverse complement strand
ACACAACTTTTAATTATATCTCTAGATTCTGTTGATCAGGCAGCACTGACGGGGTGAAATATGGTCTTGACTTTTGAGGGAGAGCTTGGCATACTGAAGCCAGAGAAAAGGAACAGGTAACTTTCGGTATTGTGGGAAATAAGGTCTGTTCGGAATCGAGAAAGACAAGGAGACTTTGTGGAGTTGATAAAGTTTAAGGAACTGGAAAATAAACTGAAGAACTTGATTGATGAGTATTCATCGCTGAAAAAAAAGAATTTGGAAATAGAAGCACTGTTAAAAAATAAAGGAATGGAGTTGGAAGAGGCAAACAATAAAATAAGGGGATTGAAAGAGGAAAGGGATTCTGTACGCACAAAGGTCGACTCGCTCCTTGATTTGCTTCAGGATATCAGCGTTCCGAAATAAGCTTTGAGGGCAGACGTTGAAAAAGCAATATCATATCAGGGTACTGGGAGAGGATATTTCAGTTTTAAGCGATTCCGGGGATGAGCATGTTGAAACTGTCGTCAAGTATGTTAATGATAAGGTGAAAGAGATACAAAATACAACCAAGACAATCAATACCGTGCACGTGGCCATTTTGGCAGCTTTAAACATTGCCGATGAATATTACAAAGTTAAGGAAATTAAAGAAAACATCTGTCAACAGATGGAAAGACGGTCTGAAAAGCTCATTCATCTTATCAATGAGATCAGGCAGTAAAGTAAGGTTTATTATCCCCTGCGATGTGCGTGATTAACATTCGTTTTTTGAGCCAACACCTTGGAACCGGGGGCCTTTCCTTGTTAGCGGTGAGCATGTCTGTCGGTATACAGTAACAGCCGGAGACAGAAAGCCTAAAGCAACAAAATAGGTGCCCACTTTTTCAACAGGTTCAAAAAGGTGGTTAACACGGCATAGGCGGGGGTTTTCCTTTTTCATCAAGGGAACATCCTCCTGACCGGCATATAAATCACCCTTTCCGTAAATTGCTTTTTTAATCCCAGCCCTGATTAAACAGTTTGCCTCTCTCTATTTTCTTTTGTTGAAAATTTCATAAGCCCCGTGAATCCGTCTATGTGGGTTAACATAGCCGTTTTATAATAAGGAGGTGACGTCACTTGATATATAACAGCATGATTATATTACTTGTTATCGGATCGATCGCGCTGGGTGTCCTGTTGGGATATCTTCTCAGGCAGAGGCTTTTCAAAAACCGTCAGGCTTCCTCGGAAATGCTGTCAGCGAGGATTGTTGATGAGGCAAAAAAGGAATCCGAAACGATAAAAAAAGAGGCGGTTATTCAAGCCAAGGAAAATCTGCTCAAGGTCAAGACTGAGTTTGAGAAAGACACCCGGGAACGAAAAAGTGAGCTGGAAAATCTGGAAAAAAAGATCCGTTTAAAAGAGGAAAATCTTGATAAACGGATCGACCAGTTATCTCAGAAGGAAGCCAATTTTGAGAACCGGGACAAATCTCTGGTCAACAAGGAATCAGCGTTCCATGAGAAGCAGGAAAAACTGCATCGGATGATTGAGGAACAAACACGGAAACTGGAAGAAATTGCAGGCATTTCTTCAGAGGAGGCGAAAAATTTTCTGATACAGTCCATGGAAACCGAAGCCAAACGTGATGCTGCTGTCCTCGTCCGTAAGATTGAGGAGGAGGCAAAACGGACAGCCGATAAACAATCCCGGGAGATTATTGCTTATTCCATACAACGGTATGCAGGCGATTTTGTTGCAGAAAATACTGTGTCAGTGGTGAACCTGCCCAGCGATGAGATGAAGGGAAGGATCATCGGCCGGGAAGGCAGAAATATCAGGGCCATTGAGGCAGCGACGGGAATCGACCTCATTGTGGATGACACGCCCGAGGCGGTTGTCCTGTCCAGTTTTGATCCGATCAGGCGAGAAGTTGCGAGAATTTCCCTGGAAAGACTGATCAGCGACGGCAGAATTCATCCTGGCCGGATTGAGGATATTGTCAAAAAAGTCAGGACGGAAGTGGATACCATCATTCGCGAAACCGGTGAGCGAACGTCCTTTGATGTCGGGGTTCATGATATCCATCCGGAGATCATCAATCTGCTGGGAAGCCTCAAATACCGGAAAAGCTTTTCCCAGAATGTTTTACAGCATTCCATAGAGGTGGCCCATCTGACGGGGATGATGGCTGCCGAACTGAAAATGAACGTAAAAGAGGCAAAAAGGGCGGGGTTGCTTCATGACATTGGTAAGGCGATTGATCACGAGGTGGAAGGGACCCATGCCGCGATCGGTGCAGATTATGCGAAACGTTTTGGAGAGTCTCCCCGGATTGTCCAGGCCATCGCAACTCACCATGACGATGGCCGGACGAATACACTGCTAGGTGTTCTTGTTCAGGCAGCCGATACGCTTTCGGCGGCAAGGCCGGGTGCCCGCCGCGAGATGCTGGAAACTTATGTCAAACGTCTGGAAGAGCTTGAAGCCATTGCCAATTCCTTCAATGGTGTGGATAAATGCTATGCCATCCAGGCAGGCCGGGAGATCCGTATCCTGGTAGAAAATGAAAAAATATCAGACAATGATGCGGTCATGCTTTGCCGGGATATCATTAAAAAAATTGAAAAAGATCTTACTTATCCCGGTCAAATTAAAGTAACCGTCATCCGGGAAACACGCGTTTCCGATTATGCGAGGTAGCCGATGCAGACCATGAAAATCCTGTTCATCGGTGACATCGTGGGAAAGCCCGGGAGGCTGGCCATCAGGGAACTCTTGCCCTTGATCATCGAGGATTATCGGATCGAGTTTGTCATTGCCAACTGTGAGAATGCCGCGGCGGGTTTCGGGGTCACCCGGGATGTCGTTGAAGAGCTTTACCAGANNCTCAGGCCGGCTAATTATCCGGAAGGAACCCCGGGATTTGGAAGTGTCGTGATGCCCTGTGCTTCTGGTATTCATGTCGGGGTGATTAACCTGGCAGGGAGGGTTTTTATGCGGCCCTTGGACTGTCCCTTCCGAAGTGCGGAAAAAGAGATTGAAAAACTCAAGAAAAAGACAGGGATTATTATTGTTGACATGCATGCCGAGGCGACGTCGGAGAA
>PMNM01000111.1 GCA_003161855.1 Syntrophaceae bacterium | reverse complement strand
TTGAGCTACATCCCCGGTTTTTGTGTGCCCTTCCGGCGGACCTAACGTGTCTGTTAACAAGGGTGCGGAGCATATATGATCCGGTGGATTCCTGTCAAGTATTAGTTGAATCCACGGGAAGGATTTAAACGAAACCACCTACAAATCTCAAGGAGACTCTAAATGGCCAAAATTGATGCTTTCTTTCAACTGATGCACGACCAGGGCGCATCCGATCTACACCTCGTGACCGGCCAGCAGCCAGCCCTCCGCATTAGAGGGGAGATTGAACGGATCAAGTACAATGTTCTGGAGAACGACGAACTGAAAGCGATGCTTTATGAAATTGCTCCGGAGCATAAGGTTAAACAGTTCGAAGAGGTCGGTGACGTGGATTTCGCCTATGAAATTCCTAATCTTGCCCGTTACCGGGCCAACTTTTTCATGCAGAAGTATGGTGTGGCCGCTGTTTTCAGGGAAGTNNTTGGCCTCGCTGCCGAGGGGACTGGTCCTGGTTACAGGTCCCACGGGCAGCGGTAAATCCACAACATTGGCTGCGATCATTGATGAAGCCAACAGGACCCGGAAAGATCATATTATTACCATTGAAGATCCCATCGAGTTTGTCCATCAGAGCCAGGGTTGCATAGTGAATCACCGGGAGGTGGGTATCCATACCAAAACCTTTAGCGCGGCATTGCGCGGCGCGCTGCGCGAGGATCCGGACATTATTCTCGTCGGTGAATTACGGGATCTGGAAACGATCCAAATGGCCATCGAGGCGGCTTCCACAGGGCACCTGGTCTTTGGAACGCTGCACACCACCAGCGCTGCCAAGACCGTGGACCGTATTATCGAAGTCTTTCCGGCCAATGAACAGATGCAAATCCGCTCCACCCTTGCCGATGGTCTGCGGGCAGTCATTGCTCAGGTCCTTTTCAAACGCATAGACAAGAAGGCGCGAATCCCCGCCCTGGAAATTCTGATTGCCAATTCTGCTGTCCGGAATCTTATCCGGGAATCCAAGACCTACCAGCTTCCCTCCATGATGCAGACAGGGAAAAAATACGGGATGCAACTGCTTGATGATGCGATTATGGATCTCATGAACAAGGGGTGGATCAGCCCGGATGATGCGTATAGCAAGGCAAACGACAAGACGAAGTTCAGGCCCTTCCTGAAAACACCGCCGTCGGATTTTACGGAGGCATAACCGCCCAACCTTTTTAATTCTTTTCTTGGAGGACGTAATGAGAAAACAGGAGATCGATTATCTACTGGGCAAGATGCTTGATTCACACAAGGATGTTTCTGATTTAAATATTACGGTGGGTAAGCCTTTTCAGGTAGAGAGTTCCGGAGAGTTAACCGACGTCGAATTGGACCCACCCTTTAAGAAACTCACCCCTTTCCAGACGGAAATCTTTGCCTTGAATTTAATCAATGCGGATCACCGTCTCACCGAAACGATTATTTCCGAAGGTTCCTGCGACTCCTCTTATGAACTGCCGGGTAAGGCCCGTTTCAGGGTCAATACCTTTTCGCAGCGGGGAAACTATTCGATCGTCCTGAGGAAACTGCAGTCCAAGATTCCCACTCTTCAGGATTTGAATTTGCCCGAGGCTTTTTATCAAATGGCAGGGGAGAAAAACGGGATTATCCTGGTGACCGGTGCCACGGGAAGTGGTAAATCGACGTCGCTGGCGGCCCTCCTCAATGATATCAATGAAAAAAAGTCATTTCATATTGTGACCCTTGAAGACCCGGTGGAATTCTCCCATCCCCACAAGAAATCCACTTTCAACCAGAGGGAAATGGGCAGTGATTTTGATCATTTTGCCAGCGGCCTCCGGGCTGCCCTCCGCCAAGCCCCCAAGGTCATTCTCGTTGGTGAAATGCGTGACCGGGAAACGGTGGAAATCGGTATGTCCGCAGCCGAAACGGGACATCTCGTTTTGACTACCCTGCATACCGTCGATGCGGGTCAGACGATCAACCGTATCCTGGGCATGTTTTCCACGGATGAGGAAAATCAGGTGCGCATTCGTCTGGCCGACACCATCCGGTGGATTGTCTGCCAGAGGCTCCTTCCTAAAGAGGGGGGTGGCCGGGTGGCTGCCTTTGAAATTATGGGGACGAACCTGCGTGTGAAAGACACCATCCTGCATGGTGAATCGGAGGGTAAAACCTTCTACGAAATCATTCAGGCCGGGAAAGCCTTCGGTATGATTACCTTTGATGATTATATCGTTGAATTATATAATGTGGGACAGATCAGTGAAGAAACCGCCAAGGCCTATGCCTCCAACAAGGGTATTGTAGGTCGCGCTATTGATACGGTCAAGAGCGCTAAAGGGCAAGCGACAACCACACTGGGCAGACTCGAAGTCGATAGCGGTTACGGAAATAAGCAACAGCCCCCCCCCTGGAAAAAATAATACAAGGAGATCGTCATGGAAGAGGAAAAAAAAGTTTTAACCCAAGTCGATTCAGCCGATTATGATGCCGCAGACAAACCCTTTGATTTCGTTTTTGCCGAGGGTGAGACGGCCCTGGTCTGTGAATCCGATCCATTGTTCCGGGAAAAAATCAGTGCAGCCCTGAAAGCAGAGGGGTACCTGATTACAGAGGCGGGATCCATCAAGGATACCCTGAAAAGGATGCGGTTTCATACCTATGATGTGATTGTCGTCAATGAAAACTTCGATTCGTCGACCCCCGGTGATAATGACGTGCTCCGATATCTGGAAAACCTGGCCATGGCGACACGCCGGCAGATTTTTGTGGCTCTGATCACGGACAGGTTCCGGACGATGGACAATATGGCCGCCTTTAATAGGAGCGTCAATATGATCATCAGCACGAAGAATATGGATGATGTGGCGACGATCCTCAAACGGGGAATTTCTGAAAATGCCGCTTTTTATCATGTTTTCAAAGAGACATTGAAAAAAGAGGGAAGGGCATAATAAAAGATGGTGCAGAATGCCTGACGCCATGCGGAAGGCATTCTATCTGTTTCTTTTGATGCTTTCGGCCTGTTCAACCGTTTCTTCTGCCCGATCCGCCTGTCCCAAGGCCCGGTAGGATTCGGCAAGATAGAGATAATAAAAGGAGTTTTTTGGCTCCAGGGCAATGGCCTTTTTGAATGTCTCGATAGCTTCCAGATGGTGATCGGCCCTGGCGAGAGTATTGCCCAGCCGGTTAAGGTACACACCGGTTGCTGCTTCATTCAGTGCCATGGCTTTTTCATAGGTCGCCATGCCATCTGTTAATTTTCCCTGATCAATCAGAACATCTCCCAGGCTTAAATAAAGAAAGGGTTCATCGGCGTTTTCCGTCAGGCATTGGCGGAATGTTCTTTCTGCCCTTGCTTCCTGTCCTGCCTGCAGATAGGCATGGGCCAGCCTGCTGTAAAAGGCCAGGGCTTCGGAAGGATCAATTTCCGCCGCCCGCCGGTAAGCGGCTTCGGCCCGGTCGAAATCAGCTGTCGCCACGAGGGCATGACCGAGACGGCAGAAAAAAGCCGATGCATCCGGTTCCCTATCCGTCATTTTTTCGTAAACGCCGACGGCATCGGCCGGTCTGCCCGCTTTCAGATAAGCCTCGCCCAGGTCACCGAGGAGGGAGACATCTTCCGGATAGGCCGCGATGACACGTTCACAGATATAAACGAGACGGTCAAAATTTTCTCGTTCCTTAAAGATTCTGACCAGTTCATCAAAGGCAAACCCGGTAAAAATTTTCCTTTGCAGCTCTTTTTCAAAAACTTTCTCGAAGCAATCCACAGCCAGATCGATTTTGCCGCTGTCGTGGTAGGCCCAGGCCAGTCCTACTAAAAAGGAATCTTCACCGGGATTCAACTCGATCAGCTTCCGGTAAAAGATCACCGCTTCTCCGTAGCGCCCCGCTTTCATGCATTCTTCAGCCATCGCCTGGTAGCGGTCTGTTTTTTCTTCGTGGGTCATGATTGAATTTTTCCCGTCCTGATCCGTATAAAAATTCAGGCGGGGCTTCGTAAGCCCCGCCTGAATGGACAAGATTCAAAAATCACTTTTT
>PMNM01000190.1 GCA_003161855.1 Syntrophaceae bacterium | reverse complement strand
CCGATGGCCTGGTGGCCCAGGCAGACGCCCAGGATGGGGATGGCTTGATGAAAACGCCGGATGACGTCTACCGTGATGCCCGCTTCCTGAGGGGAGCAGGGACCGGGGGAGAGAAAAATGGCCTCGACGTCCATATCCCCGATGGCCTCCACGGCGATGGCGTCGTTGCGGTAAACAGCCACATCCCGGCCCATCTGCGCCAGGTACTGGACGAGGTTGTAGGTAAAGGAATCGTAATTGTCGATCATCAGAATCATTTAGGTTTCTCCTTATAAGTCCATGATTTCAAAGCCCGAGGCGGCCAGGTGAATGGCCTTGAGCATTCCCTCGGCCTTGTTGAGGGTTTCCTGATATTCCGCATCGGGGTCGGAATCGGCGACGATCCCCGCCCCGGCCTGAATGAAGATACGGTTATTCTTGAGCAGCAGGGTCCGGATGGTAATCCCGAAATCCAGATTGCCGCTGAAGCTGAAATAGCCCACCGCCCCGCCGTAGGGACCCCGCTGATTCGGTTCCAGCTTCTCGATAATCTCCATCGCCCGGACCTTGGGCGCCCCAGTCAGGGTGCCTGCGGGAAAGGCCGCCCGGATGACGTCGAAACCATCCTTGCCATCGGCAAGCTGCGCTTGCACATGAGAGACAAGGTGCATAACATGGGAATAACGCTCCACTGCCATGAGTTGGTTCACCTGAACGCTGCCGGTCCGGGCAATCCGCCCGAGGTCGTTTCTTCCCAGATCCACAAGCATCACATGTTCGGCCTTTTCCTTGGGGTCCTCAAGAAGTTGGTCGGCCAGCGTCCTGTCCTCCTGCTCCGTTTTGCCCCGCCGCCGAGTACCGGCGATGGGCCGCAGCTCGGCAACGCCCTCCTCCAGGCGGACCATGACCTCCGGAGAGGAACCGATGAGAGTTATATCTCCGGCCTTCAGGAAAAAGAGGTAGGGCGAGGGATTCACGAAGCGGAGGGCCCGGTAGAGATGAACGGGATCGATCGTTTTCTCCACCTGGAAGCGCTGGGACAGGACCACCTGGAGGATGTCTCCGCTCAGGATATAATCCTTGGCGCGCCGGACCATTTCTTTGAAAGCCGCCGCTGTCAGGTTCGATTCCACTTTCATCCCGTCTTGAGCGGACGCGGCCAGGGGCGGGAACGGAGCGGCCTCCTGCAGGCTTTCCATGAGCACGTCGATTTTCTGCGTCGCCTGCCGGTAGCTTTCCTCCGGAGAGGCGCCGTCTTCCCCAATAAAGGCGCAGGCCACAATCTTGAGGGTATGGCGGACGTTGTCGAAGAGGATCAGGGTATCCGTCAGAAGGAAAACGGCCTCGTCGGACCCCAAGTCATCCGGTGCACGGGCGGGCAGCCTCTCAAAATAGCGCACCATCCCGTAACCCAGATAACCCACAGCGCCACCGTAAAACCGCGGCAATCCCGGCGCCTGGACGGGACGGTATTTTTTCAGGAGATCCTGTAGATGCTTTAATGGATCTCCTTCGTGGCCAAAGCGCTTGATCTGGCCATTATTCCGGATTTCCACCTCCTCCCCCCGGATGCGGAAAACAACGTGCGGGTCGGCGCCGAGGAAGGAGTACCGCCCCCATTTCTCGCCTCCTTCCACGCTCTCAAAAAGAAAAACATGCGATTTTCCTGCGAGCTTGCTCAGCGCCGTTACGGGCGTCTCCACATCAGCCAGGATCTCCCGATAAACGGGGATCAGGTTTCCCTCTCGGGTCAATTTTTTGAATGTTTCCAAGTCCGGGTAGTACATGTTCCTCCTGCCAACAAAAAAAGGCCATGATCGCTCACGGCCTTTTTTCGGTACTTATTCTAAAATAAAAAAGCCGTGGAGTCCTGAGAAGGTCTCCACGGCCCAATGGTTTATGTCATGTCATTCAACCGGCAGCGTGCAGACTCCTCCCTGTGGTTTGCCACCACCAGTTATTGCTATTCATGGAAAATGTCATCTGCATCATTTTTGCCTCAATTGGGCGCTTGTCTATCAGCTTTTTTCAGCCTTGTCAATCCCTTTGTTAGCCTCCCTGGAAATTCACCGGGAGTTGACCATCCAAGCAGCGGAAATGGGAATCAGCCTCAATCACTTAATCAGCGCCACACGGAGCCAGCAAGAAGCAGGCAAAAAAAATAACAACAGATTTGTCTGTTCCTTCCTGAAGTGTTGATTTTTTACTTCTTCCTATTCATGCGACATTTGAAATGGCAATCAACAGTCACATTTGCTATTATTCTGTAATTTCAAATATCCACTTAGGAGGGTTATCATGAAAATGTCTTCAAAGATTTTGATGATAGTTTTGCTGTTGCTTAGCTTTTCTCTTCCATTAACAGACAGGGCATATGCGATGGCTCAGATTTCCCTTCAGAACAACAGCAAATTCTGGTTGTATCTATACATTGATGGCAACTTCGGCTGTGGCCCGGTTATGCCTAGCGGGTTTTGCACATCCAGTGTCAAAGAGGGCAGTCACCGGTTGGAAGCAAGAAAGGGCGGAGACCCTAGCACGACCATAATGTATGAACCGAGCGTGAACATAGGAGACGGAACATCTCCGACTTGGACGGTCAATTATGAAGAACCGGCAACGGTTGAAGGAGTATGGGAAGTAATATCGGTAAATTTAGACACAAATCGAGCATTAATAGGTTCAAGATTGACCATTTTGAAAAAGGAAGATGGTTATTATGAGGCTCGAACTACTGATGGCAGTGGCATGAATTCAGGTAACGCAACGCGCATTACAAGGACATATCAAAAAAAATTAAGTGAAATAATCGCAGAAGATGGAACTTTCCCGCCTTCACTGGTGCCGCTGGTCGCTGGGATAAAGGTTCCTCTAAATGTTTCATTTACATTATCTGATGACGGAAATGTTTTGCAGCAGGTACGTGACCGTGTTGGGGTTTACTATAGGGCGAACCCCGTAATTTACGACCATTATGAGACATTTCCGGGCCACGTTAAGATAACTTATAAGCGTATCTCTGGGCCAGTTTTTAAACCTACGCAGTAAGCAAGACCTTTACGTTCTACCGTCAGTAAAGGAATACAGATGGGTTGTAAGGTGCGAAGGCTTGGTGGCATATTTCCCGTCGATGTAAAAGGTGAACTACTTCCTGAAATGTTG
>PMNM01000123.1:204-4634 GCA_003161855.1 Syntrophaceae bacterium | reverse complement strand
AGCCCTGCCAGGAAGGGGCCGACGATCAGGCCGATACTGCCGGCGACACTGTTGATGCCAAGGGCCATTCCCCGGTTCCGGACTCCATGTGAAATGAGACCCATACCGGCAGGATGGCAGATGCAGGCGAAGATGCCGATGACGGCGAGCGACAGCATGAAGGAGGTTCCCGAGGATGAAAAGGCCGTCAGGAATGCGCCCAGGCTTCCGCCAAAGAAACAGATCATCAGAGCCCTGCGATTGCTGAAGCGATCAGCAAAATATCCCCAGGGAAGTGAAGAGAGGCCGAACAGCAGATACATGGGAAAACCCAGTTCCAGCACCCCTTTCAGGTCCATTTTCAGGGAGAGCATCAGGGGAATGGCCAGCACCGGAAAGGCGATCTCGTAGAAATGAAATAAAAAATGCGCGACGAAGGTAAAAAGGATGATCTTCTTTTCATTATTCATCAATATTGCAATCGGCGAAAAGATCCATAAAGCACTCGGACTGAAATGACGTTCAACGGATAATCTCTGCGCATAAACTTTTTATTTCCTGGCTGGCCTCGCTGCCCGGGGCGTAAACCGTGACGGGAAGTCCCGCGATCATGGCTTCGACATAAGCGATTCTCTGATTTATTTCGGTCTGAAAAACGTCCATGCCATACAGCTCCAGGGCTTCTCTGACTTCCCGGCCGATTCGGGTGCCTACGATCTTGCGGCATATCAGAAGTTTACCGGAAAGGTTCCTCTTCTGTTTTCTGATTTCTCCGACCAGATGAACCATTTCCCGGCATGACCATATATCCAGCGGACTCGGGCTGGCCGGGATAATCGCCAGGTTTGAGCACATCAGGACGGACTGAATCATGTCGCCAATGGCCGGTGGTGCATCAATGACCGTATGTTTATATTCCTTCGTCAGTTCTTTGATGCGCTGATGAATATCCGTGCCGGGATAGTGGATGGCATCGAAATAGTTACCCTGATCAATCCGCTTCCAGTTCATGACGCTGCCTTGTTGATCGGCATCAATGAGCAAGACCTTTTCTCCCTGTTCGGCAAGTCCGTGAGCCAGGTTGATGGCAATGGTTGTCTTGCCCACCCCTCCCTTCTGATTGACCAGACTGATGATCATGATGAAAGCAGCTCCCTTCCCTGTCGATTCGGCGATACATGCATCCATGCAAATGGCATCGACCATGCTGCTTTATTCTCATAAGTCAGGGGAGAGGTCAAGGATTTCTGAGCGAAGCCTTGCAAGTTTTACATGGCTTTATTCCCCGGGTTATGGTATCAAATCCCCACGGATATCCACGTCGATCATCGTGGCTGGATTCGCCATGAATGAAGATAATTTTTAATGCAGAACAGGAGGATACACAATGGCAACCATTATGCCGGAAGGAGAGGAAATCCAGAGGGCCATCCAATGGGTTTCTGAGAATCTGGAAGAAAAACGGGAACAATCACTCCAGAAGCTGATTGAAAAAGCGGTATTCAAATTTGATCTTTCTCCCGTAGATGCCGAATTCCTGGCGAGTTTTTTCAGAAACAGGAAATCAGGTTGATCAGGAGCTTCAGGGATAGAATCCTTCAGGAGGAGTCATGAAGAAGGCAGTCCTATTTTCCGTCGTCTGTCTGATTTTGATGAGTGGCATGGCCTATGCGCAATCCGCGAAGGAGGCGATCAAGTCTTTGAAGCGGATCGAGGCAAGGGCCGATATGGGGATCAATTATAATGAATATGTCCTTGCCGTCGCCGATGCCAGGGTCGAAGTCGAGATGTTTCTGGAAAGCGCGGAAGCAAAACAGAAACAATCGTTGACGAACACGATCAAAAAGATTCTGGAACACTATGAACGGGTCCGGGAAGTCTGGAAATTGAAAGTTTCCAAAGTGGAGGATCTCGGGACCGTTTTCGGCCACTTGATCTGTCTGAGAGATGATCCGGAAGGTGCCTTCGGCCGCCGTTTACTGAAACAGTATCCGGAAGCAAACAGGCCGGTCGACAGCAAGGGTGCTTTGATCGTGCGGTCCAACAAGATGGAGAGATGTGACGAGATCCTGGTGGATAACCTGATTCATATCATCTGGAAGGAAGCCTCCAGAGACTTACAGCAGGCGACGAGAATGCTGTTCTGAATGCTGCGACTATTATTAGGGAAGCCAGGCAGAGAGAATTCCGATAAAAATTGAAAAGAGTGTCGTGGCGATGACCATCACGTGGGTCAGCATGCGGCTGGATTTCAGCTTTCCGTCAAAATAAGCAGCGACCATCATGAGCATCGCTGAATGCATGATCAGGAAGAGCCAGATCAGCTTCAAATCACTAAGTAATATTCCTATGGAGATCAGGAGAATGGCTATTCCCTGCAGGATCAGGACCATGCGTTTTGTGGTGGGCAGTCCCATGGCTACCGGCAGAGTTTGAATTCCAGCGATCCGATCTCCCCTGATATCCCGCATATCCCAGATCATTTCGTAAGTCATGGTGCTGATGGCCATGTAAGTCAAGGCCGCATAAAATTTTACGTCCGCAACGTAACCACTTCGCATCGCCGGGTACAAAACCGTGCCAATCGACCATCCGATGGCGGAACTCAGGTTTTTAAATATAAACAGATCTTTGATACGCTTTGAAGATTTCCAGGGCATCAGGGGTGTGCTGTAAAAAAAACCCAGGGCCGCGGCCAGCAGAAGGGCAGCCGAGATCAGCCAGCGGGTGGTCGTCAGGATAATCAGTGCCACGGTGAGGGCCGCCACGGCAAAGCAGAAAATTCTGATCTTTTTTCTTTCCCGGACAGCGATGGCAAGATCATCAGGGCAATTGATCCGGTCTTCCTGCTGATCTGTCAGACGGTTCCATTGACAGATAAAGGCAACCACCAGTGCCAGGATGACATAATCGACAACCCTGACCGGATAGGAAAGAAGCCGGGACCACAGCCACATCAAGGCAACGGCACTCAAGGTGATATGCAGCCGGTTGTCGAGGAATTCCCGGAAAAAGATTTTAAAGGAATGCATGGACAATCACACTCTCATATTCATCCTTCTTTTCAGGACAAAATCAGCCATTTAACTCGTTATGTCAAGGATAAATAAATCTGTCCCCATTGTTTAATTGTTGGAGCTGAGATTCATCCTTTTGAATAATACAATCATAAAAAGCACCAAGAAAAAAAACATACTAAGCGATGCCACGATAACGGGAGCTACAGGCAGATCCCATTTATACGAGGCAACAAGTCCGAAAGCGCTTGAACAAAGACCAAGCAGCCATCCAGTGATAAGTACCCTGAGTGGTTCTCGCGTGAAAAGTCGCCCGATCAGGGCAGGAATAATGAGGAACGCGAAGACCTGCAGTATCCCAGCCATCTGGACGGACTTGACCAATACGATTGCGAAACTGAGGAAAAAAAGAAATTCCCACAAGAATCCACCATCTCCATTACGAGAAAGTGCAAGGAATTTTTTCCTGAAAAGGATGTGAGGTATAGCGATGATAAAATACAAAATAAATGTATAGAAAACACTTCGAGGATCAACCCATATGATATTCCCATTCAGAATTGACTTGAATTCCTCAAGACCGTGAGGCGATCGGTCGAGGATCAAGATGCTCGCAGCAAACGAAAAAATATAGAGGACCCCTATAAATGCTTCTATATTGGTATATTTTGCTATGCTTCGAGAAAAGGCCAGGATGAAAGCCCCCAGCAGCGCAAAGGTGATCGAAAAGATATATCTCTCTGTCCCCTCATACCCGAATAAAAAGGAGAGGGCGATGCCGACTCCCACAAATTGAGCAAGGGAGAGATCAACGAAAATGATCCCCCTCTCCAGAATGTGGATGCCGAAATAGGCATGGATGAGGATGAGCAGGACACAGGCCGCAAAGGGCCATATTAAAAAGCTAAGGACTTCCATGGGAACCTCCTATTGCAGGGATGATAAAACAGTATCCATAAAGCTAAACCAGTCATTTGTGCCGGGAACGGAACCAACATCTTGAGGGATCAAGATAACCTTGACACCGGCCTTTTTCGAAAGGGACTCCGCCTCCTCTCTCCCGTAAGACGGTGTAACCAGTATTCCGTCCGGCCTTGACTTTTTCATATTCTCAATTAAACCTTCTATATGTCCCGCTGACGGGGGGATGCCCGGCTTCGGCTCGACGTAACCGACAATCTGGAACCCGAATTCATTTGCCATATATTCAAAATACCTGTGGTAGGCCACAAACCTTTTTCCCCTCAAGGATCTTTTCCCCCATTGCATTTGCTTATTTCCTAATTTTTTCTCGAAGGAGGAGAGGTTCGTTCTGTAGAACGATGAATTATTCGAGTCTATGTTCGACAGTTCCTGAGCCATCCCGCGAGCCACTCTGAGGATATTGGATGGAGAGAAATGGTAATGAGGATTACCCAGGGGATGGACATCCCC
>PMNM01000123.1:0-151 GCA_003161855.1 Syntrophaceae bacterium | reverse complement strand
CCCAATTCACTCGCTATGCTTCCTATCCAGGGGAGTGTGGAAACGACGTTCAGCTTGGCGTATGCCGGTGTGGACAGGGTGGCTACTATGAGAAGAGAAAATAGTATCTTTTTCATGGAATCACTTTGCCTCCTTAAAATTGATGTGCCGG
>PMNM01000064.1:854-3384 GCA_003161855.1 Syntrophaceae bacterium | reverse complement strand
CTGGCGGCCTTTACTGCGCAGGGTCGTGATGTCCGGATGTCGGAAGAGCGGATCGAAGGTTATAAATATTTCGTGAACAAGATATGGAACGCCACGAAATTTTCCGTGATGAATCTCGAGGATTATCCGGAGACAGATCAGGTCGGGATCAGGAAGGATGAAGAGTCGCTGCCCGATCGCTGGATTAAGGTACGGCTGAATAAAACCGTGCACGAGGTGATTAGCGGGCTCGATGAGTACCGTTTTAACGATGCATGCGGAAGCCTCTACCAGTTCATCTGGCATGAATTCTGTGACTGGTATCTTGAGCTGATCAAGCCGGTGCTCTATAGCCGGGATCATCCGGCACGGCGGCAGGCCGCTCAGCATACCTTGTTGGAGGCGTTGAAAACGTCTCTCAAACTGCTTCATCCCTTTATGCCGTTTCTGACGGAGGAAATCTGGCAGAAGATCGTTCCTGACGGTACCTCCATCATGGTGAGTCCCTTTCCGGCGGCGGATGTCCGTTTTGAAGATCCGGATACCGAAAAGCAGATGGAACTGATCATGGATATCATCACCCGGATCCGAAATATCCGGGGGGAGATAAACCTTGCCCCGTCAAAAAAGTTAAAAGTCCTCGTCTCGGCACCGAACAAAGCATTGACGGCCATTTTGGACGAGGGTAGGGATTATATCGTCAATTTGGCCAATCTTGAGGAGATCACCATTGGCGTCAATCTTGAGGAACCGAAGGGATCGGCCATTGGCGTCGTGGGATCCGTGCGTGTGTATGTGTTCATGGAAGGCCTGATCGATATCGCCAGTGAAAAAGCCCGGCTCGAAAAGGAAATGAACAAGATCGCGAAGGATCTGAGTATCGTTTCAAAAAAACTGGCCAATCGTGACTTCATGGCCAAGGCTGCGGAGGCAATTATTAAAAAGGAAGAAGATAAATACAAGGATCTCAGAGACAAGCATGTCGTTCTGGAAGCAGCCATAAAAAAGCTTGAGCAAATGGTGAAAAGCTGAAAAAAAGACGGAGGCGATTGTTCTATCAAACCCCAAACGGGATCAGGGTATCCCGTTTGTTAATCCCTGTTAAGATGATCTCATGTTTCCAAATCATGTCATCCATCCAATCATCCGGCGGGCGCTCGCAGAAGATGTGGGCTCGGGAGATATCACAACTTTAGCCGTGCTGACCGGCAGGGAAGCGGGAACAGCACAGGCCGTGGCTAAATCCGCCATGGTCGTGGCCGGTTTGGATGTTTTCGGAAGGACCTTTCATTTTTTTGACCCGGATATCCGTTTCACCGCCTGCCTGCCCGATGGCCAGAAGGCCAGCCGCGGGGAGGTCTTGGCGGAAGTCTCGGGAAAACTTCAAAGTATACTGACCGCAGAGCGGGTTGCTTTGAATTTTTTCCAAAGGATGTGCGGTATCGCCACAACCACCCGGCAATATGTTGAGGCCGTTGGCGGGCTTCATGCGAAAATCCTCGACACCCGGAAAACCGTGCCGGGACTCCGGATTCTTGACAAATATGCCGTCAGAGTCGGCGGCGGCTTTAACCATCGTTTCGCCCTCTATGACGGGATTCTGATCAAGGACAACCATCTCGCTCTGGTCGGCGGAATTAGCGCAGCCCTGGCCCGTGTGCGTGAAAAAATTCCCCATACCCTGAAGGTTGAAGTGGAGGTGAAAAATCTGGGTGAAGTGGAGGAAGCACTGGGCGCCGGGGTTGATGTGATCCTGTTGGATAATATGACCATTCCGGCGATGAAAGCGGCGGTTGATCTGATTGGAGGGCGGGTTCCGGTTGAAGCGTCCGGGAACGTGACCCTGGCAAATGTCAGGCAGATTGCCGAAGCAGGGGTGGATTTTATTTCTGTGGGAGCGCTGACCCATTCGGTCACAGCGGCGGATATCTCTCTGTTGATCAAGGAGATAGACTGAAAACCCTACCCGTCGAGTTGCCTTTCGTCGATTATGGATTTTAACGAACTATCCTTGCAGAAACGTCTGTCCGGCAGGAAAATTGGGCATACCATTCATTACTTTGAAGCGGTGGATTCTACAAATGATATCGCCTTCCGGCTGGCGCATCAGGGTGCAACCGAAGGAACCGTGGTGGTTGCGGATTGCCAGAGAAGGGGAAAAGGCCGGCTGAGCAGGTCCTGGCAGTCCCCTCCGGGCACCAATATTTATACATCCATTATTCTGAGGCCTGCCATTCCGCCGGTCATCGCGCCTCAGATGACGCTGATGGCGGGTGTCGCCGTTGCGGATGCGATAACGCTTTATTGTCCGGGACGGGTGACCCTCAAATGGCCCAATGATGTCCAGGTCGGCCATAAGAAGGTCTGCGGCATCCTGGCCGAAATGAAAACGTCGGATCAGGGCGTGGATTTCGTCATTCTGGGAATCGGACTGAATGTGAATATTCGTCTTGATGAACTGGATCCGGCCTTCCGGAATGTCGCGACATCACTTTGCGAGGAGACAGGCATAATTCTGTCACGCCTTCGGGTCATGGAGGACCTGGTCGAT
>PMNM01000064.1:0-725 GCA_003161855.1 Syntrophaceae bacterium | reverse complement strand
GGCTTGTTTGACGGGGATCAACTGGTTCACGACTGGCGGATCCGGACCGTGGTCGATCATACTGTTGACGAATATGGCATGCTGATTTACAACCTCTATAAGACAAGCCGGATCAGCTCGCGGAAGATACAGGATATTATTATCTCCTGTGTTGTCCCTCCCATGCTGAATATTCTGGAGCCGCTCTGTCAGAAATATTTCAATTTGAAACCGCTGATTGTCGGACCGGGCGTTAAGACAGGAATGCCCATCTTTTATGATAACCCCAAGGAAGTGGGGGCCGACCGGATCGTCAACGCCGTTGCCGGATATGAGAAGTACAAAAAGGACCTGATCATTGTGGATTTCGGGACCGCCACGACCTTCGATTATGTTTCAGAAAAAGGGGAATACATGGGCGGTTGTATTTCGCCGGGCATCATGATTTCCAGTGATGCGCTTTTCGAACGTGCGGCAAAACTTCCCCGGGTTGAGCTCAGCAAGCCAAAATCCATTGTCGCCAAGGATACGGTCAGCAGCATGCAGGCGGGGATCATGTATGGCTACGCCGGCCTTGTAGACGGCATCTGCGACAGGATAAAGGCAGAGGTAAAATCAAATCCTCTGGTGGTCGCGACCGGCGGGTTGGCCAAGATTGTTGCGCCGGAAACAAAGAGTATCGATGTGGTTGATGAGATGCTGACCCTGGAAGGGCTGCGCATCATTTATCTGAGAAACCGGTAAAG
>PMNM01000061.1 GCA_003161855.1 Syntrophaceae bacterium | reverse complement strand
AGGATGTGAGCCGATTGACGACATCCTTCTTTTTGGACCAGTCTTCTATAATTTTTCTTGGCCATGGCACAGGAATGGGTTCGGCAATTTTGGGAATTTTGTCCTTGTTGAGCGCCTTGCAGGTAGAGACGCACGCCGGCATCTCCCTGTCGGAACATCCGTCGCAAAGNNGGAAATACCTCCATTTTTTCTATATCCTCCAGCCATAGAGGATGGCGATGCCGGGCATAGTCCAAACGTTCTCCTTCTATGACATTCCAATATACCGAGTCAGCGCCTTCTGAAAATCATCCAGAGTCCTATCCGGGTCCTGGGTCGTTTCGTCGATGCAGCGTCTCATATTGGCCTGGATGATGGCAATCCCCGTCTTCTTCATGGCGGCCGTCGCCGCGGACAGCTGCGTGAGGACATCAGCACAGGGGGCTTCTTTTTCGACCATCCGCTCCAGTCCCCGGATTTGCCCTTCAATTCGCCTCAGGCGGTTTAAGACACTTTTCCGATGTTCGTCCACAATATACCCCCTGGGGGTATATATAGACATTTATTCCTCCCTTGTCAAATTCTTTTTTATGATTTCTTCGCACTGACCTTTATCATTGCCCGGAATCCCGCTCTGAGAATGGATTGCGTTGAACTTTCAACGACCTGAAGGTTTCGGAACGGCGTTGACTTTTCAGGAGGGCAATGTCATAAAGCGGCAAAGACAGAGATCACGGCGCCGCGGTGCCGGAAGAAAAGCCGCTCTAATGGAAGGAAGCGGCAATCCTGAACATTCAAACCATGCTAAAGCAGAAAGTGTTTCAAGAGCGTCTCAAAGCAGGTGTGAAGCAGGCTGCCCTGCTTGTGATCATCAGCCTGGCGCTGGGGATTTCATTTCAGGCCGTCCGGTCGGACAAAATTCCCTGGGTGGGGTCCTGGGCAACCTTATCCACAGCAACGCTATCGCTGCAAAGTGTTACCGACATCAGCCTGTCGGAAGCTTTCGCACTGTACCGCGACCATCGCGCCCTCTTTCTGGATGCCCGTGATCCCTGGAGTTTTGAGGAAGGTCATCTTGCCGGTGCTGTCCACATTGAACCCCAGGATGCGGGAAAACAGACTGCTGAAATTCAAAAACGCGCCGGTGGCAGACAGATCGTTGCCTATTGCGATGGCGCGGAATGTCACCTGGGTGTGGACCTCGCAAAGGCTCTCGAAAAACAGGGTATTTCATCAGTGAAAGTTCTCATCAATGGCTGGAGCCGTTGGCGGGAGGCCGGTTACCCTGTAGAAAAGGGGAAACCATGAAAACAAAAATCATGGCTTTCTGCTCATCACCGGTTCTGTCCCTGGCTTTCCGGGTCATTCTCGGCAGTCTTTTCCTCTATGCCGGCATCGCCAAAATCGTCGATCCGATGGGTTTTGCCCTTTCCATTTACAATTACAAACTGCTGCCGGATGGTTTGATCAATGTTGCAGCAATCCTGCTTCCCTGGCTGGAGGTTATTGTTGGAGGGAGTCTCCTGTTGGGCATCGGAACAGCGGGTGGCGCACTCATCGCTACAGCGCTTTTTAGTATTTTCGCCGGCGCATTGACCATCAATCTGATCCGGGGCCTTGATATTGCCTGCGGATGTTTTTCAACAGCCGCCAGTGGGGGTTCCATCAGCGGTTTTTATCTCCTCAGAGATCTCAGCCTTCTGCTGATGAGCCTTCAGGTCCTGTTCTTTGACAAGGCACTTTTCTCCGTGACCCGGTTGCGGAAGAAATAGTCTTGACATTCCCCTTCATATTTCCTAACTTTTTAACAACTGAATCCAGCAAGGTTTTTTATGAAACCACAGGACCGTATCAAAATATTTCAGAGCAAGCTGATGGAAAGCAATCTGGCCTGTGCCCTGCTCGTCTACTCACGGGACATTCTCTATTACACGGGCACATCGCAACCGTCCTACCTGGCCGTATGGCCCGAGAATTTCCGGCTTTTCGTAAGAAGCGGCTTTGACTTTGCCGTTCAGGACGTATTCATCGACAGAGAAAAAATCGAGGAAGAGCGCCGCCTGGAGAATATCGGCAAAAAAATATTCGCCGGAGAAAAAAGTGGACCGCAGCGGATCGGCGCCGAGCTGGACATTCTGACGGTCGAGCAATTCGGACATTTCCGGAAGGCCTTTCCCAATTTTGATTTTGTCAATATCTCACCCCTCATTCTGGAACAGAGGAAAACCAAAGATCCCTCGGAAATCGATAAAATCAGAAAGGCCTGTCAGGCCATCCATCAGGGACACGAGGCCGTCCTGGCGACGTTAAAGGACGGCATGACCGAGCTGGAGCTGGCTGCCGCTGTAGAAAATGCCCATCGCCTGGCCGGTCATGAGGGGATCTTTTTTATCCGGCAACCGGACTTCTTCATGAGCCGCGGCCCCATCACCTCCGGCCCCAACCTCTTCAAAATCAGCGGCGTCGTTTACACGATCACCGGTGTGGGGCTGAGTTCATCGGTACCGGCAGGACCCTCCCAAAGGAAAATCGCAAAAGGCGATCTGGTCATCGTCGATATTCCCACGCTGGTCGATGGGTACCACGCGGATCAGACCAGAACCTACTGCCTCGGTCCGGCCACCGAACCGGCAAGGGCTATGTATGGGGACTTGAAAGCCATCGCGGATCATCTCATTACACAGATGAGACCGGGCATGAAGTGCAGCGCCATCTACCGGATGGCCGTGGAAAAGGCGACGACATTGGGAAGGGAAGGTCAGTTCCAGAGCTTCGGCAGGGGAAAGATTTCTCGCCTGATCGGCCACGGGATCGGACTGGAGCTGAACGAGCCGCCTATACCTTCCGAGTATGACCATTCTCCGGTGGACGAAAACTACGTGATCGCCCTGGACATGCACATGATGGACAGCGACGT
>PMNM01000006.1 GCA_003161855.1 Syntrophaceae bacterium | reverse complement strand
AGCCTCCTTGAAATCGCCGCCAATGACGTGGACATCCTGCCCGAGGTCGATAAATAAGACAGCAAGCCCCGTATCCTGGCAGATGGGAGAATGCTCCTCCCGGGCAATCCTGGCATTTTCCTTCAACTCCTTCAGGACTTCCTTGGCGACGGGGGATTCATCATGGGCGATGCCCCGGTCAAAGGCAGCCAGAACATCCGCCCCCAAGTTATAGTTGGCATCGATAAAAAGGTCCCGAATGACCTTGGTGATTTGATTGACATGAACTTCTCTCATCGGTTCCTCCCTATTTAACTTGATCAATGGCTCTCTTCAACGCATTCTCAAGCATACTCATAGGTGGCTTCTTGATAAACCCTGCCTCCATCAAGTGATTGACGAGCGCTCTGGCTTCTTTGATGTCCGTTTCCGCCTTTTTAAAGGCTTCTCCCGCTGTCATTTTTACTCTTGCCACGCCGTCCTTAATGGCCTGCATGGCCACGTCTCTTGCTTCTGCCGGGAAAACCTCCCACTCACTCATCAGGGGAGCGATATTATCGGGGTCAATCCCGCGCTTTTCCGCCGTNNGATGCCCGGAAATCCGAGGGAATTGTTCACCTGGTTGGGAAAATCCCCTCTTCCCGTGGCAACGATGTAGGCTCCCGCCTCTTTCGCGGCGTAGGGATAAATTTCGGGAACAGGGTTGGCGCAGGCAAAAACGATCGACTTCTTGGCCATCGTACTCACCCAGGAGGGTTTGATGACATCCGGACCCGGTGTTGAGATCGCAATCAGCACATCGGCACCCTTCATGGCATCCCCGATGGAATCTATTTTTTTTGGATTGGTCGTCTTGCAGATTTCCCATTTACGATAGAATTTTTTGTCTGCCTCGATGTCCTTCCTGCCTTTGTGCAGCCCCCCCCTGGAATCGCAGACCACGATGTTTTCAGGGTTTGCTCCGGCTTTCAGGATGAGACGGACACATGTTGTGTTTGCAGCTCCGGCCCCAAAAAAGACCACCTTCACCTTGCCGATATCCTTGTCGGCAACTTTTAGGGCATTGATCAGACCGGCAAGGGTCACGCAGGCCGTCCCCTGTGCGTCGTCATGCCACACGGGGATATCGCATTCTTCACGCAGAACATCGAGGACCTTGAAGCAGTTCGGCTGGGAGATATCCTCGAGGTTGACGGCACCGAAGCTGGGCTGGACCATCCTGACAAAATCGGTGATCTTATCGGGGTCATGCTCTCCTTTTTTGTTGTAGCTGTTCACGCAAAGGGCAACGGCATCGACTCCGCCCAGGTACTTCATCAAAAAGGCTTTGCCTTCCATGACGCCGAGGCCTCCGGAAGGTGTAACATCTCCATCCCCAAGCACCCTCGTTGAGTCACTGACGACGGCCACGAGGTTTCCACGGTTTGTCAGTTCAAAAGATTCGTTGTTATCGTCTCTGATGGACGTGGAGATTTTGGACACACCGGGGGTGTACCAGACGTTAAACCAGTTGAAACTATACACTCCTGCTTTGGGAACGGTCATTACCTTTCCGCTGTAAAATTTGTGCGCCACGTAAGCAAGCTCCTTCAGGAAAAGGGTTTGCCCCTTGGCAATCTGCGCTTCTGTGAAGTTCTCAGGGAACACCTTTCTAAGATTATTCAATTCAAAGTCTATTTTTTTCGCCATGTGATAACTCCTTTCCCTATTTAAAGTTTCTCCATATCATACAGGTAAAGACACCTCTTCATGGGTAGGACCTGATGCCGTCTTTGAGCACGGTTCACTTTTTCAAGTCCCCGGCTCCACCAGAGTTATATAACTCGTTTTAAAACATTCTCTCCTTTCGTTTTCGGGAATCTGAGACTGCATGTTTTGGATTCCCATTATTTAATCGCGAGAAGGTATGGGACACCGATGCCTATCAGTGCAGTAAGGAAGATCGTCCCAAAAATGAGTCCCAATGTCCAAAAGTCCTTACGGCTGATATATCCGCTTCCGTAGTAGACGGGACCCGGACCGGTGGCGTAGGGCGTAATCACACCCATGATTCCCAGTGAGTAGCAGAGAAGGAGGGCAAAAGTTTTGATGGGAAGACCCGGTATGGCAGCACCGACAGCCAACATCACGGGCAGTATAGCCGTGGTGTGTGCTGTGAGGCTTGCGAACATGTAATGAATGATAAAAAAGATCACCACCAGGACCACCATCACAACAATGGGTGACATTCCTGTCAGGAGGGCTGCCATACTCTTGGCGAACCAGGTAACAAATCCTACCTTATTGAGGCCATCAGCCAGTGCAACAAGGGTGGCAAACCAGACGAGAACGTTCCAGGCCTGTTTGTTTGCAAGGATGTCATCCCACGTGACCGTCCCAGTGATGATCATCAAAGAGATGACAAATCCTGCCGCCGTGGTGGCATCTATGAGGTTCCCGCCGAAAATCCACAAAGCCAGGGCCAAAACAGCAAGCAGGGCCATCACAAGCTCCTTGCGGGAAAACTTACCCAGCTTGTCCAGTTCCTGGGATGCCCAAGAGGGTATTTCCTCGCTGGATTTGGTCTCAGGCGGATAAATCTTATAGACGAGATAAGGAAGGATTAGAATGAGAATAATGCCCACAGGAAGAAAACCGACGAACCATTCTGTCCATGAGATACTGATCTTTACCGTCTTGCTTACCAGATCCAGGGCCAGAAGATTTGGGGCTAAAGAGGTGATAAACATGGAACTGGTGACACAGGTTGCCGCAAAAGCCGTCCACATGATGTATGCCCCGATTTTGCGAGATGTTTCTCCGGGAGAGGACCCATACAGACCGGGAAGATTACGAATAATGGGGAAAATGGTACCGCCGCTCCTTGCCGTATTCGAGGGCGTAAAGGGAGCCAGGATGAGATCGGAGAAAGTGATCGCATATCCGAGTCCCAGTGTCTTTCGGCCCAACTTCTTGACCAGGATCAAAGCGATGCGTCTGCCAAGGCCTGTTTTATCATAGCCCATGGCAAACATAAAGGCCCCAAAGATCAACCAGACCGTCGTGTTGGAAAATCCGGACAAGGCCCACCGTATATTATCGGCTGGTTTGGGGCCGGCCAAACCCAGAACCGCAACAAGGAAGACGCCGATAAACCCCACGGCTGCTGCCGGAAGAGGCTCCAGGATCAGACCCAAAATAACGGCGCTGAAAATGGCAAAGAAATACCAGGCCGTCAGATTTAATCCTTGGGGAGCGGGGAGTAAGGCGATAATAATACCCAAAAGCAAAGGCAGGACAGCTTTCCACGGAATCGTCTTCATCTTTAACCTCCTTGTTTTTTTAAATACGGAAGCAACTCAGGACTGTGTCGAATCCTGTTCTCTCGAAGATTTCCGGGGTATCTTGCATAGGGCGCCAGCACATATACACTATTGTACTGACTAATAATTTTATTAGGAAATAGTCAAGTAATAAAATGGCTTTTTTTAAGCAGGATGGTTGTTAACTTTTCCCAACCATTTTTGAACTGGATCTTTTACTGTTTCACTAAAATATTTAAGCTTTTATGGCGTTTTCCTTTCTGTGCACTCTGAAAACGATTTGAAAAAAGTTGACACGATTTTCGGCAGTATAGTATGTGACAAGATCATTAGACAAGTAAAATGATNNTCAGAAAATTCCATGAAAGGAGGAATCATCATGCCATATGTCAATATCAAGATAACCAACGAAGGGGCGACGACCGAGCAGAAAGCAGCCCTGATCAAAGGGGCAACCCAACTCCTCGTGGATGTGCTGGGTAAGAACCCGGCCACCACAGTGGTGATTATTGACGAAGTGGAGACCGACAACTGGGGAATCGCCGGCGAGAGTGTCGCTATGAGACGCAGGGCGGGAAAATGATGGGATAAAACACGAGAGAGGGAAAGGGATGGGGTTTATTACAGACATAGAGTCGTTGGAATGGGAATCCGTAAGACCTGATGTTGCACGAGATGTATTGGGTAAGCCCTTGCTGCGTTCAGAGGGCATCAAGATGGTTTTAACTAAAATACTGCCTGGGGGTGGCTTTGAAACTCACCGTGATGCCTATGGTCACTTGCTCTATTTTCTTGAAGGTTCAGGGATCGTGGGAGTCGGTAGCGAAGAATTCAGTATTATGCCGGGGCTGGTGGTGCAGGTCATGGCAGGGGAAGAGCATTTCTATCGCAATAACAGTGGCAAAGAGCTCACCCTGATATCAGCTAACATAACCGTAAAACTCTAACTCAACATAGGATACCTATATCGGGGGCAGGTCACTGAGCGGGGTGATCGTTCCCATTGACAGGAAAAATAAAATGTGATTATGGATACCACGGTGATGGAGTTCACCGATAAACCGCCCGGAAGGCTGATAACTCCTGTGTTGAATGAAAATTTCCCGCAGGAGTGACGTAGATAGTGAAAAACTCCTGCAGGAGGTCAACCTGGAGGAGTTTTTTTATGGAACAAACCAATAAAATAATAACACTGCCCCAGATCCGGGACCTGCTGCAAACGATCCGTGATGTGAGTATCCGTTTTCAGCTGGTCTCCCTGAAACGCCCGTTGGACGTCAGCGAGAGCATCCTGTCGCAGAATCCGCCTATCGATGTGGCCATTCTGGGTCAGTTCAAAGCCGGAAAAAGCTCTTTCATCAACAGTCTGAT
>PMNM01000086.1:3814-7611 GCA_003161855.1 Syntrophaceae bacterium | reverse complement strand
GAGTGCCTCCGCCCGCTCCGGTTCAGTCCGTCCGGTCAGATCTGCCACCCCGTACTCCGTCACAATGTATTGTGCATAGTGACGGGGAACGGTTACCCGGGCTCCTTGCGAGAGATAGGGGACGATCCTCGATACTTTATCATCCAGGGCTGTCGAGGGAACCAGATTGATGGCACGCCCGCCCTTGGACCAGAAGGAGCCGATCACGAAGTCAAGCTGCCCGCCGGTACCGGTACGCATGATGTTTCCGTGTGATTCTGAACAAATTTGACCTGTCAAGTCTATTTCCAGGGAGCCGTTGATGGCCACCATATTTTCTTCCTGGGAGATGATGCCGATGTTGTTGGCATGAAGGGTGGGCCGCCACTCGCACATGGGATTGTTGGCCAGCCACTCATAAAGGTCCTTGTCGCCCATGGTGAAGGCCAGGAGGATCTTGCCGGGGTTGACCTTCTTGTATTTGCCGGTGACGATTCCCTTCTCCACCAGAATGTTTGTTCCGGCCGGGGCCATTTCCGTATGAACACCCAGATCCTTCAGGTTGCTCTCCTGAAGCAATTTGCTGATCATCGCCGGAATTGCGCCGATGCCTACCTGGAAACAATCCCGGTCCTTCATCAGGCCGACTACATTTTTCGCCATCTGGATTTCCACATCCGTTGCCGGAGGGGTGGGAACGGCGGGAATGGGGCTGGAATTTTCGAAAAAAGCGGTAAATTTTGAAACGTGGAAATGGGTGTCCCCGTAGGTCCTCGGCATCTGGTCATTGACTTCGGCGATGATATACTGACTCTGTTCCATAATCGCCCCGGTGTAGAAGGTGTCGAGTCCGAGGCTCACATATCCGTGGCTGTCCGGCGGCGTCACCTGCAAAATGATGCCGGTCCGGCGCGGATAAGTTCGGTTGCGGGCCGCGCTCTTGAGAAAAGCGTCGGAGCTCTGGGCAGGCAGAAAATTTGCCCACTCCGTCTTGGCGATCGGCATCAGAACCGGGCTGTGAAATGCGATGACAAGATTGAAGGTATTCCGGTATTCCGGCTTGAAGATTTTATAGGGTCTGAGGACAAGAGCACACACGTATTCGACGTCTTTGAGTTCATCTTTCCGGTCGGCAATGACGTCCATGATCAGCATGGACGGCTGACCCAGACAGAGGGGTGTCCAGAAACGGTCACCGGATTGGATGATCTTTGCAGCCTCCTGGGCTGACATGATTTTGCTTTGGTAAATGTCTTTCCAACTCATGATTCCCTCCTTTGATCAATGACGGGTGCAAAATTATTCTGGTTTGAAGAATCCGCTCATGGTCGATGGGTTTGCCTGCGAACGACCACCTCCCTTCCCTGCATCTCTGTTACAAAAGAATCATTTTGACTTCATTGACAACAGATCAGGATAAAACCATCATTTATCGCATCACAAATAGGGTTAATAAGGATTGGAAGTTATGTTTATCTACAGCCGTTGGTTGATAAAGAAATGTAGCTCGCAAGATATTCTGAAATCTTATGAAGATCAAGCGCTTTTTTGTATAAACCGGCTGGCAATTTTCAAATGGACGGGTTTTTGACGTTATGCTATGAGCCTATCAGCCATTCGGGCTCACAGACTTAGAGGATCATCGTGAATATGGATCTGAAAAAAGAAATCACAGCTTACCTGCAGGATCGGGGCGCAGATCTGGTCGGGTTTGCTTCACCGGACCGCTGGGTGAAGGATGGTCGTGTTTCCGGGCCTTACCGGCCCGATGCCCTATGGCCTCCGACCCGCTCCATTATCGTGATCGGCATTCAAATGCCCCTGCCCGTTGTGGAAACGACGCCCTCTGTTCAGCACCGTGATCTTTACAACACCTGCAACCGGGTGCTGGATGATCTCGCCTTTGCTCTCACCCGCTGGCTGAACCGGCGCGGTCATGCCGCCATCCCCCTGAGCCGTGACGGCTACGCCAACATCCATGTGCTGATCCGGAAGCCGGCTGCCGCTTTTGCCCACACCTTTTCTGCCCAGTATGCCGGAGTCGGCCATATTGGTGTCAACAANNCCCGCTGCGGCGCTTGCGCTTGGCTATGTCCCGTGAAGGCTCTAGCAATCACCAAAGAGGAACTCAACGATCCGCAGGTTGTTGTGGCGAAATTCAACCGGCGTTCCTGTGCTGAATGGGCCCGCGCCCTGACGGAAAAGGGATGCTACCCCTGCGGTATCTGCATCAAAGTTTGTCCGGTGGGGAAAGACCGGCAATTGTACGGACGCGAAAAGGTTTTGAATCACTATCGTGAAGAGAAGGGTTCTCCCGGCGATACCGATGATCCCTATTACCGGGCATGGGCGCATATCCGGGCTCACGGCAGCGGGGTTTCGGAAGAAGATGCTCTCTCGCTGGCCGGGTTACGTCCTGTGGCGGAAAAAATCACAAAGGAGAACAAAGTTTAAACGATGACGACTTCATCAGAAACACCTCAATCTTTGCTTGAATTTTGTAAAACCTGTGCGACCGGCCTGTCCGGCCTGACGGACGATGACGCCCGCATTCAGTTCGTCTCCGGTCTGCTGCCGCAGTTGATTTCCGATAAACCGCTGTTTCGGGGGATTCTCGAAGGGATGGTCACGGATGCCCCTTACCTGGAGCTTCGCTACGCCACCATGTTTGACAGCGAAGTGATTCTGTACCGCGATCCGTTCAATCTTTTTTCCGTGAGACTGTTTCTCTGGGAACCGGGAATCTTTGATCCTGTTCATGATCACAATGCCTGGGGGGTCATCGGTCCCGTTGCCGGCGAACTGGAGATTGTAAATTTCCGGCGGACCGATGATGGATTACGGGAAGGCTATGCGCACCTGCTGGAAACAGACCGGAAGACCATTCTGCCAGGTGAAAGTTATCACGTCCGCGGTTCTGAGACGATCCACAAGACCGGGAATCCCGGCAGCCGGATCACCGTTCAGGTCAGTATCTATGGCCGGCCGCAGGCAAAAAAAGATCAGATTAACGGCTTCGACATCATCCACCACCGAATTTTTCCCATCTATGCACCGAAAACCAGAAAACAGCGTCTGGCCAGGCAGGCCTTATCTGATAGTGATCTTCATTTTTCCTGATTCATTTCCCTCTATTGATATATTGGATTGCATCACCTGAATTTTGCTCTATACCTCCGGCGGATATATACTTTCAATGAGATCTTTATTTGATTGACTCGTCAATCAATGTATGATTTAAAAACATCAAAATTACGGGAGAGTAAAGATCAAACGATAAGTGTAACGTACTAAAATGGTTGCATTTCATTCTAAGGAAGGGAGTGAGCGTATGTCAAAGAGGGTTGCTATTGTATCGGTGGCACAGAATTCCGGCGCCGAATCGAAGGACAACTTCTATGACCAGGCCTATCGGGTCGCGAAAGAAGCGCTGGATAAGGCGGGGTTGACCCGGGAGGAGCTGGGGACGGTGGTGACGGCCTCGTCGGACATTTTTCACGGCGGCATCTCCTGTGCCAACTCTTACTACTGGGAAACCACCGGGGCGTTTCTGAAAAATGCCTCACGCCAGGATGGAGAATCGCTCTTCGCCTTTTTTTACGGGGTCATGCGGATCCTGAGCGGACAGTATGACACTGCCCTGGTCATGGCCCTCTGCAAGGGTTCGGAGAATCCCCCGAACGACACCTGTACGCTTATGTTCGCCGATCCCTTTTATCAGCGCCCCGTGGGCCTGACGGAAACCATGGCGGCGGCCCTGCAGATGCAGCTTTACATGGAAAAGTACGGGATCACCCGGGAGCAGTGCGCGAAGGTAG
>PMNM01000086.1:1793-3734 GCA_003161855.1 Syntrophaceae bacterium | reverse complement strand
CGCGCCTACAAAATGGCCGGCATTACCGATCCCCGCCAGGAGATCGATCTGGCCGAGCTGACCGAGCCTTACGCCTTCCAGGAATTGATGTGGTGTGAGGATTTGGGCTTCTGTGGCCGGGGCGAGGGCGGCCAGTGGCTGGACAGCGGCGCCACTGCCATGAACGGCAAGTTGCCCGTCAACGCGTCCGGCGGCGTTCTGGCCAATAATCCTTATGTCTCCAGAGGGCTTCAGCGTCTTGTGGAGGCAACGCTCCAGATTCGCGGCGAGGCCGGTGAACGGCAGGTCAAGAAAAAGGTAAAAACGGCATTGGCACACGGGACGCACGGATTTGCCGGACAGTGTCACGCCGTGGCGATCATAGGCATATAGGAGGAGGGTGATATGGGAAGAGCAGTGGGTATCATTGGCGTGGGACAAACCCATCACGGCCGCCGGACGGAGATGTCCTATCCGGATCTGGTCCGGGAGGCGGTCGTCAGGGTCTTTGCGGATACGGGGCTCACGCCTGCGGATATTGACGGGGTGGTTTCGGGAACGATGCCGTCCATGATGGAAGGGATCGCCCTGACCCATTTCTATTTTGCCGATGCCATGCAGGCGGTCGGCAAACCGATCCTGAAGACAGAGACCTGCGGTTCCACGGGTGTCTCCATTGCCCACACCGCCTATTACTGGGTGGCGTCGGGCATGGCGGATGTCGTACTGGCAGTCGGGCATGAAAAAATGAATGAGGGCAACGCTCAGGCCACCATGACCACCGTCGTAGAACCCTTTTATCAGCGTTATTTTATCGCCGGGGCGCCGGGCGTCTTTTCCATGCAGTCCCAGATGTGGGCGGACCGTTACGGCATTCCAGAGGAAAAGATACGGGAAGCAGCGGCCTACATCTCAGTGACACACCATGACAGCGCCTTTGACAATCCCTATGCGCATGTCAAACTGAGGGTGACGGCGGACGATGTCAAAAATGCCCGTCTGATTACCTATCCGGTCCGGCTGCTGGATGTGTGTCCCACCTCCGACGGCGCCTGTGCCGTCATTTTCGCCTCTGAAGAAGTCGTCAAAAAGCTGGGTAAAAAGGCGGCCTGGGTCAAGGGCGTCGGTTATCGCGGCGAGGAATACTATTTCGGGGACAGCGACAAGGGGGTCTGGCAGAGCGCCGTGCAGGCGGCAAAGCAGGCTTATAAACAGGCCGGCATCAAGAATCCGCGGAAGGAGCTCGATGTGGCCGAGGTCTATAATCCCTTTACCTTTCAGGAGATGCTCTTTTATGAGTGCTTCGGTTTCTGCGGATTGGGGGAATCGCCCGATCTGGTTTTGAAAGGAACCTTTGCCCGGAAGGGTGAACTTCCCTGCGATCCCTCCGGCGGCGTCCTGTGCACCAACCCCATCGGGGCGACGGGACTGATCCGTGTAGCGGAGGCAGCCCTGCAGGTCATGGGCAAAGCGGGCGAACACCAGGTTTCCGGCGCCAGGCTGGCGCTGAGTCACGCCATGGGCGGGGTGGATCAGTTCAACGGCGTGATGATTGTCGGTTCGGAATTATAATAAATCAGACGATTGAAGATAACGGAGGAGAGGATTATGGCCAAAGAATATAAGACGCTCAAGACGGAAATCAGACTTCCCTATGAACTTTCCTACGGCGCCACCTGGACAAGATTTTTTGAAGGCATGGCGGAAAAGAAAATCTATGGGACCAAATGCGGAAAGTGCGACCGGGTGCTGGTCCCGGCCCGGAGTTTCTGTCCCCGCTGTTTCGTGGATACGACGGACTGGGTNNCTGATCCGGCTGGACGGAACAGACGTGGATTTTCTGCACATGATAGGCGGCTTTGACATGAGTGACTTTGAGCAGACCCGAAAGATCATCAAGAATGGAATGAAACTGAAGGCCGTCTGGAAGGATGAACGCCAGGGACACATCCTGGACCTTAA
>PMNM01000086.1:0-1718 GCA_003161855.1 Syntrophaceae bacterium | reverse complement strand
GGTATGTTTATAGAATCCAGGTGTGATTTCTGTGGGGACTGTCTTGCGAAATGCCAATATATTGACTTTGATCAGCAGCAGGGCACCCGTGAGTTCGAGAAACTGGTAAAAGGGGAACCCGTTGACTGGCTGAAAAAGTGCATCACCTGTTTTGCCTGCAATGAATTCTGCCCTCAAGGAGCCCGTCCTTTCGATCTCATCGTCCGGCGCATGGAGGAGATGGGGAACTACGTGGATCCCAATCTGCTGGCAGCGGTTCGTGCCCGCTTCACCGCCAAAGGCGACTTTCAGCCCCCACCGGTGAAAAGTACTGTGCTGGCTCTCTGCACGATTGAAGCCGTCATTCCCTGGGCCTTTCAGGGTCAGCTCTTTGCGGACCTGGCTGTCGTCAAGGGGCGGCATTATTTCTGCAATGTCCTCTTTCCCCATATGGGAAATGAATCGATCCTGCGGGAAGGCCTCAAACCCCTGGTGGATAAGTACGCGGCCCTCGGTGCGGAGGAGAAATTATCTTCGCTCATGATGACTGCTATGCCCTGATGGCGGATGCCGCTCCTCAATACGGTGTTGAATTACCTTTCAAACCCGTTCACATTTTTGAATATCTTGTCAGGTATTTGAAAAGTCATCCGGATAAGGTCAAACCGTTACACTGGAAAGTTGCCTATCAGCGCCCCTGTGCCTCACGGCTGACGCCGGGCAAAGAAGCCCTGCTCGATGAAATATTTCATTTGATCGGTATCGAACGGGTGGCACGGCGATATGACCGTGAGAATGCCCTGTGCTGCGGCCAGGCCCTCAAGGGTTTCATGCAGCGGGGGGAAAAGTATCCGGCTTATCAGACGCTCAACATTCAGGATGCCAGGGATCACNNCTGAAGAGGCCTATAAAAACCAGGGATAAAAAAATTGCGCTGGCTCCAGAGCCAGGCGGGTTCCGCATGACGCACTGGCTGAAGGAGGGAACAGATGCCGCACATCCGTTATGTCTGCCTGTCAGACTTGCACCTGGGTGAAGAAGACAGCCTGCTGACCAACCTGTCCGGTGAGGAGATTGATCCTTTTCATCCCAGTCCGGTCATGTGCCGGCTCGTCGGTTGTTTGCGGCATCTGATTGCGGAAAACCGGGATCGGCAAAAGCCCACCCTGATCTTGAACGGGGACATCCTCGAACTGGCCCTGGGCCATGAGAATCAGGCCGCCATGGTCTTTCAGCGTTTTATTGAGCTAATCATGCCGGAAGGGGATGAACTCTTTGAGGAGATTATTTTTATTCCCGGCAATCATGACCATCACCTCTGGGAACTGGCCCGGGAAACCCAGTATCTGAATCATATCACATCCCATCTTCAGCCGGGCAGTCCCCTGCCCTTTCCCTGGCATGCTACGAACCTGTTTATAAAGCCCGGCCATCAGCCGGTGCCGTCTTTTTTCCTGACCGACCTCGTTCGATGCTGCCGCAACGTCCGGAATTTCCAGATCCTGACCGCCTATCCCAATTTCGGTCTGCTGTCCGAAGATGGCAGACAATGCATCATCTTTCATCACGGGCATTTCATTGAATCGCTTTACCACCTCATGAGCACCCTGAAGAGTCTGATTTTCCCCAGGCGTAAGCTCCCACAGCATGTCTGGGATATCGAGGTGGAAAACTTCGCCTGGATCGACTTTTTCTGGTCCGCTCTCGGTCGTTCCGGAGAGGTCGGAGAAGAGGTTGAA
>PMNM01000183.1 GCA_003161855.1 Syntrophaceae bacterium | reverse complement strand
TTTAGCCAGTTTCTTTTTATATTCAAGATTCCCCTGGCGTGAGATCATAATCCGCTGTGCCTGAGGTGACCCCGCACCATGCATGGATTCAGTCCGATATCCGACCGCTGACGTTCCAAGGGTGATATTCTCGATGAGCCTCAAAACCCGGCAGCGATGTTCCGTCGGCACCGACGCTACACCTTTGAAATATTTTTCCACTATTTTGCCGATTTCCGGGTGACGCAGATCCTGTTCCGAGGCCATGGTCACCATCAATCCCCCGGCAATATCCTCCGCAAGTCTCGCAATTTCATAGGGAAGCCGGGTAACATTTTGCTTGCAGACATTGGCTAACAGCAATTCAATCAGGTAATTCCCGGAAGCGGTCTGGTGCCCTTCTGCCGAACAGGCAATCCCGCAGGCGTAAAGGGTTTCATTGAGGTGTATCATTTCGATCAGCTTGTCTTTGATGTGGGATGCTTTAGCAGTACCGCTGTAATCAGCAGCCAAAGCCGCTGCGCCGATGAGCACGTCGCCGACACCGACCTTGCAGCCGCCATAACTCTGGCGGTGATATCCGGCAAAGCGTTCCACCAGGGCGCCGCTGAATTCATACTCGCCGCACATGAACACGTTTTCCCAGGGGACAAATAAATTGTCAAAAACCATCAGGGCCTCGTGGCCGCCGAATTCTTTATTACCCACGTCGATTTCACCGCCTTCGAGTTTCCGGGTGTCGCAGGACTGGCGTCCGTAGATATAGAATATGCCCTCGGCATCGGCAGGCGCCACAAAGGAAAGGGCATAATCACTATCCTCTTTCGTCATCGTGATCGTCGGCATGACAAGAATCCAGTGGGAATTGAGAGCCCCTGTCTGGTGTGCCTTCGCACCCCGGACGACAATCCCGTCCTTTCTTTTCTCCACCACGTGNNGCATTAACGGCATCCATGCCAACGCAACGCTGAAAACAGGCCCCCGTTTTCTGCCCCATCAACCGCTGCATTTTTACTTTCTTGATCAGATCTTCGGTGTTTTGGTGTAGATGACAGAATCGGTTGATCTTTTTTCCTGTCAGGTGCGATGTTGCCGTCATGAGATCCTCATGCTGGGGATTCTGGGCCAGGGCATAGGTCATCTTTACCGAATTCATCGAAGGCCTGATGATGGGATGATCGACAACATTCTTCACAAGTTCACCCATCAGGTAAACTTTAAAATTCATCTTCCGCAGACTTTCTTCATACTGTTCAGGGGTTTTCAGTGCCATGGTTGTATCCCTCCTCAAATTTTTATCTTATCGGGCTTCTGAAATTAAAGCAGCCTGGTCCCGTTAAAGATGAAAAAGTTTCCCAAACTTCATTTGTGATTTTTACGAATAACAACCGGGGTCGGGTTGTTCATCACTGTGAGAGAACATGAATAACATTCATGTTCTCTCACAGTGACACTTCCCGGAAGGAATCGATGATTTCGTTACGATTACTCGTATTCCTTGGGAACGGCACAGATCATAATCAATGGATTCTGTGTTGACCTGTTTTTATACTGGTGTTTTTCGTCTGGCAGCACCAAAACAAAATCTCCCTTTTTCACGGGATGCTCTTCACCGTCTTTCATCACAACGGTTCCTTCACCCTCCATGATATAATTCAGATGCTCGAAGGGGTGTGTATGGTAGGGCGTATGACCACTGGGCATGATCGTGAATACCCGGAAAGAAAGAGACGGTGTACCGTCAGCTTTCGATATGGGTATCTGCTTCCAGACATCTTTTGCCCCTTCCATCATCATCTTTGTTTTCTCAACTTGATCAAGACTTGTGATTTTCATGAAACACCTCCATTTTATTCCAGTTGCCCTGGTAGGTTTGCTTGTGTACAGCCCCCTTGAGGATATCCAAAAAGAGCGGCCGTGAAATCATCTCCGCCCCCAGGGTGCGAAGATGATCCGTATAGACCTGGCAGTCGATAAGAACGAATCCCAGGTTCTGAAGTGTCCGGGTGAGCACAATCAAGGCAGCCTTTGAGGCGTTACTCACCCGGGTAAACATAGATTCTCCGAAAAAGCATTTTCCCAGCGAGACACCGTAGAGTCCCCCGACGAGTTCAGCCTTCATCCATACTTCCACGGAATGAGCGAGGCCCATCTTATGGAGGTGGCTATAGGCGTGTATCATCTCATCCGTTATCCAGCTACCGCCCTTATCCTTCCGGGGTTCCCGGCATCCCTCCATGACATCCCGGAAATTCCGGTCGCAGGTTACCGTAAAGAGATTTTTTTTCAGCGTCTGTCCCATGCTCCGGGTGACCTTGAGCTTTTCGGGGAACAGCACAAACCGGGGGTCCGGCGACCACCAGAGGATCGGGTCGCCTTCCGCATACCACGGGAAGATCCCCTGCTCGTAAGCCAGAATGAGCCGTTCCGGAGAGAGGTCCCCGCCGACCGCAAGCAGACCGCTTTCTTCGCTCATCTCTACGGGTGGAAAGATCAATCGTCTGCTCAAGCGGAAGACGGGCATTTACGGCCGGTTCTCCAGGACATTGAGAACAAGCTGCTCATTCACAATTTCCGCATGGACCGTACCGCCGCAGACCAGTTTGCCGAAGAGGACCTCGTCCACAAAGAAATTCTTGATCCGGTCCTGCACCAGACGTGCAATTTCACGGGCCCCAAATTCATCGGAGAAGCCTATTTCCGCGAGCCACTCATGGACAG
>PMNM01000019.1 GCA_003161855.1 Syntrophaceae bacterium | reverse complement strand
CGCACCGGATGAGCCCAGTCGCCCCTATGGGATTGGTCGCTATAACACCGCCCGAAGGGTTGATGGGCAACTCGCCGCCCATGTCGGTATTGCCGTCCCAGATGTACCGGGGAGCTTCGCCGTGACCAACAATACCCATGTCTTCGATCCAGATGAGTCCTCCAAACGAATATGGCTGATACATTTCTATGACATCAAGCTCTTTACGCGGCTCCTTGATGCCCGCCTTCTTCCATAGTTCCTGCGATCCTTCGTGCATGCTGGTCAGGCGTCCATAATCAACATCCCCCAAATATGAATAGCTGTGGCGNNGGGCACACATCCAGCAGGTGGATAGGGTCAGCCAGCATCGGAGAAGCGAGGACTTCCTCGAGAGTTACTTCTTTTCTAAGCTGGGCGTAGGGATTGTTCATCGCATGCTTCCGGTCCCGAACGCTGACCCTTGCGCCGTCGCGTTCAGTGGCGCCATAGCGTGCCATATAGGCCTGGGCCTCCGCTGCCAGACCCGAAATGGCGCCGGCGAAGACCATCCTGTCCCATACGGGGTCAAAGGCGGTGGTTATAGCACCGGTGGTGTCTGACTCCGAGTTTTTTTCCCAGCCGATGATCAGTACCCTGTCGAACATGCCCGACCCTACCAGATGGTATCCGCCTATGGCGACGGTGCACCCGGTGGTTCCGCCGGTGGTCAGTTTTATAATGGGTTTCATCGTTCCGCCGGAGCCGTCAACGCTCCAGCAATCGACGTAGTTGATTCCCTCAAAGTGGTCCATGTTCCCGATGACGATGGCATCGATGTCCTTCATCTTCAGGTCGGTATCCGTAAGCGCTCTTAAGACCGCCTCGTTAATAAGCTCCTGTCCGTTCACGTCAGGGCGATGGCTCTTATGGAATGTCTGTCCGGTTCCTACAATTGCAACTCGTTTAGCCATGGTTCTTCCTCCTACTTGTCCTTATCAAGAATAAACACGCAGTGGGACTGACCGCCGAGGCCGTTCACGCCGTGCACCAGGCCGGTTTTCGCCTTTTTCACCTGAAAGCCGCCCGCATCGCCCCTTATCTGCCTGACCACCGCGGCCATGCTGTAGAGGCCGGCGGCAATAACGGGGTGTCCAGAAAGCAACCCGCCGGATGCATTCACCGGCAGCCTGCCGTCAATGTTAAACTCTCCCTTTTCGAGGAGTTTCCCGGCCATCGCATCGTCGGCAAGTCCCATTTCCTCGAGCCACATGAGCTCCTGATAAGTAAAAGCGTCATATATTTCCGCAACATCGATTTCTTTTTTCGGGTCTTTAATTCCGGCCATCGCGTACGCCTTTTTTGCCGCTTCGGTGAGCGACCTGGCGCGGGAAAGGTCCCTGTCGCCTAAGAAGAAGCTATCGGCGCAAAAGGACACTCCCTTGATCCAGACCGGCTTCTGCTTGAACTTCGCCGCCACCGACTCGTGGGCGATAATGACCGCCGCGCACCCGTCGGATATGGGGGAGCAATTGAGCTTGCGGAGCGGGTCCGCTATCATCTCTGATTCCAGCACATCCTTAACGGTGATCTTCATGGGAAGCTGCGTCAGGGGGTTCCTAAGCGCATTGCCATGGTTCTTCACCGATACCATTGCCAGTTGTTGGGGCGTGGCCTTGGTGCGGTGCATGTACGACCTTGCCTGCATGGCGCACGCGGTAACCATATCCATGCCGAGTGCCCGCTCGTAGATAGGGTCAAAAGCCGAATTAGTGATGAGGCTCGATACGCTCTGGGAGCCCTTTGAATGTCCTGTGACCAGGGTGGTCTTGTACGACCCGGAAAGGCTTCTGGTCATGCCGTAAAATGCTCCGTAGGTGCCATCGCCCTCGACGCAGGAAACGTTCTTGTGGGCCGCGCCGCTGGCATCGCCCACGGCCATGCAGGAAATCGTCCTGCCGTCCCAGAAGTCGCTTGATGTGGTCACCACGTTGTCGATATCGTCAATTGTCATTCCCGCGTCGCTCAGTGCCTTGTTCACGGCCTCCCACACCATGTCAGCAAAGGTGTCCCGAACCTTGTTTTTTTCTATTTTGGTCATGCCGACGCCGATTATTGCTGCTCTGTCCATATCTCTCCTTCCTTACTTTACCGGTTTGAAATGCGAAATGTCGCGGATGGTGCCCTTCCGCCCTTCTGAGAACACCGCCTTTACGCGCATGCCGATTGTCACGTTTTCCGGCTTTATTTCGTCCAGATAATGCAGCATGGCGGTATCGGCGCCATCGAGTTTTATCATGCCCCAGATGACCGGAACCTTCCTGTCATTAGGGATGGCCGCGAACTGGCGCCGGGCCACCGTAAAGGTAATGACCGTTCCCTCGTCTGATATGTTCACCCACTGTGTGTTCTCGGTAAAGCAGGACGGGCAGACCTTGCGCGGGGGCAGGAACACCTTGTTGCAGGCTGTGCATTTTGTTCCCATTATTTTTTTTTCATCCCGCAGGGTTATATAAAACTTGCTCGCTGTGTCGCCGGCCCACCATGAATAGGGAACGTTGATCTTGCTGTTGTACACCATCGGCTCAATGCCTTTAAATTGATCGGACATGATTGTTCTCCTATGTGTTATCTTCCTATAATATACCGGTGCGGATCAACCTCATCACGGAGAATCCGCAGTTCGTCCGCATGGGGTGGATCGGTATCGGTGATCTTGTCGGCCCAGAAGAGTTCGAAGCCGCAGTTGTCCTGGATGTCCTTCCGGCTATATCCCGGGTTAACATTGAGAACCTTCATCCGCTTGGACGTCTCTTCAAAGCCCATGATCGCCATGTTGGTGATGATTCGATAGGGGCCGGTCCCTTTCGGAAGCCCCGCCTCGTAACGCGAATTCCCGCCGGTGAGATACCCCGGGGACGTGATGAAATTTATCTTTTCTGTGAATCGCTTCGCGTCCTGCGGCGTCATCATCATGGTCCTCCAGCAGAGGGAGGCCAGGTCGTTGGCCCCGCCGGATCCCGGGAACCGCACTTTCGGCTTCGCGTGATCGTTGCCGATCATGGTGGAGTTGATATTCCCGTACATGTCGATCTGCGCCCCGCCCAGGAACGTGTAGTCCACCATGCCGCGCTGGCAGGTTTCCATGATTTCGGGCATGGAGCTGGCCATGATTGCCTTGTGGAAGGTGCGGGAGTCCCCGACTGAGATCGGCATTGCGGGCAGGATCGGGGCAACGCCGCCGGCCTCGAACATGACGGTGAGGTTCGGTGAGTGCGTTTTCTGTGCCAGCATGGCGGCCGCGCAGGGCGCGCCAGTACCTACGACGACGGTGGCCCCGTCCTCCAGGTTACGCGCAGCGACGCATATCATTAATTCCATTGGATTATAATCTGCCATAGTAGTTCTCCTTATTTCTTGTCAGTCAGGTGCTCAATGGCGCGAAGCTTGATCATCCGTTCGATGCCGCCGTTCATATCCAGGTATTCATAGAAATTCTTCGTGTCGAGAATCTGTTTCTTGAAGAACTTTTTGAATTCCGCGGGGTCCTTTTCCAGATTCAGCCATTTCTTCAGGTACTCCTCATCGGAAAAATATTCGTAGGGCATGTTGCCGGGATAACTCCCGTAGGGAACCTCAATGACGGCATCAACGCACCAGAAAGGGATGAACGTCGCTTCCGGGTTCTGGCGGATTTTCTCGTTGGGTATGATCCGCTCGGTGGTGAGTATGACACGCTTGGCCGCCTTGGCCAGGTCCTGGTCCGACACGGACGCGCCGTANNCTCCATGAAAGGGTCGCGTTCGTCCATTCCGTGAGCTTGATTTTTCCGCTCTCCACGACGCGACGCGCGTGCGGGGAAAGGCCGCGCGCTTCCAGCCCGATTATGTACGCCACGTCGAGCCTGTCGATGCACTCGCCGGCCACGAGTATCTGAAAGTCGTGGGTCGCGGTATGGCCGGCAAACCCCAGGTTTTTTTTCCCCTGTCGGACGATCTCATGCAGTACGGCGGTGGGAATGCGGTTTGCCCCGAATCCGCCGATGGTTATGTAGTCGCCGTCCTTGATCATGGTTTTTACTGCCTCTTCGACGGTGGTAACTTTGTTCACCATGGCGCGCGATTTGTGCCTGAAAAA
>PMNM01000021.1:202-2930 GCA_003161855.1 Syntrophaceae bacterium | reverse complement strand
TTCGATCTGGCAGCAGATCCCGATGGCAGGGACACCGGAGGCTGTCTCGGTGAGGAAGGCATCCATGACCGACAGGTTGTCTTCTCCCAGATTGACGACCACAAGTTCCGGACGGATGGTCCAGAAGGAAAAGCTCTTGAGTGAAAAAAGCACTTCATCGGCGAGATCCATGGCCCGGATGGGCATCCCTTTTTCCAGTTTCTCTTTGACTCCGGGCAGGGTCTGCATGTGCGACAAATCCAGAGGCTTCAAGGCCTTGGACGGTATCCGGGTCAGTCTTTCCAGGCGGGTTTCCACAACCAGCAGGTCGGACAGGATGAGTTCGTCCTCAATTTTACGGTAACGATTCAGTATCTCCTGAACATCGGGTGTTGAAAAACCATCCACGATATGAATCAGGCCCTCAGCGGCGCTCAGCGTCTGGCGGATGCTGTCCCAGGCATTTTCGCCCCGCGCGTTAATATCAATAAAAGGGATTCTCGCCGGCGATATTTTCTCAGGCTGAAAAACATCAACCAGATCGTCAAAGCGGTCATCGGGAACACTGGTCAGGCCCCGGATACAGGGTTCTCCATGCATGTCCCGGCTATGGAGCCCGGTCATGATCTCAAAAAGTGTACTTTTACCGCTCTGGGGAAGCCCCAGAATTCCAATTTCCATGAACGATACCTTTCTGGCAAAAGGGGGGCTTTATACCAGTGACCGGATGAATTAACAAGAATAATTATGGGGGTGAGATTTTAAGAGAGGATTCCGTAAGGTTAGCAAATCAGGGTTCCGATGACAAAGGGCCAGTGGAGTTCGCAGGGAATGCCCATCATCAGCCAGGCGTTGCGGGCATCCATCTCCTCGTTGATCCGCTCCTTGACCGTTTTAACGGTTCCACCGGTACAGAATACTTCCGATAAATAGGCTACTTCTTCAATGACGTCCGGCAGAGCCCCGCCGATTTCCTCCCGATAAAAATCCCGGGCTTCTTCGGGAATATCCGCGGCAATGACCGTGTTATGGATCCGGTAAGCCTGCATGTTTTATATCACCTTTCTTAGAAATCTTTGCTGCGGATGAACCGGACGGCGTTTTTGAAGACGGCCAGCCCCATTCCCGCAACGGGGAGCTTTTCCCGGGTCCACCGGGGATGGTTGGTGTAGTGCAGGTACGCCTCCGGGTGGGGCATGAGGCCGAAAATCCGCCCCGTTTCATTGCAGATGCCGGCAATGGCGTTGATGGCGCCGTTGGGGTTGGCAGGGTAATCCATCGTGACGGTCTGGCAATCCGGGTGGCTGTACTGAGCGACAATATGATGATCCCGGTGCAGTCTTTCCATGGTGGCCCTGTCTTGGGTGATGAATTTTCCTTCCCCATGGCGGACCGGAAGATACAGGCCCTGGATGCATCTGGTGAAAACGCAGGGCGAGGTGGGATTGATTTTCAGATAGACCCAACGGTCTTCAAAACGACCGGAGTCGTTGAAGCTCAGCGTGGCGGTCTGCCGGAAGTAATGGCCGTCGAAGCCCGGGAGTGTTCCCAGTTTCACCAGGAGCTGAAAACCGTTGCAGACTCCCAGGATCAGTTTTCCGGCTGCGATGAACCGGCTGAACTGGTCATGAAGACTTTCGTGCAGGGACCCCTTGCCCCCCTCGATGGTTGCATGCAGGATCCGGTTCGCCCCGGCCTTGGCCGACCCCAGGTCATCGCCGTCTAAAAAACCGCCGGGAAGATTGAGGAAATGGTAATCATCCAACTTTTTATCACGGTAGAGCAACTGGCTGATGTGGACGATATCCACCTGATCTGCACCCGCCTGTCGGCAGGCATGGGCCATCTCCATTTCGCAGTTCGTTCCGTTGCCCGTGATCACGATTGCTTTGACTTTTTTTGGCATCTTGATCTTCCTTAAAAATTCAATGGTTTCTGCCACGCCGTTTTCAATGTGTTCAGGTCTTCTTCCATAATCGGCTTTCCCCGGAGCCCTTTGATCTTCAGGAGCCCTTCTGAATTCACTTTGCCCACCCGGGCAAAAACGTTTCCCTTCATCAGCCGGTGGAACGCCGCCTTGGCCTTCGGAAAAATGGTGACAACGAAACGGCTCTGGGATTCCGAAAAGAGCAGCTCGTCATTCCGTTGGATATCGTCGGAAGGCACGCCGGCCAGATCGACGGACAGGCCGAGCCCCCCGGCAAAAGCCACCTCCGCAAGGGCCACACCCAGACCGCCGTCGGAGCAGTCATGGCAGGAGGCGACCAGTCCGCTCTCGATGGCCCGGCTCAGGGCCTNNCCGCCCAGTTCGCGAAAGGTTTTCCCCAGAACATAAACCAGATCGCCGGATTTCTTGGCATCCATCGTCACGGCTTTTCGGACATCTTTCATCGTCCCGATGGTTGAAAACAGCAGGGTCGGAGGAATGGAAATTTTCGTCTCCCCGATCTGATAATCGTTCTTCATGCTGTCCTTGCCGGAAATGCAGGGCACGCCGTAGGCGGTGGTGTAGTCATAGAGGGCCATGTTGGCGCGAACGAGCTGGGCGAGTTTGTACGGCCCGTCGGGGTTTTTTTCCGACGGCACGGGATCGCACCAGCAGAAATTATCCAGCCCCGCCAGNNGCGTCTCCGGGGCCGTCATTGGCGGCGCCGACCAGAGGCTTAATGACGCTCCCGCCCTGAACCTCATGGTCATACTGCCTGATCACGGATTCCTTGCTGCAGATATTCAGCCGGGAAAGCATGTC
>PMNM01000021.1:0-155 GCA_003161855.1 Syntrophaceae bacterium | reverse complement strand
AGGGACATCCGTTCCTGCGCTTCCGACAGCAGGATTTCCCAGGGTTGCAGCCCGGCATATTTGAGGGGGGCTTTCTGGAGATCGATTTCACAGCCGCCGGAAAGTCTGGCCATTTCCCCCACCGAAGAGGACAGCCCACCGGCGCCGTTGTCGGT
>PMNM01000119.1:1360-4230 GCA_003161855.1 Syntrophaceae bacterium | reverse complement strand
AAAATAGTATCTAAAATGGCCTTCCATTTTTCCATCATTCCCAAGGATGATCCTAAGCAGGCTCTTCGCCTCCGTCGCTTTTTTATGACGTTAGCCATCTATATCTTCAATATTTCCCTCTCTTATTTTGCCTATTGGGCGGGTATCCTGGACTTGCAGGCGCTTTATGGGTTCTGGATTATCCTCCTGTCGATTATTATGATTTTATATATCGTCTTTCGCACCGGTCTCAATCTGCGGATGTCTGATCCCAGCCTCACTTCTATCCAGATGTGTGTCGCCTGCCTTGTTGTGATGTATGGAATATATTATGGCCATGAAATCCGGGGGGTTCTTTTCTCGATGTACATCCTTATACTTCTGTTCGGCACCTTCCGCCTCTATACCAGCCAGTTTTTATTTATCAGCGCTTTTGCCCTGCTGACCTACGGAATCGATATCGTTCTGCTGAACATTTTTCGTTCGCAAGACATCAATCTTAAAATAGAATGTTTCCACTGGTTCGGGTTGGCCATCGTTCTGATCTCCGTTTCATTCATAGGCGGGAATATCAGTTCTATTCGCCGGGAGTTAAGCGTCAGCCGGAAAAAGCTGCAATCGTCTTTTACCGTTATCCGGGAAATGGCCATCCACGATGATCTGACAGGTTTCTACAATCGCAGCCATCTAATGGACCTCATTGAATCCGAGAACAATCGTTCCGTACGCACCGGGTCTGTTTTTTCTTTGGTTATGATGGACATTGATAAATTTAAAAAAATCAACGATACGTACGGACATCAGATCGGTGATCAGGTATTGAGGACATTCGCTGCCGTTATCCGCAGTATTTTACGTAAAACGGACTTTTGCGGACGCTATGGTGGCGAGGAATTTTTGATTGTGCTTACACAAACTGATCTTCAGGCAGCGAAACTGTTTGCAGAACGCATTCGCGATTGCGTTGAAAACAGTTTCTTCCCGGACTTAGGTCCTGATTCCAGAGTTACGGTTTCCATTGGTCTAGCAGAGCATCGAATGCAGGAAAACATTGAAAAAACGATTTCCCTTGCAGATGAATCCTTGTACAAAGCAAAAAAAAGAGGACGCAACCGNNATACGTTGAGCGGTGCGATTTGCAGCGCAACACAGCAGATAAGAGTTTTTCAACAGCCCATCATTTCCTATTTTTTCAACTTAGTCCGCCAGTCAGGAATCGTTTCCTCCGGCAAATTATAGCATCGTTGCCATAATGACAAATATGATTGCTCTTCTTCCTCCCAGTGGGCATTATCCCATCCAAGTTCGGTTTGACAAATTGATCGAATTGCCGGCAGAAGCGCCTTTCCTCCTTCCATGACTGTCAACCCCAGACGTGTGCGCCGCAACATTAAATCTTCAAGGTGAACAATGCCCTCATCACGGGCCGCCCAGCGCAGTTCTGCCCAAAGAGTGCCGGTACAGGGAATCTCTTCCAATTCCTCCGGTTGTGCGGCATCGATCAGTGCCCGAGCGTCCGACCCGTAACAACCGGCAAGCCGTCTTAGCATGGCTGCGTTTAGTCGGCCATTTTTATTGTAATGAATATCCATCTCCATCTGATTCAACACTGGCATGGACCTGTTAGGCTCCGGCATTTGCGGAATTCTGTGACGAACGGCCTTCATGACATCCAACGCAATCAACCTGAATGTTGTCATCTTCCCGCCGGTCACTGTCAATAATCCTTCTTCTTCCCAGACAACATGGTCACGCGCTTCCTTGGAGGGATCGGCCTTGCCTGTTCCGATAACAGGCCTGATGCCGGAAAATGTTGATATGATGTCATTCAAGGTCAGGTTGATGGATGGAAATTGCGCCTCTGCGGCCGCCATGAGATAGGCCACCTCGTCGGGACTGATTGAAGGTTCGTCTGAAATCGAATGGCGATGATCCGTATCGGTGGTTCCGATCAGGGTAATGCCCTCCCAGGGGAAGATAAACACCGGCCGGCGATCCAGCGGATGAAGGAAACTTACCGATTGCGCGACGGGCAGGCGCCAGGCGGGAACAACAAGGTGACTGCCGCGCAGTAAACGCATCCGGGGTTTCGCGCCGACCTGCCCTCTGAGCTCATCGGCCCAAGCGCCGGTAGCATTGATAATCACTCTGGCCCGTATATCAGCGCGGCGATTCCGATAAGTATCGTAAAGTCTCACTCCGGACAAGGATGCTCCTTTTCCGTCATTTTTTTGATTGCCGCGTATCAATGTCTCGGCGCGGACGTAATTGATTGCCTGAGCGCCGTCGGCAGCGGCTTCGCGGATTACCCGCAGGACTAGACGGGCATCATTGGTCTGGGCATCGCCGAAACAAAGACCTCCTTCTAGTCCGTTCTGCCGGATGTGCGGCGCCAGCATCTGAAATTCCGTTGCAGTATACGCTTTATGACTCCATTGTGTCGCCAGCAGATCATAGATCACCAGGCCGGCTCTATAAACGAGGCGGCCGGGCCGGTCACCTTTATAATTGGCAATGAGAAAACCCAGCGGCTCAATCAGCCCGGGCCCTTCAGCGAGCAGACGCTTTCTTTCCCGCACAGACTCCCATGTGAGCATGATGTTTCCATCTTTCAGATAGCGCAGACCACCATGAACCAATTTTGAAGAGCGGCTTGATGTCCCCCAGCTGAAATCACGCTGTTCCACCAACAAGACCTTAAGCCCCAGTTTCCGCGCCTCCTTTAAGATGCCCGCACCGGTAATACCACCACCGATGATAACGATATCCCAGGGTTGATCAATCTTCGACCACAAATCATCTCTCCAGTTTTTATTCCACATCTTCATTACCTCTTGTGACAACAGATTTCTGTTTCCAAAGCTTGCTTTAGGGTTCATACCCGTGATTTT
>PMNM01000119.1:1004-1317 GCA_003161855.1 Syntrophaceae bacterium | reverse complement strand
GCCATACGAAAGAAATATGACGTGTAGATGCTGGCCCCGGAAGGATAAAGTTGGGAAAGATGCGTAAAGACGTGAACCCGTTCATTGATCTTTGCCAATGAATTGTGCAGGGACTCTTCAATTGCTTTAATCATTACAGGGACATTGTTCCAGTGNNCTTGCGACCGGTAAAGCCGAGCATCAGCATGCACTTCTCATCACCGATGCCGCGCATGGACAGAAATTTTTCCATAGCGCCAATGAGTTTTCGGTGTCCCGCCAGGGCCAGCATTGTTTTTGTTTCAGTGGCCGTACTCAGTCGAAGCATGGACAG
>PMNM01000119.1:0-925 GCA_003161855.1 Syntrophaceae bacterium | reverse complement strand
GCCGGCAACGGGGTGATCCGCACGGTTGCCTCAGTGAGAATGCCGAATCGTCCTTCAGATCCCAAGACGATTTCTTTGAGATCAGGTCCGACAGCCGATGCGGGAAAAGAAGGAAGTTCGAGTGATCCGGAAGGCGACTCCAGATGTCCCCCAGCAAATAAACGTTCGATGCGACCGTAACCAAGCGACTGCTGACCGCNNTCAAAGGATTGCGGAAAATGCCCAAGAGTGTATCCTTGTGCGCGGAGTTGCGCTTCAAGATCCGGGCCGGCAATACCGGCGCCAAAAGTTGCCAGATTACTAACATCGTCAAGATTGATAAGACGACTCATTCGCCTCATATCAACGGTCAAAACAGGCTGGTCTGAATGCAGGGGATTGATGTGGCCTGTAACCGAGGTGCCGCCGCCGTAAGGGATCAGACGAGTACCCGTTTGGGCCGCCCAACGAATCAGGGAACGAACCTCATCATCAGTTGCCGGATAAGCCACACCGTCGGGAAATATCCCTACATTGCCACTGCGCATGGCCAACCAGTCCGGCATGCTCTGACCGCGGGCATGGTAAAGACGGTCATTGGCATCCGTTAAAATCAAAGGATTCAGCGCAAGCCTGGAAGGTGGAATGCCTGCCAGCACTTTTTCCTGCGAAGCATCTTTTGGCGGGATGGTTTTTCCCACCCATTGTTCAAGAAACTCAGTCGCCCCTTCGGGCGTCGGATAATCAATCGTCGTATCTCCCCATCCATTCCAGCGTCGCATCATCGNNGCAATACTGTCCTTCATCATTATTCGTGATATTTTCTCGGCGGCGTCAGGATTGCGATGTTTCGCAGAAGTGATCAGGTCCTTGTAAAAGCAAAACGACCTGTCTCTGGCCTCCGCGGTAGAAAAATAGATTTGCGCCATATTCTGGTAAAATTCCG
>PMNM01000187.1 GCA_003161855.1 Syntrophaceae bacterium | reverse complement strand
ACGTTTAAGGAAATGGGTTTCGCTCCCAAAGGCATTCTGACGATGGCCGGTTATATCGAACCGGGTTACCTGCCCGCAGTCAAGGCGGACGGCAACTATATCATCATCCGTTCAACCTTTGCACTGGATCTTGCCAAAAAGAAGCCCCTGGTTGCCAAGGTGAATCAGCTTTTCAAGAAAAAATACGGGATCGACATGAGCGAAAACGCCGCCCGCAGCTTCATGGCCCCCTTCGTGCTGGCTGATGCGATCAACCGGGCGAAGACCACCGAGAGTGAAGCCGTCGTCAAAGCGCTGCTTGCGACGAACATTACGGGCAAGCAGGTGATTTACCCCTGGAAAGGGATCAAGTTTGATCCGGCATCACATCAGAACATCTATGCCCAGGGGACGCTGGTGCAGATTCAGAATCAGGATTACGTAACCGTTTGGCCTTTTGCATCGGCAGCCAAAGAGGTTGTCTGGCCATTCCCCGCCTGGAAGGGCAGAAAATAAATACCACTTATAACGAGTTGACGGGCAGAGACTGAATAAGGCTCCGCCTGTCAACTCGTTTGTTTGAAGGATCGAGATCATGCCTGAGCAATTGCTTCAACAAATCGTCAACGGTCTGATGATTGGTTTTATGTATTCCCTTGTGGCGATTGGCCTCACCCTTATCTGGGGGGTTATGAATATCGTCAATTTTGCCCACGGGGATTTCCTCATGATCGGGATGTTTACCTCTTTCTGGCTTTTTACCGTCTATGGGATAGACCCCCTCTTTTCCATTCCGATCTGCTTCTTACTCCTGTTTGTCATGGGGGTCGCCATCTATCGCTTCATTGTCAGCAAGGTCATGAAGGGACCGATGCTGGCCCAACTGGTCGTGACCTTCGGGATCAGCATTTTCCTGTCCAACCTGGCCGTTTACCTGTGGACCCCGGATTTTCGCCTCATCTCGACAACGTTCCTTCAGGGGACATGGGATATCGGCGGGATCAGTATCAGCATCCCGAAAGCGATCGCGTCCATCGGCAGCATCATCACCTCGATTTGTTTATTTCTGTTTATGAAAAAGACGAAGACAGGAAAAGCAATCCTGGCGACAGAAATGAACCGCGAATCGGCCTTGCTCATGGGGATCAATACAGAACGGATCAACTCCCTCTCTTTTGGGATTGGTGCCGCTCTTGTTGGTGTGGCAGGAGCCTTCCTCTCCACGTACTATTATATTTATCCCCAGGTGGGCGGTCTGTTCGGGACGATCGCCTTTGCCGTCGTCGCCCTGGGCGGTTTCGGCAGTATCGAGGGGGCCTTCATCGCCGGCATCCTGGTCGGTTTGGCGCAGACGCTGGGAGGCTTTTACTTCGACCCATCCTATAAATATGCCATTGTGTTCATGATCTATCTCATCACGATCTGGATCAGGCCACAGGGCCTTTTGGGGTGGTGACGCATGAAAAAATTTACGATAAAACAGATATCGGTGACCGGGATTACCCTCCTGTTGTTGCTTCTCTTCCCTCTGGTGATCACCCAGACCTATCTCATCCACGTGATGATTCTTGTATTTATGTTTGGCATGCTGGGCGTGGCCTGGAATATCATGGGCGGTTATGCCGGCATGTTTTCTTTCGGNNGCCGCCCTGATGGCGGCCGCCATCGGTTATCCCTGTTCCAACCTGCGTGGTCATTACTTCGCCATTGCCACCATTGCTTTTGGGGAAATCGTGCGGATTCATTTCAATAACTGGAAACTGGTCAACGCCGCCGAGGGCATCACGATCCCCATGATGGATGAATCCCTGGCCAACTTCATGTTCCACTCGTCGAAGCTGCCCTACTANNCTGGGGGTCAATGTTGTCCGGTACCGTCTCATCGCGATTATGGTCAGTGCTTTTTTAAGTGCCATGGCCGGAACATTTTATGCCCAGTATATTCTTTATATTGATCCGGAAAGTGTCATGCTTCTGGCCATATCGATTCAGATCGTCCTGATATCCATGCTGGGAGGGGCAGGTACGATTATGGGACCGGTCATCGGCGCAGCGATCCTGATTCCGATTGCCGAGTTGACCCGCATCTGGCTGGGTCATAGGGGAACGGGCGTCGATATGCTGATTTACGGCTTTTTGATTACCCTCATTTCGGTCTATCAACCCCAGGGGATTTGGGGATTATTTGCAAATATAGGTAAGAAAAAAAATGGATAAGTCAACCTGCCTGGAAGTGAAGGGACTATCGAAATGGTTCGGCGGACTGGCGGCGAATCTGGATATTGATTTTTCCGTCGAAGAAGGGGAGATCGTCAGTGTAATCGGACCGAACGGTGCGGGAAAATCGACGCTCTTTAATTGCATCACCGGGTTTTATAAACCGAACAGCGGCAAGGTGTCCTTTTTCGGGAAGGACATTACGAAGTTTCGCGCAGATAAGGTCTGCAATCTGGGCATTGCGCGCACCTTCCAGATCGTTCAGGTGATCAGTGACATGACGGTCCTGGAGAACGTGGTGACCGGGGCGCTGCTCCGCTACACCAGAATCGGCCCGGCAACGGAAAAAGCAGAAGAAATCCTGACGTTCACCGGGCTCATTGATAAGAAGTCGTTCTTAGGGTCGGAACTGACCATTGCCGACAAAAAGCGGCTGGAGGTTTCTATGGCGTTGGCAACGCAACCGCGACTGCTGATGCTGGATGAATCAATGGCCGGACTGACCATTGTTGAACTTCGAAATATTATGAATCTCATCAAGAAAATTCGGGATCAGGGCATGACCCTGATCGTCGTTGAACACGTTATGGAAGCGGTCATGGAGATATCGGACCGGGTCATTGTCCTGAACTCCGGGAAAAAGATTATGGAAGGACTGCCGAAAGAGGTGGTATCCTGCCAGGAAGTTATTCAGGCCTATTTAGGGGATAAATATCGTGCTGTCTGTTAATAATATTTCCGTTGGATATAAAGGGCTGTTGGCCATTCAGGATGTCTCTTTTCATATCAATAAGGGAGAAGTTGTGAGCCTCGTCGGCTCTAATGGGGCGGGAAAGTCAACCATTGTCAAGGCCATTTCCGGTCTGCTTCATCCTGTAAAAGGGGAAATAACTTTTGAGAACGACCCGATTCATCAGATCCCACCCTATGAAGTCGTGAAAAAAAAGATCTCCATGATCCCCGAAGGGAGGCAACTTTTCGGCCGCCTGTCCGTTCTGGATAACCTCATGCTAGGCGCTTACAGCCTTGACTCAAAAGAAGAAATACAAAAAACACTGGAAAATGTCTTTCATCTTTTTCCCATTTTAAGAGAAAGAAAAGGGCAGCGCTCCGATACCTTCAGCGGTGGAGAACAGCAGCAGTTGGCCATCGCCCGCGGTCTGATGTCTCATCCCACGCTTTTGATGCTCGACGAACCTTCGCTGGGANNATGAAGCGCTCCAGATTTCCCACCGCGCTTATGTTCTCCAAACAGGCCGCGTCGTGCTGGAAGGCGAAGGGAAAGACCTGTTAAAATCTGACCTGGTCAGACAAGCCTATCTGGGTATGTAATAACGAACAAACTTCAAGGGCAGGAACGATCATGC
>PMNM01000179.1 GCA_003161855.1 Syntrophaceae bacterium | reverse complement strand
GGCGGGCCATGATGCGGTGGGAACCCCTGAACATCTTACTGAAGCAGCTGTCACACCCTTTTCCTATGACGTCAATATTCCGTGCAAAATAGACCTGCGGGAAGGGAATTTGAGTCTGCATTTTGATTTTGTCGATAGAACGGCCGTCCGTTTTGATTGCCACCGAACGGTTTTCATGGATTATGATCGCATCGTTCTGCCGCTGACTATCCGCTCCCTGCAACCAGGGGACAGGATGCAGCTGCTCGGTATGGCCACTATGAAGAAATTGAAAAACGAGTTCGTCGATAGAAAAATTCCTGTTCGGATCAGAAGGCAGTTCCCCCTGCTTGCCGATACCCATTCCGTGCTCTGGATGATCGGTCATATGCTCAGTGAGCGTGTGAAGATTACGGACAAAACAATTAAAATTCTAAAAATAGAAATGATTTGAAATAATATTCAGGTTATTGTAGAGAGGAGTGCTCGACACAAAACGTTTTTTTCAAAGGAGATGATCCGATTGAACCCATTGCAAAAGAATATTGCTCTCTGGCTGGTTATCAGCCTCGTGTTTGTTCTCCTCTATCATCTTTTCAATCAGCCTAAAAATACACCTGGAACGCTCATCTTCAGTGATTTTGTGAGCACTGTTGAAAAGGGACAGGTGACAGAGGTGACCATCCAGGGAGAGAATATCTCCGGTAAGCTCGCTGATGGCAAGGCCTTCAAGACCTATATGCCGAAAGATGCCCAATTGATTCCACTGTTCAGAGAAAAAAATGTGCGGGTATCGGCTAAACCGGTTGAAGATTCCCCCTGGTACATGAATATCCTGATTTCCTGGTTTCCCATGCTGCTGCTCATCGGTATCTGGATCTTTTTTATGCGTCAGATGCAGTCAGGTGGCGGTAAGGCGATGGCCTTTGGGAAAAGCAAGGCAAGGCTCGTCACGGATAAGTCGAAAAAGGTGACTTTTGCGGATGTAGCCGGAGTTGACGAGGCAAAGGCAGAACTTGAAGAAGTGATCGATTTTTTGCGAGACCCCAAGAAGTTCACGCGATTGGGCGGGCGCATTCCTAAAGGCCTCCTGCTGGTCGGTCAGCCTGGTACGGGAAAAACCTTGCTAGCCCGGGCGATTGCAGGGGAGGCGGATGTGCCTTTCCTGAGTATCAGCGGATCTGATTTCGTTGAAATGTTTGTCGGTGTTGGGGCCTCCCGGGTACGGGACCTTTTCAATCAGGGAAAGAAAAATGCTCCCTGCATCATCTTTATTGACGAGATTGATGCGGTCGGCCGGCACCGGGGTGCCGGTTTGGGCGGCGGGCATGACGAAAGGGAACAGACCTTGAATCAACTACTCGTGGAAATGGACGGTTTTGAATCCAACGAAGGGGTCATCCTGGTTTCGGCGACAAACCGTCCAGATGTCCTTGATCCAGCACTTCTCAGACCAGGACGCTTTGACCGGCAGGTCATGGTCCCGCTGCCCGATGTCAAGGGCAGGGAAAAAATTCTGGAGGTTCACGCAAAAAAGTCCCCCTTGGACGAAGATGTCAAATTCGGGGTGATTGCCAGAGGCACACCGGGGTTTTCCGGGGCAGACATCGAAAATCTGGTCAATGAAGCCGTACTTTACGCCGCCCGCTTCGGCAAGGACAAAGTCAATATGAGTGACTTCGAATTTGCCAAAGACAAGGTTCTCATGGGAGTGGAAAGAAAGAGCATGGTGATCAGTGATGAGGAAAAACGAAACACGGCCTATCATGAATCCGGCCACGCTCTCGTCGCGAAGTTATTGCCCGGTACGGATCCGATCCATAAGGTGACGATTATTCCTCGGGGCAGGGCATTGGGTTTGACGCAGCAACTCCCGGAAGATGAAAAACATACTTATCCGAAGAAGTATCTCTTAAACAATATTGCCATCCTGCTGGGTGGTCGCGCGGCGGAAGAGCTAATCCTGAAGGATTTTACCACGGGTGCAGGCAATGACATTGAGCGGGCAACGGACCTGGCCCGGAAAATGGTCTGTGAGTGGGGGATGAGTGAAACCATGGGCCCTCTGGCCTACGGCAAGAAGGAAGAACAGATTTTTCTGGGACGGGAATTTGCCACACATAAGGATTACAGTGAGGATACCGCTAAAAGAATTGATCAAGAAGTGACCAAGCTCGTTTCGAGCAGCTATGAGAGGGCAAAACAACTACTCATCGATCATATGGATCTTTTGAATAAAATAGCATCGGAACTTTTGGAGAAAGAGGTTTTGAACACGGCTGAACTGGATGCCATCGTTGGCGTCAGCAGCGAAGACATTGATAAGGTGCAGCAGGTTTCAGAAGGAGAGGAAGCCGCTTCCCTAAAGCATGGATCGTGAGCTCTTTCAGAGGTTGATCGTATGGCTGTGGATGCCAAACATGGGGGGGGGTATAGCCTAAGACGTCTGTTATGGACTTCTGCCCCTGAAGCTGCTGATATCCTGAAGCGGATGGATGTGGATCCTTATGGAATTGAGGCAATGCTCCCCAAAATGGTCAACATGAATATTCATATCCAGCGGCTCCCCTGTAAAGTGGCGAATATCATTAAGCAGGAGATGCTGGCAATCGGCGGTGACGCCGCCGTGGCGAGGGGGGCTGTCGCCTGCAGCATTGAGAAAACAGACCTCATTCTGATCGGGACACTCAAACAGATCCGCCGCTTTATCGAAAAGATCTCTTTCCAGCCATTCGGCCTGAAACTTTTGGCGGAGAGCCTTGATACATTACTTGACAATCTTTTGGCAGAGAACTGGACGCTTAAAACAAGTCAGCGAAAAATGATTCTGGGTGATCGAACCCGAATCATGGGAATCTTGAATGTAACTCCGGATTCCTTCTCTGATGGGGGGCGTTTTGATTCGCCTGAAAAGGCCGTTGAATGCG
>PMNM01000136.1:2326-10835 GCA_003161855.1 Syntrophaceae bacterium | reverse complement strand
AAACTCAAACCCGGTCAGCTGGAAAAACCGGGGCCAGCCGATGCGCTCGATCCACTCGCCAACCCGCTCGTGCTTTCTGGCATTGCTCGCGTAGATCTCGATGATGTTCTTCACCGCATCAACGACTTCCGGCCATCGCGGTGGATTGTTCGGGAGGAAGGGGATCGCCAGCTTGGAGAACATGGGTTTGCTGCGCGCATTGGAGACCTTCCCGCCCACCCAGATGGAAATCCCGTCGTTGTCGGGATCGGCAATGGGCATGGCTGGGCAGACGGTGTAGCAGTTTCCGCAGTACATGCACTTTTCGTTGTTGACCGTGATGGTCTTGTTTTTGTTGTCCCCGCGTATGGCCCCGGTCGGACAGGAAGCCACCGTTGTCGGAATTTCGCAGAGGTTCGGGACACGGGAGTTGTCCGTCTTGGGGACCGTCCGATGGATGCCCAGGATGGCGATGTCGGAACAGTGGACGGCACCGCACATGTTCAGACAGCAGGCCAGGGCGATCCGCACGTGGTTGGGCAGCTTCATCGTCACGAAATAATCGTAGATCTCATCCATCAATGCCTTGACGGGGCCCGAGGCGTCCGTTGCCGGCGTATGGCAGTGCACCCATCCCTGGGTGTGGACAACATTCGATATGGCGTGCCCCGTCCCGCCGACGGGGTAGTTCCTCTTCGCCAGTTCTGTCAGCAAAGGGGCCACTTTAGATTTGTCTTCAAGGAGAAACTCGATGTTGTTGCGGCTGGTAAAGCGCAGGTAGCCGTCGCAGTACTTGTCGGCGATTTCGCAGATCTCCCGGATGTGTTGTGTTGACAGGAGCCGCGGCGAGCCCGCGCGCACCGTGTAGAGCGCCTCTCCCGCTTCGCCGACGTGCATGAGGACACCCGGCTGAAGGATTTCGTGATAGCGCCATTTTCCGTAGTTTCGCTGAATCAAAGGCGATAGCATGGTCTTATAGTCAGGGGGTCCGATATCGGTAGGCATATCACTTCACCTCCTTTTGTTGAATTTCTTCAGGCCAGAAGAAAACATAGGGGTTGGTCCTGGGGGCCTTAACCATCTGGGGCACCGCGGGCAGCCCCACGGCGCGCAGAAAGGTTCTCATACCCACGCGTTTGATCAGCTCGCCGACCCGTTCGCGCGACCTGCCGGTTTCACTCCACCAGTCCTGGATCTTGAGGATGAGGTCCTTCAAGTCCTGGTAAGGGGGCTCCAGTTTCATAAAGGGCACAATGACCCAGGATAGAAGTGCCCCTTCCACAATGGGAGCCTTGCCGCCGATCAGGAGGGTCGCACCTCTTTCCGCTCCCGGCCGCAGGGCCTTCGGCATCAGATTGATGCAGTGCATGCAGCGGGTACAGTCCTCGTTGTAGATTTTCAGTTTCTTTCCATTCCACACCATGCACTTCGTCGGGCAGAGGTCGCAGATCTCTTTCTGGATATCGAGGCCCGAAGCGGCGTAGGCTTCCACTTCCTTCTGGTCGATCGGGATATCTCCCTTCCAGGTGCCGATGATGGCAAGATCGGAGCGGGCGATGGAGGCGACGCAGTCATTGGAGCAGGCCGAAACCTTGATTTTGAACTTGTAGGGGAACATGGGGCGGTGGATCTCGTCCTGGAAAGTCATGGTCAGGTTATAGCAGATATCCAAACTGTCGACGCAGGCCCATTCGCAGCGGCCCGGTCCCACACAGGCGCTCGGCGTCCGCAGAGCGGAGCCGGAACCGCCGAGATCAAAACCCGCTGCTGAAAGGTCATCAAAACAGGACTGGAGATGATCCGTTGTGGTACCCAGCAGGATGACATCCCCGGTAGAGCCGTGCATGTTCGTGAGGCCGCTGCCGTGCTTGTCCCACACGTCGCAGAGGTTTCGCAGGGCGTCCGTCTTGTAGAACCATCCCGTCGGATGATTGACCCGCATGGTATGAAAGGCCTTTACGTTCGGGAACTCTTCGGGGCGGTCCGAGTACCGGCCGATGACGCCAGAACCGTAACCTTTGACTCCGACAATGCCTCCATGCTTCCAGTGTCCGATTTTATCCTTATAGGAAAGCTCCAGCTGCCGCATGAGGTCTTCGGCCATGGGATTCTTCTCGGCAGCCTGCTTCAGGTCATCGACAAAACTTGGCCATTTTCCCCCTTCCAGCTGGTCCAGAAGGGGCGTATCGGATTTAGCCATATATTTTTTACCTCCTCATTTTCTCAGATCATCCTATTTTATTCCAGTAATCCACAAAGACCATCGTAGACAAGACAATGCCCAGGGGGACATTGACGATAACACCGGCGGTAAAGGCCCAGAACGGCTTCATGCCGAAGGTGAGCATTTCGGCAAAACGGGTGGAAAGGCCGATGCACAGAAAGCAGAGGACGAAAGCCCATGACCGAAGATTCTTGATCGGTGAGATGACCTGGGGAGTCAACACGCTGTCAAACCAGTTTGAATTGGCCTTGAGCTGGCCGAGAGCCATCTCCTGGTCCTTGCCGGCGGTGAGTTTCGTCAGGGTTTTCTGTTCTTCGCCGGTCATGGTGCCCTGAAAGGAGAGGGTCTTTTTTTCCGCGTCGATCTTCAGGCGATCAGCAAACTCCGGTGGCACCAGAAATTGGGAGAAATCCGCCTTGTAATCTTTCCCCTTGAATTTTCCTTCCCATTTGGTTTTACCGAAGTAATCCGCAGGCGCCATGATCATACTGACAATGACGGACGCCGCGAGAAATCCGAGAACAAATTTGGGAAAACGTTCCCAGATAATGCCGGCGCCGACGGCCTGCTTTTTTTTCCCGACGTCCTTTTCCCAGAACATGACCGACACAAAGGCCAGGATGAGGCACCAGATCCCGATCCAGATATCCCGGCCGATGACTTTCATCAGGGTGAATGTCTGAATCGGCGCATCCCCGAAACGGGTTCCCAGTTCGGCGGCAACGGCGAAACCGGCCGCATCGGCAAATTCCGATGTCCCGACGATGGCGCCCGCCACGCCGGGGGATACGGTTTGCGGAACGAGCTGCTTGAAAGCAAAAGACAGGACGAAGATCATGATAATGGCCCAGATGGTGCACACGGCGATGGAAATCGAGATGTGCTCATTTTTTGCCTTTACGGCGCCACCTACCGCGATGGAGGCGGACACGCCGCAGACGGCTCCGCCGGCGCCCAGGACTGCACCGAATTGGGGATCGAGCTTGAAAACCCTTGTTGCCACCAGGTAAATCGTAAGCCACGTGACGACGGAGACGATGGTAGCCTGCATCATGGCAATGGGACCTGCCTGGATGATGAGGGTCAGGGGCAGGGTCGCTCCGAGAAGCACGATGCCGGTTTTAATATAGTATTCCGTGCGCAGGGAGACCTTCATCCAACCGGGAATTTTCACCACGTTGGAGATGATAAGACCGATGATGAGGGCCAGCAGGGGCGCTTCGATATTGAAATCCTGCATGAGTTTCCAACTGGCAAGATAAAAAATGATCAGAGCACCGACAAAAAGAATAATGAACCCGGGGATGAACTCATTCAGCTTATGCCCCATGATCTTCATGGAAACACTGAAGATCACACCGAAGAAGAGGAAGATGGTCAGATACCCACCTGCATTCTTGGCAAGATCTGTCCAGACCTTGCTGAAATCGGTTAATTTACCCGGTAAGACGGCCCATCCCTTGATGGAAGTACCCATCCATAGGGCAACAATGGCCAGGAGAACAATGCCGAGGCCGAGCCATACGGACCACCAATCCTCCGTTTTCCATAATTTCTCAAAATTCTTGCCGTTCATGTGATCCTCCTTCTTCCCATAAGTAATTGTTCCCGGATAAGGGTTCCCTCCCACAGGTGAAGTTGCTTGAATCAACCATAGGAAATGACAAAAACGATGCTTTACAATGTAAACGAAACAAACCGTTGATCCTCGATGAAGTATCTCAAAAAGATACCCGACCTGCTACTTTTATACTACATTTTTAGTATTAACAATAACATTTTTTCTGTTGCATTGCCCTGGTTCTCTTGGTAGATCATTCAGCAAACGATGTGGCCTGGTCGTACTGTATTCTGGTTGCTACTTCTCATCCCGGAAGATATCCGGGAGGCCTTCGATGCCTGCCTGAAGAGCCGCAAACCCACCGTTCCGGAAGGACGCCCTGGCCCTGCCGATCCGTTTCCTGCCCAAATACGCCCACCTGGATTACCGGAACTGGTAGATGTGTCGGACCCCGCCCCTAGCGGGCGGGGTCTATTTTTTTCACTTTATTCAGCAATTTTATTGCCTTCTCTACCACCTGGAAATATGACCTTGACAGGGGTAAAAAATAGTGATAACCGCTCGCACGGTTTGCGGCCCCCCCTGCTTTTGCAGGGATAGAAAATGAAATCCATGTTCTTTAATTTACGTCAATTTATATAGAGAATCCGAGGAGTGAACAGGTGTTAAAAGATAACGAAAAAGTCGGTGCAGTAATGGTTGTCGGTTCGGGTATCGCCGGTATTCAGGCCTCNNTGGATAAAACCTTTCCCACCAATGACTGTTCAGCCTGCATCCTTTCCCCTAAACTGGTGGAAGTCGGGCGCCATCCCAACGTGGAAATTCTGACCCGCCGTACGGTGGAAACCGTCGAAGGTGAGCCGGGACGCTTCAAGGTCAAGCTGACCAAAGCCCCCAGATTTATTGATCTGTCCAAATGTACGGGTTGCGGCGATTGCGCCAATGTCTGCCCGGTTTCTGTCAAATCGGATTTTAACGAAGGTTTAAGCGAACGAAAAGCCACTTACCGGCATTTCCCCCAGGCGATTCCCAGCGGTTACGCCATCGACAAGCTCGGGACGTCGCCCTGCAAGGCGGCCTGTCCCACCCATATCAGCGTCCAGGGCTATGTGGCCCTGATCTCGGCGGGTAAGTACAAGGAAGCCCTCAAGCTTATCAAAAAAGACAACCCCTTCCCCTCGGTCTGCGGCCGCGTCTGTAACCATCCCTGTGAAGAGGCCTGTATGCGGGGCAAGGTGGAGGCGCCCATCGACATCATGCATCTGAAACGCTTCGTGGCGGACCTGGATCTCAAGGACGAGACTCGGTACATCCCCGAAGTGAAAGAGAAAAAAGATAAAAAGGTCGCTGTTGTCGGCGCCGGTCCGGCCGGTCTGTCGGCTGCCTACTATCTGGCCGCAGAGGGCTACGGTGTGGACGTTTTCGAATCCCTGCCTGTTGCCGGCGGCTGGCTCGCTGTCGGCATTCCCGAATACCGTCTTCCGAAAGACGTCCTCAAGGCGGAAATAAGGGTCATCGAGGACCTGGGCGTCAAGATTCACCTCAACACCCCGATCGGCAAAGATCTTCCCTTTGAGAAGCTTCAGAAGGACTACGACGCCGTCTTCATCGGCTGCGGGACGGTCCTCTCCAGCAAACTGGACATCCCCGGCGAGGACATGCAGGGCGTCATTCACGGCGTCGATTATCTGCGGCGCGTCAATCTGGGCGAGAAGGTTTTCCTGGGTGACCGTGTCGCCGTCGTCGGCGGCGGGAACGTTGCCATGGACGCTGTCCGGACGGCCGTCCGCACCGGATCCAAGAACGTATTTATTCTTTATCGCCGCTCCCGCGCGGAAATGCCGGCGTCCCCAGAAGAAATCGAGGAAGCCCTGGAAGAAGGGATCAAAATGGAATTCCTGGTGGCCCCGGTTCGCGTCGTCGGCAAAGACGGAAAGNNGGCGGATCTGAACTTTGTGCCCAAGGGAAGCGGCATCGCCATCAATAAATGGAACACCTTTGACGTCGATCCCGTAACGTTTGCTACCAATGTGCCGGGCATTTTCGCCGGCGGCGACGTCGTCACCGGTCCGGCCACGGTCGTCAAGGCCGTCTACGCCGGTAAGGAAGCGGCCGTCTCCATAGGCCGTTACCTGAAGGGGGAGGATATTGCCGCGGGCCGCGCCAAGGACTGGACGAAAGACCTGGCGGACAAGGGGGATACCTCCAAGGTTGCCAAGATTGCCCGGGAGAAATATCCNNTGCTCCGAGTGTTACCAGTGCGTCGAAGCCTGCATTGCCGGAGCCGTCAACCATGACGACGCCTATGCCGAAGAAAGCATTGAAGTGGGCGCCATCATTGCGTCGCCCGGGTTTGAAGTGTTTGACGCCGGGCTCCGTGGGGAATATGGCTTCGGAACCTATGCCAACGTGGTGACCAGCATCCAGTTCGAGCGCATCCTGTCGGCCTCGGGTCCTTATTTCGGTCATGTCCAGCGGCTGTCCGACGGCAAGGAACCCCGGAAAATCGCCTTCATCCAGTGCGTGGGGTCCCGCGACACCTCCTGCGGCAACAGCTGGTGCTCATCGGTCTGCTGCATGTACGCCACGAAGGAGGCGATCATCGGCAAGGAACACGCCAAGAACCTCGAACCCACCATTTTCTTCATGGATATCCGCGCTCACGGCAAGGATTTCGACCGCTTTGTGAACCGCGCCAAGGGGGAATACGGCATCCGCTATATCCGGTCCATGCCTTCGACCATCAAGGAACTCCAGCAGACGAAAAATCTGCTCATCAAATACGTTCAGGAAGACGGCTCGCTTGTGGAGGAGGAATTCGACATGGTCGTCCTGTCCGTCGGTCTGACGCCGCCGAAGGAGGCCGGAAAACTGGCTAAAGCCCTCGGCGTGGAGCTTCAGGAGCACGGCTTCTGCAAGACCACTCTGGAGAATCCCGTCCAGACCTCGCGGGAAGGCGTCTTTGTCTGCGGCGCCTTCGGCGGACCCAAGGACATCCCTGAAACAGTCATGGAAGCCAGCGGCGCGGCAGCCTGCGCCCAGGGACTTCTCGCTTCCCGCCGGGGAACACTGACCAGCGAGGAAGAAGTGCCGCTGGAGAACGACATCCGGGGCATCGGCCCGCGGACGGGCGTCTTTGTTTGCCATTGCGGCATTAACATCGGCGGCGTCGTGGATGTGCCCGCGGTCGTGGAATACGCCAAGACCCTGCCCAATGTCGTCTATACAACGGACAACCTCTTCACCTGTTCCCAGGATACGGCCGTCAAGATGGGCGAAGTGATCAAGGAGCACAGACTGACCCGCGTGGTCGTCGCCTCCTGCTCGCCCCGCACCCATGAAGGGCTCTTCCAGGAGAACTGCGAGAAGGCCGGTCTGAACCGTTATCTCTTTGAGATGGCCAACATCCGCGACCAGAACTCCTGGGTCCACATGCACGAACCCGAAGCGGCGACGGAAAAGGCCAAGGATCTTATCCGCATGGCCATCGCCAAAGCCCAGTATCTGAAGCCCCTGAAGCCGGGTCAGCTCACCGTCAATCACGCCGTGCTGATCATCGGCGGCGGGCTTGCCGGCATCACGGCGGCCCTGGCCCTGGCCGATCAGGGATTTGAATCCCACATCGTGGAAAAGCAATTCGAGTTGGGCGGCAACTACCGTCATCTCTATTACACCCTCGAAGGTCTCGATACGAAGAANNGAAGAAGGAAGGGGAAACGCAGTTCGAACATGGCGTCGTCCTTGTGGCGACGGGCGCCTATGAGCTGGAAAACAAGGAATATCTCCAGGGACAGTCGGCTCAGGTCGTTCCCCAGCGTGAACTGGAAAAGCTGATTGCGGAAAAGGACGCCAAGGTGACGGCGGCCAAAAGCGTCGTCATGATCCAGTGCGTCGGTTCCCGGAATGAGGAGCGGCCCTACTGCAGCCGTTACTGCTGCTCCGAGGCCGTCAAGAATGCCCTGAAGCTCAAAGAGGCCGATCCCGGAAAGGATGTCACGATCATCTACCGGGATGTCCGGACCTTTGGTCTCAAGGAGGATTACTACAAGAAGGCGAGAGAACTGAACGTCAAGTTCGTCCGCTACGACGAAGACCGGAAACCGGAGGTTCGTCAGGACGGGAATCAGATCGCCGTCACGATCTTTGATCCGATTCTGAATGAAAAAGTGGAACTGAAGACCGATCTGCTGGCCCTGAGTGTGGGGACTGTCCCCAATCCGGGCAACGAGGACATCGGCAAGATGCTGAAGGTGCCCACCAACCAGGACGGCTTCTTCCTGGAGGCCCATGTGAAGCTGCGGCCCGTTGATTTTCAGACGGACGGTGTCTTCATGTGCGGCATGTCCCATGCGCCGAAACTGAGCGAAGAGGCGGTCACCCAGGCTTATGCGGCCGTGTCCCGGGCCTGTACGATCCTCACGAAAGACTATATCCAAGCGGAGGGGAAAACCGCCTATGTGAACAAGGAGCGGTGCATGGCCTGCGGGCTTTGCGAGATCAACTGCCCCTTCAGCGCCATCGCGGTGGACGCCAAGGAAGGCTGCGCCGTCGTCAACTCAGTCCTCTGCAAGGGCTGCGGTGTCTGTACGGCCTCCTGCCGGATGAACGCGGCGGATCTCAACGGCTTCAACAACGAGGAAGTGCTGGCGCAGATCTGGGCACTGTAAAGATATCAGGGTGAGCATTTAGCAATTCAATAAATGACGGGCTCGTAAAAAAAAGCAAAAGCCTTGAATTCGGGACGG
>PMNM01000136.1:0-2236 GCA_003161855.1 Syntrophaceae bacterium | reverse complement strand
GTGCTGGTGTCCGGTTGTCATCCCGGTGAATGCCATTATCTGACGGGAAATTTGACGGCGCGGCGGAAATTTGCCACGCTGAAGCGTTTCCTGAACTATGTGGGTGTGGAAGCGAACCGGACCATGTTTACCTGGGTGTCGGCTTCGGAAGGCGACCGGTTTGCCCAGGTGGTCAAAGGGGTCACTCAGGCCGTCAGGGAACTGGGGCCGGCCACGAAACTGGTGAAGAAGCTCTAAGATAAATAAAGAACGAGGAATCAGGAACTGTGGAAAATATTGAAAAGAAACTGCGGGAAGAAGCCAGGAAGCTGCTGACGGAAAAAAAGGTGAATGTCATTGTGGGCTACGAGCGGGGAACCCTGCCGATGACGGCCACGCCCTGTTTTATCACAACCCCCGAGGAGGCCGATAAGCTGGTGTGGAACAGGTTCTGCGTGCAGAACCTTGCCAAATTCGTCCATGACCTGGTGATGCAGCACAGGGAATCGCAGAAGCGGGTCAAACCGGAGGACCGGATCAAAAAAGCCTTCGGGATCGTTGCGAGAGGCTGCACCTCCCGCTCCATCGTGATCCACCTTCAGGAGCTGCAGTACGACCGGAGCGAGGTGGTCATCCTTGGCGTTCCCTGCACCGGTTACGTCGACAAAAAGAAGCTCGCCGTTCTGCTGAATCAGGAGGAAATTCTCGATGGCTCTGTGGCGAATGACCAGCTTACGATCAAGACGGCGACGGGTGAGAAAAAGATTGCCCTCAAGGACGTTCTGGCCGACAACTGCCTGACCTGCCGCTTCAACAATCCCGTCATTTCCGATCTGATGGTGGGCGAGCCGGCCCCGGCCATGGATGCCGCTTCGGAATACGCGGAGGTGGACGCCTTTGAAAACCTGCCCATCGAGGAGCGCTGGGCCTATTTCAGCAAGGAAATGGACAAGTGCATCCGCTGCGCCGCCTGCCGGAACACCTGTCCGTCCTGCTATTGCCGGATCTGTTTTGCCGAGCAGAGCCAGCCCCAGTGGGTCGGCGTCGGCGAAGATAAGACCGATACACAGATGTTCCAGTTGATGCGGATGTATCACATGGTGGGCCGCTGCGTGGACTGCGGTTCCTGTATCAGCGTCTGCCCCATGGGGGTTGACCTGAGGAAGTTCCTGAAAAAACTGGATAAAGATGCCTTCGAACTCTTTGAACACCGGGCGGGTGCGTCTGTGGACAGTCCGGCGCCGCTGAGCACCTACAAGGAAAGCGACAAGGAAGACTTCATTTATAATCCCGGCGGGGGTAGTCATTAGGAGTGAATATGCAAACCTTTTTAGAACAAGTGAACGAGAAGATCGATGGGGTGCCTCTCCAGCGGTGTTACCACTGCCGGAAGTGCACGGCCGGTTGTCCCCTGACCTTTGCCATGGAATACAACATCAACAAGGTCATCAAGCTGATCCAGATGGGCCGCAAAAATGAAGTTTTGAACAGTTCCACCATCTGGCTCTGCGCGTCCTGCGAGACCTGCATCACCCGGTGCCCCAATGAGGTGGACATTGCCCGGATGATGGATGTGCTGCGGCAGATGGCGATTGAGACAGGCGTGGCTGCGAAAGAAAAGAACATCCTGAAGTTTCATGAAGCCTTCCTGTCCAACATCAGGATGGGCGGCCGGATCAACGAACCGACGATGATGGTGCAGTATAAACTGAAGTCCGGGGATCTCTTCTCCGATATGGCCATGGGCATCGACATGTTCATGAAAGGCAAACTCTCGCTGATTTCTCCGCGCACAAAGAACATCGGCGCCGTCCGGAAGATTTTTGAAAAGACGAAACAAGCGTAAACGCGTGAATAGATATCAAGGAGGCTATCGTTGAAAGTTTCATATTATCCCGGGTGCTCCCTCCATGGCACGGCCAAGGAATATGACCAGTCGGTCAGGGCGGTGAGTCGCGCGCTGGGGATCGAGCTGAAGGAAGTGGATGACTGGTCCTGCTGCGGCGCCACCTCTGCCCATAGTACAAACTTCAAGTTGTCTGTCGCCCTGCCGGCAAGAAACCTGATCGCGGCCGAAAAAGACGCCCTGGATGTGATGGTGCCCTGCGCGGCCTGTTTCAACCGCTTCAAGACGGCGGAACATCAGCTTAAGGCGGACAAGGCGCTCCGGAATGAGATCGAAGGGATCGTCGGCGGAAAGTATCACGGCGGGATCGCCATCCGGAACCCCATCGACATCATTTACAAGGAGATCGGC
>PMNM01000176.1 GCA_003161855.1 Syntrophaceae bacterium | reverse complement strand
GGCGACAATCCTCAGGCAGGTGGTTTTACCGCAGCCCGACGGCCCGAGAAGCGATACAAACTCACCGTCTTCGATTTTCTCGGTGAACCCCGATACGGCCTTTACAGTGCCGAAGTGTTTCGATACATCTTCAAAAACAACGTCTGCCATATATTACACCTCAGATGGCGATTCTTCCTTTTGTAATCCCGGCCACCAGCAGGTTTCCTCCGATAACGACAACCAGGATAAGGACCGCAAGCACCGATGCCGCCTGCTGGTTCGAATAGGTCTGCAGTTCATACAGGACTACCCCCAGATTGTGGGTCCTGGGCCCGTAAAGCAGAATGGTCATGGTCAGTTCATAGAAGGCGGTCATGAATACGAGAAACCAGGCGGCGATCAGGCCGGGCCGCACCAGGGGCAGGATGATGTCCTTGAAGCTCTGGAACCAGCTCGCCCCGGAAATCTGGGCCGCCTCCTCAAGCGACAGATCGATCTGCTCCAGGGACGCGCAGATCGTGCGGACGGAGAAGGCCAGATACTTGATCATATAGGCGATGATCAGGATGATGAAAGTATTGTAGAGGTTCAATCCGTATTTTCCCGAAAAAGCGATAATCAGGGCCAAGGCGATCACCGTACCGGGCGTGGCGTAAGGAATGGTGGCGATCAGATCGGATATCTTGGCGAGTTTGCTCTTCGCCTTGACGCGGTAATAGGCGATGAGGCTGGCCAGAAGCAGGGCCAGCGTGGCGGCGGCCGCCCCCATGAGAAAGCTGTTGCGGAAGGCCTCGAGGGCCATATTGAAAGACAGGATGTACTTGTAGTGATTCAGCGTGAGATTGTCCGTACTGATCGGTTCCCCGAAAATATTAACAAAGGACGTCAGGACGATGGACCCGATGGGGAGGATGACGAGCAAGAAACCCATAAGCANNGCAGGGCAAACCCGACGGCGACGGGCCTCATCCGCCCGAGGGAGACGGACAGGACGCGGGCGCTCTTGCCGCCCACCAGGGTATACTTCCGCTTGCTGAGCAGCCGGTTCCCCAGGGTCATGGTAATCACGGCCAGCACCATCAGCACGACGGACAGGGCGGTGGCCTCGCGCATCCCCGACGATGTGCCCATGTAAACATAGGTCATGACCTGGGTGGAGAGAACATAAATCCGGCTCGGCATTCCGATCATGGCCGGAATCCCGAAGGCTGAGGCAGACGCCGCAAAAACGAGCAGTCCGCCGGCAAAGAAACTGGGGGAAACGAGCGGCAGGGTGACGTCCCGGAAAACCCGCAGCGGACCGGCGCCGCTGATCCGCGCCGCCTCCTCCAGGGAGTTGTCCATCTGCTCCAGGGCGCTGGCCACATTGAGAAAGGCCAACGGGTAATAGAACAGCGTCATAACCCAGACCAGGCCGGCTGTCGTATAGATATCAAAGGGCCCCGGTGCTTCCAGACCGAAAAGGTTCATCAGGATCTGGTTGATATAGCCGACCCCGGGTGTCAGCAACAGGATCCAGGCGATGGCGCCGACATAGGGGGGAATGATATAGGGCATGAAAAAGAGGGACCGGAACTGGTTTTTAAAGGGAAGATCGCTCCGGACGACAAGCCAGGCAAGGATGGTGGCGAAAATCATGGAAAACAGCATGGTGAGTCCACAGACGACCACAGTCGTCACTATGGCATCCCAGTTGCCGCTCTTGCTGTAGACGGCAATATAGTTCCGCAGGCTGAGGCCCCCCTCCGGGTCGAAGAAACTCTTCCAGATGAGGAGGAGCAGCGGCAGGAGGACGAAGGTAAAAAGAAACAGCAGGGCGACACCGATCACGGTATTGCGCCAATTGAAGATCCCCTTGAAAGGCATCATGACAGGAGCTGCTCCGCTTGCATTCTATGCCTTTATCTCATTAGTGCAGCACAACCTGATCAAATTTCTCCTTCACTTTCTCGGGTTCTCTGCTGATGGCTTCCCAATCCATGGGCAGAGCAAATTTTCGCACGTCTTTGATCATGAGAGCCGCGTTTTTCGGTGCCGGCATATCCGGACGGACGGAAGGCATCCAGCCGTTGATAATGGCCTGCTGGCCTTCCTTGGAGAGGAAGAAATCGTAAATGATCTTTGCCGCCGCCTGGTTTTTCGTGGTCTTCATGATGCCGATGGGGGCCGGAATGACCACGGGGCCATCGGACGGATAGATGAATCCCAGAGGCTTGCCTTCACTTGCGGCTTTTAGCACGTTTTCTTCCAGAAGCATGCCCACGGCCAACTGGCCGCTGAGCAATTTCGTCTCCANNGCCAGATCCCACCAGGTTTTCGGCAGATCCTTGGCGGCGACGAGTTTTTTGTTGTAGGCAATGCCCATGATGTTCATGCGCACGCCGGAGTAGTAACCGTCCTTGTCCACCCAGTCGGGAAACAGGTATTTATGATTGGGCGATCTGTATTGCAGCAACTTTCCGTCCCGCTTTAGAGCGTTATAATAAGCAGGATCGGCGATCATGATGAGATCGGCCATGGTGTTACCCTGCTCGAATTCGGCCACAAGTTTGGTGATCACTTTTTCCGAGCCTCCGTAGAACCACTGGACGTCGATGTTGGGAAACTTCTGCTTCAGGGTGGGTTTGAGCTGTTCGATGATATGAAGGTAGATGGATGTGTAGATCATGACTTTCCCCTTTACGGGTTCGGCGCCTAACGCCGGTCCTGAGATCGTACCCAAAAGCAGGAGCGTCCCTGCGACAATCGCTATCCCTTTTAACCGAATACTTTTCATAGCGTCATTTCTCCTTCAATAGTCTTCATCCATGATATGCGATGAGGATAAATAAATTAAGTTATTTACGTTGCCGCCCATTCCACCGCGCCCATCGCGGTTTTGCTTTTTGCGCGCCGACTATAGAAAAAATGAAACCGTTTGTCAAGACAGGATGAAAACAGAAAAATACTNNTCAAGACAAACGTGGGATCTTTGCCCATCCAGTATATCAGGTCGGCAATGTTCATCCGTGACCGGACAAAGGGGGCAAAGCCAACGGCCCAGCGGAACTCCTGATCCGTCGTGGGCGGTGTCGTCTCTTCCGGTTTGCAGGGCAGGCCGGATTGCCTTAAGAGCCTCTCCATATCGGCGGTGCGCAGAGTCAGGCGTGCAAGGTCTTGCTTGATATCGCCCCATGCGGCTGCAAAAGCATGGCGTTGAGACGCTGCCCGCTGCCAACGCACCGATTTTTTTTCATACTCGCTTGTGAATTCTTGCCGGGCAGCCTCCAGTTTTTCGGTCAGCGCGGCGATGCGTTCCCGGCGTTCCCGCTCTGCCAACAGGGGTTCTTCGGCGCCGAAAATCGGTGCTGCTGCAATCCTGTCCGCCAGATTACCAAGCGCGTCCTCCGTTGATTCAAGCCGCCACATGTCGTCCTGCAACGCCGGCAGCGCCATGAGCCAGTCGATAGTCCGGGCGCTGACGAGCGATCCCAGCGCCACCTGTTCCCCATGAAAAACCAGTTCCCGCCCGGAGACAAGGCGCAGAAAATCCAGGCCGTGGCTGATCACATGTTCATAACCGGAAAGCGGCGTGGTCTCGCCGGCCGTCGACATGGCAATCCCGGCCATGGCCAGGGCAGCGGCCGTGCAGGCTGTGGTTTCCTCAGGAAGGGGATACTGGACAAATCCATCGGCGTTTGCCTGTATACCCGGTGCGAAGGGCTCCATCAGGCGGAAAGATCGCTCGCTGTAGCGATCCATCACGCCCAGATGATATCCCAGATACCAGTCGCCGTATGCTACAAAACGCG
>PMNM01000163.1 GCA_003161855.1 Syntrophaceae bacterium | reverse complement strand
CACCGATACCGCACCCCATATTTTGTGGCCAAATTCAATTGTCACACAAGATGGTTCTTCGTAGGCTCTCACCATGAAAAAGCAATGCCTTATCAATCAATGGCGCGATTCATTTGCCCGGGTTACTTCACTAATCTTCATTTCCCCTCTTATGAAATCTTACGCAGCATCAGATGGACTTCTTTCTCTGCTTTGCCGGCTATCCTCAGTAGATTGGCAATATGGGGCAGATCGATCCCGCTGTCTTTTTTTTTGAATGCTTTTGCGCAAACCAAGGCAAAGTTACGCCATAGATTGCCTGTCTCCGTCATTTTTCTGCAGGCTTCCTGCAAGACAGGCATCTCCAGACGTTCATAGGCTTCCTCCAGAAATGCGGCGTACATATAGCGAAATCCGCCCCCACCGGTGCCGACCTCTTCCTGCATAAGCGTAATGTGCCCCAAAAGTGCTCTGATATATTTTTCATTCTTCTTTCCACCGAGCTTTTCGATGTAATTGGCGAGATAGGATATCCCGCGGACCCCACAGGGGGTCGGGGCACTCAGCATCATGTGATTCGTCCGCTTGATCGATTTCAAAATCAGGGGATTGATGTCGATTTTTTCCGGAATATATGTCGGATAGTACATAAATCCTTTCGGGGCCAGGATACCCTTTGCGAACCGGGCATTCTGCAGATCCAGCGGTTTTATCCGTGTGGGCTCTTCGAAGGCCGGTTCACTGACCAGATACTCCCCGTTTTCTTTACCGAAGATAACGATGTTGTGGGCATTAAACGGAATCCTCATTTCCTGAGGAAAATAGGGAAGCCAGAAAACAGATGCCTGAACCCCGACAACCTGTTTTTTATCGACCAACTCATCAAGATCCTCCATGGCCTTTGTTTCATCCCGGTATTTCCTGACTTCGAATTTGACACCAAGGCGCCTTTGAATCCCACCAATGATCGATTTGGGAATGCTGCGGTAGGCGACGATCGGCATACCACCTGTCATCTTGACAAAAGGCAGAAAAGCAAACATCAGTCCACTGGCAAGTCCGAAAACCATGGGCTCGGATATCTCCAGTCCATGATGCCTTAAAAGCGAAGCTACCGAACCTGTTTCGCAATGTGCATAAGGTCTATGCTCATATCGATCCTTGACTTTCAATTATGCATCCTCCCGGAAGTTTATGAGATCATCCACTTGAATTTTGAATATCTTTGCGTATTTCTGCAACATATGTTGATCCAGTGTTTTGAATACGTTCGGTTTGAAGTGTCGCTTCAGTCGCCATACTGCAATGCCCATCGCCTGTGCAAGGGCTTTTGAATCCATCAACCGTTTATACATAAAATATTCTATGGGAGATGATTTATTGCTCAAAACACGTTGTTTGACTTCCTCTGCCTTCTCTTGAGAAGCATCAGCAAAGGGCACTGTCATGACTAAATGGTCATCATATCTTTCAACTATCGTTTTATATTTACCCTGGTCATCGATTTTGTAAATCGTCCAGGCCATCTGTTTCCAGCGTGTTTCGCGGGTCGTGAGCTGATCTTGTTTGACATCCTTGTTTGACATCCTTCCCCCTTTTTTTCTTACAAGAGACAGGAAATTTACTTTTTGGTTATAAAATATAAAAGAGGCCGTTGTAATCACGCCGGTCACGGCCACCGGGTAGATAATATAATTGATAATTGTGCCTTTGACAAGAACAGTTATCATAAAAAAGAGGCAATAAAGGGAATGCGAACAGGGGTGAGCACCTAGTGCAATGATACGGATTTTTGAAACTACAGTTCAAGCGGTAATCCTCACTTTTATTCTAACCTGAAACTTATGGACTTGGTAGGTATAACCGCTAATCAGGGCAGGACTTGTTTTGACGGGGCCTGTCGAATCAAATAAAGGTCAAGATATTTTATGCGAATGGAACGGGTGGTCATCACCGGAATGGGTACAGTCAATGCCCTGGCCCTGCAGGAGGGCACCTGCGGCATCGGGCTGATGACCTGCGTGAAACCACGGGAAATGAACAAACCCGCTTGACAATACATCAAACATGATGTATCTAATACCTGTGGTGTGGAGGTGTGCTTGTACAATATAATCTTTTACACGACTGAGCGGGGCGATTCACCGCTTGATGATTTCCTGGATGGATTAGACAAGAAGTCACGTGCTAAAGTGGCTGCGTATCTGTCGTTCTTGGAAGAGCAAGGGCCGAATCTCAAGCGGCCCTATGCTGATATTGTCAGGGGTAAAATAAGAGAATTGAGAATACATCATAGCTCGAACCAGTTCCGCATCCTCTACTTTTTCCAGATATTTGATCAGATTGTGTTGGTACATGCATTATCAAAGAAAACGCGGCAACTGAAAAAGAAGGATATTGACTTAGCGGAAAAACACATGGAAGACTGGATGCGGAGGTTTCCTGCGGGAGGTGAAATATGAAAAAAGGCAAAGTTCGGACATTCCAAAGCAGGTTGCGGGAAGACATCAAAGATCCCGAGTTCAAAACGCATTACCAAGAAGAGAAGCAGGCGCTTATGCTGGCAATCAAGATTGTGGAACTGCGTGAGAAGAAGGGCTTATCGCAGCAGCAACTGGCAAAGCTTATGGGAACCAGCCAGCAGGCGATTTCGAGGATCGAGAGCGGCGAGTATGAGGGCTTCACGCTCAAAACCTTGGAAAAGATCGCAGAAGCAACTGGGATGCGGGTTAACATCGAGTTCGTTGCGGCATAGTCTGTCAGCTGTCCATTTTTCTTAAATTGTCTATTGTGCCAGCAACCTCGATTGAAACCGAACCGAAATCAAGCCGCCTAATCCTTATGATTTCCACAAATCTTCATCTTACCGCATTAATCGATTCCGCGGACTTGTAAATACTGTACGTAACAAAAAGGTGATGGTAACTTAGGCTTCTTAGGTTCATTATCTATCTGTATTTCCTATTGATTTACAGATCAGGACATTTTATGCAAATGGAACGGGTGGTCATCACCGGAATGGGTACAGTCAATGCCCTGGCCAAAAATACGGCGGCGTTTGCCCGGGCCCTGCAGGAGGGCGCCTGCGGTATCGGGCCGCTGACCGTCTTTGATACGTCGGGCTACCGGACCTGCAATGGCGCGGAAGTCAAGCACTTCAATCCCCGGGAAATGATCCCCCCTTNNTTTTCCCGCTGCCCGATGACCTGCGTGAAACCACGGGAGTGGTGATCGGCGCCGGCGCCGGCGGCAAACTGGAGGGAGAGAATTTTTACCGGGATTACCTGGGGAGACAGGGGAAACATGCCCGCTTCTCACAACTGTCTTCCCTTTATGGAGCGGCCTCGGCCGATCATATCACCTCCCATTTTGGCCTCATGGGACCGAAGACATCCTTTATGACCGCCTGCTCCTCCGGTGCGACCGCTGTCGGTTTTGCCGGGGATCTGATCCGGCGCCGCGTCGCGCCGATCATGATTGCCGGGGGCGTCGAGCCTCTTTGCAGAACCACCTATGCTTCCTTTAATGTACTGCAGGCGGTTGATCCCGGATGCTGCAGACCCTTTGACCGGAACCGGCAGGGGCTCTCTCTGGGAGAGGCATCGGCGATCATGATTCTGGAGTCGCTGACCCGGGCAAGAAGCAGAGGGGCAAGGATCTATGGTGAACTGCTGGGATACGGCGTCACCGGAGATGCCTATCATATGACGACGCCGGACGTGGAAGCCTCGGGGGCGGTGCGTTCCATGGCGACAGCGATGGCGGACGCAGGGATTCCCATCGAAGCGGTCGACTATATCAATGCCCACGGGACGGCCACGCCGGCGAACGATCTCATGGAAACAAAAGCGATCAAGGCGGTTTTCGGAAAACGGTCCTACCGGATACCGGTCAGTTCGACCAAGTCCATGACAGGCCATACCCTGGGAGCATCGGGCGCCCTCGAGGCCATCGTTTCTATCCTGGCCATCCATCACGGCTTCATTCCCCCCACGATTCACCTCCAGGAGCCCGATCCGGCGTGCGACCTCGATTATGTGCCGTCGGTCATGCGCAAAGCGGCGCTGAATATCGTGCTCTCCAATTCCTTCGCCTTCGGGGGGAACAATACCTCGGTGGTTTTCGGAAGATACACGGACAAGGGGATCGTCAATGAATAGGCGGGTTGCGGTAACCGGCATCGGCATGGTCACNNTGGGAGCGGAAGTGAAGGGTTTTTCCGCCCGGGATTTCATCTCGCTGAAGAATCTGCGGAGGATGGACCGCCTCTCCCAGATGGCGGTGGCGTCGGCACGCCTGGCCCTGGAAGACGCAGGAATCACCATAGATGCTGCGAACCGGGACCGCATTGGTATTATCCTCGGGACCGCATTCGGCGCCACGGACATCAAGAGCCATTGTGCGCGCATCCTCTTCACCGAGGGACCGGGGATGATCAATCCCATCCTCGTGCCCAATACGGTCATGAATGCCCCGGCCGGCCACGTCTCCATTGAGTTCGGCATCCGGGGCGTCAACACCACGGTCAATCATCACGCCGCCTCCGGCGAAACGGCGATTGCCTATGCCGCCATGGAGATCCAGCGGGGTGCCGCCGATGTGGTTCTGACCGGAGGGGTAGATATTTTATCTGAATTCTTCTTTGAAACGCTGATCCACTTCCGGGCGGTCTCCCCCGTGGACGGCCGCGAAGAAGGGGCCCGGCCCTTCGACTGCCGGCGAAACGGCCCGGTGGCCGGTGAGGGGTCTGGAATCATTTGTCTGGAAGCCTTGGACAGGGCTCAGGAGCGGGGCGCCATCCCTTACTGCGAAATCGCGGGCTGGGGGATGAGTTCCTCGCCGGCCGGCCCGACCGACTGGTCCGATGATCCCAAGGGAATTCTCCTGGCGATGGAAAGGGCAATCCAATCAGCAGGGCTTGCACCGGATGACATGGATGTGATACAGGCTGCCGCAAACGGCGGCGAAAATCCGGATCTCGTCGAAACGGAGGCGTGCCGCCGGTTGTTTGGGTCATCGAAGAAACCCTTTATGACTTCGATGAAAGGAGCGGTGGGAGAAAGTTTTTCCTCCGGAGGCATCCGGGCTGCTGCCCTGGCTTTATCCATGAAAGACGGAAAAGTTCCTCCGACGCTGGGTCTCACCGATCCCATTAAACCATTGAATATTGTGACGGGAAGGTCTATGAAGACCGATATCCGCTGTGGCCTGATGAATGGCATTTCCTATGGCGGAACAAACGTTTCAATCGTCACGAAAATTATAGCATAGCAGGAGGCGTTTTATGAATGTTGGTGAATGGGTAACAAAACGGACATTGAGTTACCCGGAGCGGCTTTTTTTAAAAGAAGAGGACGGGCGGGAATTCAATAACCGGACGTTCAATGAGCGGGTCAACCGCATGGCCCATGCCCTGGCTGATCTGGGCATTGTCAAAGGGGAGCGGGTCGCCGCATTGATGCTCAACTCCAGTGAGTTTCTGGAGATATTTTTTGCCTGCGGCAAGACCGGCGCGATCATGGTTCCCGTCAACTTCCGGCTGGCAGTGCCGGAGCTGATCTACATTCTGAAGGACAGCGCCCCCCATGCGCTTGTTTACTCCTCGGATTTTGCCGAGAAGGTGCAGGCCATCAAGGCCGCCGGCCTTCCCATTGAGCACTATTTCAGACATGGCGGGGATAAACTGGCAGAAGATCCGCCGATTGCCGACTTTGCGGCGCGTTTTCCAGCCGATGAACCGGTCCCTGTCCGTGAAGTGACCGACGATGACCCTCTCTTTATCATGTACACCTCCGGGACCACCGGCGACCCCAAGGGGGCTGTGCTGACGCATGGAAACATCCTTTTCGGCGCCATTCATTCGCTCGTGGGATACGGTGTCAACCATACCTACAAATCCCTGGTCGTCGCCCCGCTATTCCATATCGGCGGACTGGTCGCTTCGGCGACACCGGTCATTTATGCCGGCGGCTCTCTGGTACTCCAAAGCTTTTATAACGCCTCGGAGGTCATCAAGCTCATCCAGCGGGAAAAAATCAATTACATGTTCGCCGTGCCGGTGATGTTCCAGGTGATGACCAAATCGGAAGAATGGGACAAGGCCGACTTCTCCCACGTTCATTATTTTATCTCCGGCGGCGCTCCCATTCCCACCCCTGTCATCCGGATGTACCAGGAGGAGAAGGGCGTCTATTTCGTCCAGGGATACGGCATGACAGAAGCCGGACGTCTGACGTCGCTGCTTCTGGAGGATTCCATCCGCAAGGCGGGCTCCGTGGGGAAGGAGCTTTTTCATCTCCAGTTGCGCATTGTGGACAAGAACGACCGGGATGTGGCGCCGGGAGAAGCGGGAGAGATTATTGTGAAGGGCCCCAATGTGTTCACCCAATACTGGAATAAGCCGAAGGAAACGGCAGAGGCCATCCGGGACGGCTGGTTCCACACCAACGACATGGGCAGGCGCGATGAGGAAGGGTTCGTCTATGTCATCGGCCGGAAACAGGAACTGATCATCAGTTCCGGCGAAAACATCTACCCCGCCGAAGTGGAACGGGTCATCCAGGCGCTTCCCCAGGTCCGGGAGGCGGCCGCGGTGGCCATGCCCGATGAGACGCGCGGAGAGGTCGTGGCGGCCTTTGTCATGCTGCACGAAGGCCAGCAGATCACGGAAGATGAGTTGATCCATGCTCTCGACGGACAGATCGCNNGCCGGGAAGATCCTGAAGCGCGAACTGAAAAAACAACTGTGATCGGAATTGTGAATTTTCATGTCCTTTCGGCAATACAAGCTAAGATGGTCGTTCATCTTCCTGGTCCTTGTGGCCGTGACGGGACTCTTCCTGACAGGCCTGCACCGTCTTACCTTTAATACCGATCTGGTGGCGTCTCTGCCCCAGGATGATCCTGTCCTGGCCGATGCCCACCGGATCATCACCCATCACCCCATCCAGGACCGGGTGGTCATCGATGTCAGCCTTCCCCGCGCGGATCAGGAAGGACTGGTCGGGGCGGCCGTGCTGATCGAACAGCGCCTGCGGGAGAGCGGCCTGTTCCAGCGCATCGGCCTCGGCCGGGAACAGCAACTCTTCCCGGAACTCATCTTTTCCATTACCGGTCATCTGCCCATTCTGTTTTCTGCAAAAGATCTGGAAGAAAAAGTCAAACCCCTGCTGGAGCCGNNGAATGCGCAGTTTTACAAGGGACAACTGCTTTCGGCCGACCGGAAACATCTGCTGATCATCGCCGAGCCCCGAATGTCCGGAGCGGATACAGCCTTTTCCCGGCAGGCCACGGCCCTCATCGACGGGATCGGCCGGGAGCTGAATCAAAACCGGGAAGGGCAGGGGGCCGTGACGCTGACGCCCGTCGGCACCTACCGGGCCGCGCTGGATAACGAAATCAGCACAAAACGGGGAATGGAGCGGGCGGTCATTTTCTCCACCATCGCCATTATCCTGCTGCTGCTGGTCGCCTTTCCCCGTCCGGTGATCGGGCTGCTGGCCCTCCTCCCCTCCGTCGCGGGCACCATGCTGGCGCTGTTCGTCTATTCTCTGCTGCACCCGGCCATCACCATGATGGCCATCGGATTCGGCAGCGCCGTCATCTCTTTTACCGTGGATTACGGTATCGCCTATCTCCTGTTTCTGGATCGCCGCCACGGAACGCGCGGGCTGGACGCAACCAGAGAGGTCTGGTCCCTGGGGCTCCTGGCCATGCTGACCACCGCGGTCAGCTTTGCCTTTCTGACCCTCAGCGGTTTTTCCGCGCTGGCCCAGATCGGTGAGTTTACCGCCCTGGGCGTCCTGTTCACCTACATCTTCGTGCATGGGATCTACCCCGTGATCTTTCCCGTCATGCCCCCCGCAAAAAGGGAAAGTTTCCTGCCGCTCCTGGCGCTGGCCAACCGGATCGCCTCGACGGAAGGAAAAGGCAAGCTCTATGCGGCCGTGGGCCTGGCTGTGGTCCTGCTTTTCTTTGCCAAACCGGTGTTCCGTGTAGACCTCAATGCAATGAATTCGGTGAGCCCGGAGACCCTGGCGGCGGAAAAACAGGTCAGCGATGTCTGGGGAAACCTCTTCGGCCGTATCTATGCC
>PMNM01000029.1:3650-25188 GCA_003161855.1 Syntrophaceae bacterium | reverse complement strand
GTGCCTGCTTCCGGTGCCAGAGCAACCGTTTCGATTCCGGAATGTTTCAGCAATGCGGCGATCCGGCCGTCCAGCCGGTCGAGTCGGAGGGAGCCGATGGCTGCCTGGCCCTTCTGGTCCAAGATGGTCTGGCACATCTCGGCCAGTTCCGGATGATCCGAAACGGCCGTACCGAGTAAGCCGATTTTTCTCTTTTCTTTAATCCCCCGGGCAAAGGAGCCGGCAAGGTTCGCGATGCTTCTGAATCTCGCCGGGCGGTAGACAAATCCCGCTGCGCAAAAGCGGCATCCCCGCTGGCATCCCCGGCTGACCTCTGTCAGATACATGCTTCCGAATTCTGTTGCGGGGGTGATAATGCACTGTTCCGTCGAAAAGGCATCAATATTGCTGACCCATCTTTTCTTAATGATTCCGGGAAGCGACGGGTCTGCCGGCTCCCTTTTTTCGATGAGATGGTCGGCACGGTAACGGACATGATAGAGGGTGGGAACATAAGCCCCGTCAATTTCCTTCTGTATCCGGAACAGAGACTCCTCCCTTGAGATACCGGAACGGATAAGTCGTTCATAGATATTGAGAAAATCCAATATCATTTCTTCGCCTTCTCCAAGCAGGAAAAGGTCAAAAAAATCGCTGAGCGGTTCGGGATTCAGGGTCACCGAAATACCCCCTCCGATAATGAGGGGTTCCGTTTTTTTGCGATGCCGGGCCAGGAGGGGGATCCCGGCCATGTCCAACATCTTCAGAATATGGGGATAGTCATTCTCAAAGGAAATGGAAAAGGCGACCATATCAAAGTCCGTCAACGGTTTTTGTGATTCCAGGCTGAAAAGGGGGGCTGATCCCGGAATGAATGAAGCCTCATCGCCGGGATCAGGAAGGAATGCTCGTTCGCAAAGAAAAGCGTTATGTTGGTTCAGAAGGGCATAGATCGTCTGGAATCCCAGATTGGACATGCCTGTCCGGTAGGTATTCGGATAGGCGAGGCAAACAGCCAGCTGATCTCCCCAGATCGTTTTTTGACACCCTTTTTCATGCGCGATCAGATCACGATATTTTTTATTTAGCAACCAGGACATCTTACAGGCAAATGGCGAATCAGGAAGGATGCCCAGTTCGCCATCCCTCTAATCGGCCTGCCTTCTCAGGAAAGTTGGAATCTCCAGATCCGGATTGTCGTCATCAATCGCTCCCATTTTGATGGCATTGACAGAGTCGATGGATTTTTCCTTGTTCCTGACGTAGGTCGGCGTGGATAGATCTTCTCTTCTGTATCCGCCTAAATGGGTCACATTGGGGATACCCTGCCTCTTTTTACCGACATCTTCAAAGCCGGTGGCAATGACCGTAATGCGGATTTCATCACTCATATTTTTATCGATAACGGTTCCAAAAATGATATTGGCATCCTCATGAGCCTCTTTCTGGATCAACGAGGACGCCTCATTGATTTCATGGAGCGTCATATCCGGTCCACCGGTGATATTGAGGAGAATGCCATGAGCCCCCTGGATGGTGTTGTCTTCCAGCAGGGGTGACGAAATGGCCTTCTGTGCGGCTTCTATCGCCCTGTTTTCGCCAGTCGCAGATCCAGTACCCATCAAGGCCAGACCCATTTCCGACATGATATTTTTTACATCTGCAAAATCAAGATTAATCAGTCCTGGGATAATGATCAGGTCGGAAATGCCCTTGACCGCGTGATACAGAATGTCATCTGCTTTCTTGAATGCCTCCAGCAGGGACAGGTTTCTTCCCCCCAGGCTGAGCAGCCTCTGGTTGGGAACCACAATGAGGGTATCCACGATTCTTCTCAATTCCGTCACACCCTCGTCCGCCTGGATATTCCTCCGCTTGCCTTCAAATTGAAAGGGTTTTGTCACGACAGCAACGGTCAGCGTTCCCAGCTCTTTGGCCAGCTCGGCCACAATGGGTGCCCCCCCGGTTCCTGTCCCGCCGCCCAGGCCGGCGGTAATGAAGACCATATCCGCACCTTCCATGTGCTGCCTCAGCAGTTCCTTGGCTTCCATGGCCGCCCTTTTTCCCACATCCGGATTGGCGCCGGCACCGAGCCCTTTCGTCACCTCAGCACCCAGCTGGATCTTGACTGGCGATGAGGATGCCCCGAGTGCCTGTGTGTCAGTATTTGCCGTAATGAAATCGACACCCTGAAGGTTGTAGGCAATCATGGTGTTCACGGCATTGCCACCCCCGCCACCGATACCAATCACTTTGATCTTTGCCGAACTTGCCGTCCCTGGATCCGTTAATTCAAACATGGTCACCCCCCTAAAAGAATTCTAAAAACCATTTTTTTATTTTTTTGAACATATTGACGAATAAACTGCCGCCCCCCTGGATGAACGCATTCTTTGATATATGTTTGCTTCCGTAAAGAACAAGTCCCACACCGGTTGCATACATCGGACTGTTCACCACATCGTTCAGTCCGCCGATGCCCGTTGGACGTCCTCTGCGGACCGGCATATTGAAAATCTGCTCTGCCAGTTCCGTAATCCCCTCCAGCAGGGCGGTACCCCCCGTCAAGACAACCCCGGCCGCCAGGATGTCTTCATAACCCGACTTGACAATTTCCTTATAAGCCAGGGTCAGGATCTCCTCCATCCGCGGCGCGACAATTCTGCCCAGGATCTGCCGGGAGACTTCCCGCGGTTCCCGTCCCCCGACACTGGGTACCTCTATCGTCTCTTCCTTGGCGATCAGGGCGCTGAAAGCACACCCGTATTTAATTTTGATTTTTTCTGCATCGGCCAGCGGTGTCCGGAGACCTGTGGCGATATCACTGGTCAGATAATTGCCGCCCACCGGTAAAATGGCGGTGTGCTTGACGCTGCCAGCGGTAAAAACCGCGATGTCCGTTGTGCCACCGCCAATATCGATCAGAGCGACCCCCAGGTCTTTTTCATCATTGCTGAGGACCGCTTCGCTGGATGCGATCTGCTCCAGGATGATCTCGTTGATCTCCAGCCCGACGCGATTGACGGATTTAACAATATTCTGGATGGACGTCACGGCACCCGTGACGATATGAACCTTGGCCTCCAGCCGGACACCGGACATCCCCACGGGATCCCGGATGCCGTCCTGATCATCCACAATAAAATTCTGCGGCAGGGTATGAAGGATTTCTCTGTCTGTGGGAATGGCAATGGCTTTTGACGCTTCAATCGCTCTCTGCACATCTTCTTCATCCACTTCGCGGCCCTTGACGGCCACAATGCCCAGGCTGTTCTGCCCTTTAATGTGCCCCCCCGCAATCCCTGCGTAAACAGAGCTGATCTCGCACCCGGACATATGCTCCGCTTCATCGACGGCTTTCTTGATGGCCTCCACCGTGCTGTCAATATTGACAACCACACCCTTCCTGAGACCTTCCGAGGGGTAAGAGCCGATCCCGATGATATCAACACCCTGATCTGTAATTTCACCGACAATGACGCAAGTTTTTGTGGTTCCCAGGTCTAATCCCACAATGACATTTGTTTTTTTTGCCATTTACCTGTCCGCCTTTCCTCTTTCCAAACCGATTCTTCCCCATTCATCCTGATCTGATCCGCACCGATCCCCCGTGATGATCATGTCCTGTAACCTTTTGCCGGTCGTTCCGGTTCTGCCGGCGGCAGAATATTTTTCTTCTGAACCGTAATTTTTGTTGGATCTGCAAGATCAATCAGCAGATACTTCAGATGGATATTCCTTCTCTCCAAATCGGCCATCACCGGAATCAAACGTTTAATCTTATTTTCGTAGTGATCATAACCCAGCCGGAGACAAAGGCCATTATCCGTAAACAGTGAGAATCCAAAGACTTCGTCCACATGAACCTCCGCGATCGACCTGATGTTGGGAAATTCTTTTGACGCCGACAGATAGCGCAAGAGTTCAAGGGATTTTGACAGGAGCTCCGGATTCAGCTTACCCTCATGGTAGCATCCGGTGAGGGCAGGCAGGTCCGACTCATCACTGCTTTCCAGTTTCTTGAACACGACCCCGTCAAGATCCAGCAGATAGAAGCTGTTATCCTTTTTCACCAGCGCTACCGCTTTACGTTCCTGGACCTCAATCACCAGCCGCTCCGGAAACTCGCGTCCAACATAAACATCCTTGATCCATGGATTATTTTTTATTTTATCCGTAATGGCCTCGGCATTTACGGCCAATATATTCTGCGACGGTTTAATCGNNACGGAACAATATCCATAAATCATCAGCAATGTGACCGTAAAAATACCGGTGAGCATAAACAATACTTTGAAAATATCGTTCAGGATTTGACCGGAATGCCTCTTTAGCCGTTGATGCCTCGTCTTGAATTTCGACTGATTGATGTTTTTCATACTCTATTCACCGATAATGCGAACTTCTGTCTCCAGGCTGATGCCCATTTGTTCCCGGACTTTTTTTTTAGTCAGATCCATCAGGGCAACAATGTCGGCCGCCCTGGCATTTCCCAGATTGACAATAAAATTCCCGTGTTTCTCCGATATTTTTGCATCGCCGATCCTTACCCCCTTCAGCCCCGCTTCCTCTATGATCTGGCCGGCCGGCTTGTTTTTGGGATTCTTAAAAATGGAACCGGCATTGGGATATTCCAGCGGATGCTTCTGCCTTCTTTTCTCCAGGATCTCGGCAACCCGTTCTCGAATTTTCACAGGATCTCCTTTTTCAAGTGAGAAGGTGGCACCGACCACAATCATTTCTTCCGGAAGGTTCAATTTTCTGTATTCGAAGGAAAGCTCTTTTTTTTTGCGCCTGACGATTTCACCGCGTTCATTCATCAGGGTAACCTCTTTGATGACATCCCTGATTTCCTTTCCGTAGGCGCCGGCATTCATGATGACCGCACCCCCGATGCTTCCCGGAATACCGGCACAAAATTCCATGCCGGTGAAAGCATCCCGGGCAGCCATGCGGACAACCTCGGCAAGAGAAACACCGGCCTGCGCGCTGACCAGGACGCTGCCCTTCCTGCCCATGTCCCAGGTAACACTTTGAAGCCTCTTCATGGAGATGATGACACCCCGGTATCCGCCGTCCCTGACGATCAGATTGGTCCAATTCCCCACGGGGAGAAAAGGCTTGTTGCAGCTCCGGCAGTACAGGATAACCCGCCTGAGCGCCTCAACGCTTTGCGGACAGACCAGGACATCGGCTTTTCCGCCAACGCGGATTGAGGTATAACGATCCATGGGTTCATCAAAAAAAACCTCCCCCTCGACCTCCTCACTCAGTTTTTCCCGAAATGTCTGATCTTCCATCATTCCGTTCACGCGAAAACAATTCTCAATTTTGCCAACTTTATCTTAGGATTTGTTTTTCTTGCCGACCCGTTTTAAAAATTCCTCTCCAACCTTCCACACGCTGCCCGCACCCTGCGTAATGATAACATCTGAGGGTTTCGCTATCGCCAGCAGATGATCGGTCATGTCATCGAAACCGGAAAGATAGATGACGCCCTGATGACCGTGCGCCCTGATCCCCTCACAGAGACTGGCAGCACTGACCCCTTCGATAGGTTTTTCACTGGCTGCATAAATATCCGTGACAATGAGGTAATCCGCATCAGGAAAAGCCGTGAGAAATTCATTGAAAAGCTTCTGCGTCCGGGTATAGCGGTGAGGCTGAAACACCACAATGATCCGGTCTTTCCACACCTGCCGCGCCGCCGCCAGAGTTTCCCGGATTTCCGTCGGATGATGGCCGTAGTCATCCACCACGGTCACTCCGTTCACCTTACCCTTGATCTCCAGCCGGCGGTGGACTCCCACAAACGCTTCCAGTCCTTTACGGATTACATCAAAGGGCATATCCAGTTCACGCGCTACAGCAATGGTGGCCAGGGCATTGGCGACATTAAACCGCCCGGGAACGTTCAATGTCACCTCCCCTAAACGCTCGCCCCGGCAGGAAACAGAAAATTTTGATAACGGGCCAGCCAGTACCATTTCTGTGGCCTGATAATCCGCCGGGGAGGTCAGCCCGTAAGTAATCACTTTCCGTTTGATCTGGGGAAGGATCTCCCGGACATGTTCATTGTCAAGACAAAGAATCGTGGATCCATAAAAAGGCACGATATTGGCAAATTTCAGGAAGGCTGCCTTGATCTCTTCAATATCCCGGTAATAATCCAGATGCTCCCGATCGATGTTGGTAATGACAGCCAGGCAGGGATTCAACTTCAGAAACGAACCATCGCTTTCATCCGCCTCAGCGACGATGATCTCACCATCACCGATCTTGGCATTGCTGCCGATACTGGCCAGCTTTCCACCAATGACCATGGTGGGATCGAGTCCACCATAAGCCAGGACCGTGGACACCATGGATGTCGTCGTTGTTTTGCCATGACTCCCGGAAACGGCAACGGAAAATTTCATCTTCAGAAGTTCAGCCAGCATCTCTGCACGCGGAATAACAGGAATATTGCGTCGATGCGCCTCCAGCACCTCCGGGTTATCATCTTTCACTGCTGTGGAGGTCACGACCACATCGGCATCCCGCAGATGAGAAGCCTGATGCCCGCTGAAAATCACAGCACCGAGTGAGGTCAGTCGCTGCGTAATATCAGACAAACTGACATCGGAACCGGTGATGGCATATCCCAGGTTCAGCAGGACCTCCGCAATGCCGCTCATGCCGATCCCGCCAATGCCGACAAAGTGGATCTGCCGGACTTTTCTCTGCATGCTGTCAATTCTTTTATAATCTCTCAAGAGGTTCACCCCACCGAATTTTATGCATCCACCAGGATCATGCAGGCATCAACGATATCGGCAGCGGCCCCGACGTTCCCCAATCCGGCCGACCGTTCCTCCATCTGCCGGATCAGTTCCGGTTGTTCGTAATACCCTTTGATGGCATCCGCCAGCCGTTGTCCGCTCAATTCCTTTTCGGGAATCATCTCTGCCGCGCCGGCCCTGACCAGAACTTCCGCATTTTTTGTCTGATGGTCCTCAACGGCATAGGGAAAGGGAATCAGGATGGCCGCTTTGCCACTGGCCGTAATTTCGGCAATGGACGTTGCACCGGCCCGGCAGATCAGCAAATCCGCCGATTGGTAGGCTGAAGCCATATCCATAATGAACGGCAATACCTCTGCATTCATTCCGGACGCCTGATAGGCCTTTCTGATCTCTTCCAGATCTTTACTGCCCGTCTGATGAACGATTTTCAAACGGCTTTTCATGGGTTTCAGATGATCCAGGGCTGCCACCATGATCTGATTGATGGCATGGGCCCCTTGACTGCCGCCGAAAACGAGCAGAGTAAAAAGACCCTGCGGCCGGAGGATGTTTTTTTTCTCCATGAAAAACCGTGTCCGGATCGGGTTACCGGTCATGCTTACTTTTTCTTTGCGAAACCATTTTTTCGTCTCTGAAAAACTCAAGAACACCCGATCGACAAACCGCCCGAGAATTCGGTTGGTCAGCCCCGGCAGCGCGTTCTGTTCCGCGAGGACCGTCCGGATCCCCATCCAGTGAGCAGCCATCACGGCCGGTCCCGAGGCATACCCGCCGACACCGATCACGAGATCCGGCGAGAACAGCCGGATGATGCGGAAGGACTGGATGAAACTTTTCGGAATCCCGAGCAAAGCCTCCGCAGACCGGATGAGCCCCCTCCCCTTGATACCCTCCACATCAATCGTTTGCAGTGCAAATCCCAACCCGCTCAAGACTTTTGCCTCCAGGCCCTTTTTTGTTCCGATAAACAAGATGCGGTGATCCCGATTTCTCCTCAAGAATTCCTCCGCCAAAGCGATTCCGGGAAAAAGATGTCCTCCCGTTCCCCCTCCCGCGATAATCACCTTCACCGTTGATCACCATCTTTCCCGAGCCTTCATGATCTCTCATGAGACGAAATATTCAAAAGAATCCCCACCGCCACGAGACTCATAATCAGGGAGGTACCCCCGTAACTGAGAAAAGGCAGTGTCAATCCCTTCAGGGGGATCAGTCCCATTACACCGGCGATATTGATAAAAGCCTCCAGGGCGATCACCATGGTCAATCCGGCGGCAAGCAGCGTTCCAAAAAGATCGGGGGCCTTGAAGGAAATGAAAAAACCCCGGACCACCAGAACCCCGAAAAGAAAAATGACGATCGCGACGCCGAGGAAGCCGCTTTCCTCCGCAATGACGGATAGAATAAAATCCGTATGAGGCTCCGGCAGATAAAAGAGCTTCTGCATGCCGTCACCGATCCCGACGCCGAAGGTTCCGCCGGAACCAAAGGACAACAGGGACTGAATGATCTGAAAACCTTTATTGCCGGGATCATTCCAGGGATTTAAAAAAACCTTGAGCCGTTCGAGCCGATAGCTTTTAAAGACCACCATCCAGACGGCCGCCGGAATCAGAAAGGCTACCAGCACCGCCAGGTGTCTCAGCCTGCTCCCCGACAGGTAAAGCATGAGCATCATGATCAAGGCCATGATCACCGCCGTTCCAAAGTCGGGTTCCAGGGCAATCAGGACAATGATAAACAGGGTCACGAGCAGCGGGATCAGAATCCCGCGGCTGAATGTTGTAATATAATTGACTTTCCTCGTCAGATAATGGGCAAGAAAAAGGACGATACAAATCTTCACCATCTCCGTCACCTGAAAGGAAAACAGGACGAGGTTCAGCCAACGCCGTGCACCGCCCGCCCGGATCCCCACATGGGGAACAAAAATCAGCATCAGCAGGATCACGGAAAGCGCAATGCCGGGATAGGCCCATCGCTTTAAACGGTGATAATCAAACTTGGTCAGTAAAACCATGATACTTAATCCCAGCAAGACGAAAAGGATCTGTTTTTTCAGAAAATACTGGGCATCCTTGAACCGCTCCATCGCCAGAATAGAGCTGGAGCTGTAAATCATGGCAGTCCCCACCGTGACCAGGATCAGCGTGATCACCAGAAGAATGATATCCGGTCTCTTTTCTTCAGAGGTCTGCTCGATCATGAAAGATTCCCGACCCATTTCTTGAAAAAATCGCCTCTCGCCTTATAATCTGTAAACTCATCAAAACTGGCGCAACCGGGGGACAGGAGAACCACATCCCCGGCAGAGGCATGATGCCTTGCCAATTCCATCGCATCACCCAGGGTAGCCGCCTGGTCGGTTTTCACCAATCCTCCGATCAGACCATCGATCTTTGCCCGGGCTTCCCCGAATAAAACAAGTCTTTTGACCCGCTGGCTGACGGGGGTTGCCAGGTTTTCGAAGTCACCTTCCTTATCCCGCCCTCCCATCAGTAAAATAACCGGTCTGGAAAAGGTCTCCAGCGCGCGCATCACCGCGCCCACATTGGTTGCCTTGGAATCATCATAAAAGGCAACTCCCCCTTTTTCACCGGCAAACTCGATGCGGTGGGCGATCCCTTTGAAGCCTTCCACGGCCTTGATGACAGCCTCCCGGGAACAGCCGGCCTCCCGGGAAGCCATCACCGCGGCCATGACATTTTCGATGTTGTGAATTCCGGGAATCCGGATCATGGCACGAGGGTAGACCTCTTCTGTGCCTTCCGGTTCTCTCCGGTAGATCAGGGTTTCCTGATCCAGGAACATGCCGTGACGGACTTTTCTGCATGAACTGAAGTGCTGAATATCGGACGCAAGTCTTTTTGACAGGACTTCGGTGAATGGATCATCGGCATTAAGAATGGCCAAATCCTCACCGGTCTGATTTTCAAAAATCCGTTCCTTGATGCACAGGTAATCCGCAAAGGTTCCGTGATAGTTGACATGGTCACGGGTCACATTCAGCAGAACGGCGATATCCGGCCGGAAGCGGCTGATCCACTGCAACTGGAAGCTGCTGACCTCAATCACCACGTATTCCTCCTCCTGCTTGCCATCGACGTAACCGATCAGGGGACGACCAATATTACCTCCTACGAAAACCTTTTTCCCGGCCCCTTCCAGGATTTCCCCGATGAGGGTCGTTGTGGTCGTTTTGCCATTGGTCCCGGTGATGGCTATCATCGGCCGCCGCAAAAAACGGCAGGCCAGCTCCAGTTCGCTCATAACCGGGATGCCTCGGTTCACTGCCTCGGACAGAATCTCGTGAAGCGGTGCGACCCCCGGTGAGGGAACGACCAGATCGATATCGGACCCGATCGCCAAACCACCGGCGCGAAATTTAAAATGGGGAAGGACATCCGCAAGTTCATCAAAAGCTTCCTTCAGCAGGGAAAGGGGTTTCTCATCGGTCACTACGATCTCAGCGCCCCGCCGGGCAAGAAACCGGACGGCGGCTATCCCTGTTTTGCCCAGGCCGATGATCAGTATTCGTTTGCCCGACAATTCCATCGTTTCATTCTACCTTAATTTCAGCGTACTGATCGCCACAAGGGCCAGCAGGATAGAGATGATCCAGAAGCGCACAATGATCTTGGGTTCTGCCCAGCCCTTCAGCTCAAAATGATGGTGGATCGGCGCCATCCTGAAAATCCGCTTCCCGTTGGAGACCTTGAACCATCCCACCTGAAAAATAACGGAAAAGGTTTCCATGACAAAGATCCCTCCCACGATCGCGAGGAGGATTTCCTGTTTTGTCATCACCGCGAGCCCGCCCAGGGCACCGCCGAGTGAGAGAGACCCGACATCGCCCATGAAAAGCTGAGCCGGATAAGCGTTGTACCAGAGAAAACCAATCCCCGCACCGACCATGGAACCGCAGAAAATAGCCAGTTCACCGGTACCGGCCACATAGGGGATCTGCAGATAGCCGGATATCTTGATATTGCCGGCAAAATAAGCAAAAAACAGATAGGTCAGAAAACAGGTGATCGCCGGGCCAATGGCCAGGCCGTCCAGCCCGTCCGTAAGATTTACGGCATTGGCGGTACCGACCATAATAAAGGTGGAAAGAATCACATATCCCCACCCGAGATCGGGCAGAACCGTTTTAAAAAAAGGGAGGGTGATATTGGAACTGAAACCCGCTTTATAATAGAGAATCATGCTGACAAAAAGGGCAACGATCACTTCCGCCGTCAACCGGACCTTTCCGGAGATGCCCTTACTGCTCTTATTGGTCAGTTTCCGGAAATCGTCCATCAGGCCGATGAGGCCAAAACCGATGGTCACCATCAAAATCATCCAGATATAGTTGACCGTCAAATTGGCCCAGAGGAAGGTGGAGATGACGGTCGCGAAGATGATCAGCACTCCGCCCATGGTCGGTGTGCCCTCTTTTGAAAGATGAGAATTGGGGCCGTCTTCCCGGATCGGCTGACCGATTTGCAGGGACTGCAATTTTTTGATCATCCAGGGCCCCAGGATAAAGCAGATCAGGAGAGCGGTAATGGTCGCATAGATCGTCCTGAACGTAATGTAGCGAAAAACGTTAAAGCTCGAAAATGTCGTATGTAACGGATATAAGAGATGATAAATCATGCGTCTATCCCTTTAAACCGAAATCTGCAATCAGGCTCTGAACCACTTCTTCCATCTTCATCTTTCTGGATCCCTTGACCAGAATCCAGTCCCCTTTCTTCAGGAAAGGCCGGAGCCGGCCTGAAATCTGTCCGGGCTGCTCATAAAAAAAAACCCGCTCAGCCGCCATACCGCCGGCCATCGCCCCTTTTGCCGTTGCCCGGGAAAAGTCGCCTTTCAGAAAAACCCGATCCACATCCGTACCGGCAAGAAAACGACCGACATCGGTATGCAGCTTCCCGGCCTGCTTTCCCAATTCGAGCATATCCCCCAGAATGACGATGCTGTGATGCCGGCCTTTCAGGTCCTTCAAAGTCTTCAGGGCCTCCTGAACCGACAGGGGATTGGCATTGTAGGCATCATTAATTAAATAGGCCCCGTTCTGGAGCGGCTGAATTTCAAACCGTCCCGGAATGGGTTGAAAGGATGCCAGACCCCGGCAGATGGCATCATGATCCGCTCCGAAAGCCCTGGACGCGGCTGCCGCGGCCAGGGCATTGTAAAGATTATGTTCACCGGCCGCCTGAAGTTCAACCTTGCGTCGCGTCCGGCCGATCTTCAGAGTAAAGACCATCCCCTGACGTTTCTTTTTCCGGAAGTTCACGGCCGCGACATCGGCCCTGTGCTTCAATCCAAAGGTGATCCGTTTTCCCTGCCACTGGCCGTTTAAAGACCGCTGCGCTTCGTCATCAGCATTCATAATGGCCGTCCCGCTTCCGGCCATATTCCGGAAGAGATCGCCTTTTTCCTTCCGGATCCGGTCGAGGGATTTCAATTTTTCCAGATGGGCCGGACCGATGTTGGTAATCAGCCCGATATTCGGTTCGGCAATCCGGGTCAGCCTGCCGATTTCACCCGGCGTGTTGGTCCCCATTTCGACCACGGCAACCTCATGCTGCCTGTTCAGCCGTAAAAGCGTCAATGGCAGACCCACCTGATTATTAAAATTCCCCTCTGTTTTCAGAACTTTTCCGGTTTGTTCCAGAATGGCCGCGATCATCTCCTTGGTCGTCGTTTTTCCGGAACTTCCGGTGATCGCGATTACCGGAATATTCATTTGTCTTCGCCAGAACCGGGCGATATCCCCCAATGCGATGAGGGTATCCTTCACCGGAATAACCGGGATTTCCCGTGAAATCTTCCTGAGATCAACTTTGGCATCCTTCCGGACAACCAGGCCGGCTGCCCCGCCGGCAATGGCAGCATCGATAAAGTGATGCCCGTCAAAATTTTCACCTTCCAGACAAATAAAGAGATTTCCCTTCGATATCTGACGGGAATCCGTGGAAACGCCCCGGAAGACCCCCTCGGTCTGACCACCGCGCAGACGGCCATTCGTGGCTTGCAATACCTCCTGAATGGAAAGCACGGTGGACGATTTCGCCTTCAATGGCTTTTCCCCTGTGATCTTCTTTCCAGAGCCGATCTGGCAAACACCCGGTCATCAAAGGAAACACGCTTGTTTCCCAGAATCTGATAATCTTCATGACCCTTGCCGGCAATCAGGACCATGTCGGACGGACCGGCGCTGTCAATGATCTTTTCAATGGCCGCGGCCCGGTCCGGGATTACGCTGTAATGCTTGCCCCGCTGCATCTCGGCAAATGTTTCAGGAGGCACTTTTTTCATGGTTTGCGCCGGAATACCCGACTCGATTTGACGGATAATCTCCAGCGGTTCCTCCGTTCGCGGGTTATCCGAAGTCAGGATGACCAGATCACTCAGTTCCGCAGCGGCCCTGCCCATCAGGGGTCGCTTCCCGCGATCGCGGTCACCCCCGCATCCGAAGAGGGTCAGCAGCCGGCCCTGTTTAAAGCCCGATAAATTCTGAAGCACCCGTCTCATGGCATCATCGGTATGGGCGTAGTCGACAAATACTTCGGGCTCACCCGGCCCGCTGATTTTTTCCAGTCGCCCGGGAACCTGTTTGAGCTCTGCAATCCCTTTCTGGACGGCCTCCAGCGGGATTCGAAGCGCCATGGCGGCAGCAACGGCAGCCAGAATATTGTAGAGATTAAACCTGCCAACCAGCGGTGATAAAATTGCAAAATCGCTTTGCGCCGTTTCAACTCTGGCCCGGATTCCGCTCAGGGAAAGAACGACGTCCCGGGCGGTCACATCACAGGGGTGATCGATGCCAAAGCTCAGGACAGGAAGGCTGACTTCCTGCAAAAGCCTCCGGCCCCAGGGATCATCGCCGTTGACAACCATCCTGTACCCGGGATTCTTTTTGCCGGCCGGAAGAACCTCCTGAAAGAACCTCTTTTTCGCCTCGAAGTAGTTATCCATGGTCTTATGGTAGTCCAGATGATCCTGTGTCAGGTTGGTAAAGATACCCAGATCGAAGTCACAGGCGTCAATTCTTCTCAGATCTACAGAATGCGATGAAACTTCCGCAACCACGTGGCTGACCCCGTCATCCACCATCTCTCTGAGGATCTTATGCATTTCCAGAGACTCGGGCGTCGTATGCGGTGAAGACCGGGTCTTCCCGTTGAACCGATAATTGACCGTTCCCAAAACTCCCGTGGACCGGCCCGCCGCCGTAAAAATGGACTCCAGCAGATAGGTCACCGTGGTCTTGCCATTGGTGCCTATGACACCGACCAGACAGAGCCGGGAGGAGGGATCCCCGTAGAAATTTCTTCCGAGAAAGCCGAGTGTCCTGCGGCTGTCGGAAACCTGCACGGCAGTAATCCCGGGAGCGGGGTTGAACGCCTTCTCATGGACAATCACCCGTGCCCCTCTTTTGATCGCCTCGGGAATGTAATCGTACCCATCCACCAGTAAACCGGGGATCGCGACAAAGAGGCTGTTTTCCCCGCATCGCCGCGAATCATAACAAATGTCGGAGACAGAACCGGACAAACCGCCGGTGCACTTCAGGACGGGGACATCTTGCATGAGCATCGACAATTCCACCCGGTGACCTCAATTGCCGGTACTGAAAGACACCGTGCAGTAGCGCAGTTCAGCAATGGCTACCCCCGGCGCCGGGACCTGGCTGACCGCCCAGCCATTTCCGCTGACATTGAGCTCAATGCCTTTCTCTCTCGCCTTTCTCAAGGCATCGCGAATGGTCATTCCCCTGAAATCCGGCATGGAGGCTTCCTCCATATCCCCCGGTGCGGCTTTATGACGGGTGATGACCGGAACAGCCGAGACGAGCTTTATCTTCATATCCCGGTTGATCTTTTCTTCTTCAAAAACCGGGTTTTCCCGGATATTCGTCTTGAAACAGGTCAGAATCTGTTCTGCTATATTTTTAAAAACGGGGGCGGAAGCGACACCACCCCACTTGTCCCGCTGCGGCTCATCAAGAATGACCAGGATGGCCACTTGCGGATCCTCAGCCGGGAAAAAGCCCATGAAGGACGTCCGGACTCTTTCGGAAGAATAGGCCCTGCGGGCAAAATCGAACTTCTGGGACGTTCCCGTTTTTCCAGCCACGTTCACATTGACGATGCGCGCATTCTTACCGGTCCCATCCGCATCCCCCACCACGCTGGTCATGATCGCGGTCAGCCTTTTGGCGGTCCGGGGGGATATCACCTGCCTGACAGGGGTCGGCGCATATTTCTTGACGATCTGCCCCTTCTTGTCCACCAGTCCGCGCACGATGTAGGGTTTCATCAAAACACCCTGGTTGGCAATGGCAGACAGGGCGGTGATGAGCTGAATGGCCGTGACGGATATTCCCTGGCCGAAAGCAATCGTTGCCGCGTCCACACGTGTCCAGTTTTGGACAGGCCTGAGTAATCCCGCGGTCTCGCCGGGGAGATCGATCCCCGTCTTCGCACCAAAACCGAATTTCGTGATGTACTGGTAAAACTTTTCTTTACCCAGACGCTCCGAAACCTTTACGGATCCGATATTGCTGGAATATTTGATGATGTCGGAAAAAGCCAGATAGCCGTGCCTTTTGCGCTGGGCCTCGTGAATCACGCGGTCGGCAATCGCATACTTCCCATTTTCACAATAGAACCGGTCTGTCTCCTTGACAACGCCTTCTTCGAGAGCCCCCGCAGCAAGAAACGGCTTAAAGGTGGAGCCGGGATCAAAACAGTCCGTAATGACCTTGTTCTTACCCTTCGCCGCACCGGATTTTGAGAAAGTATTGGGATCGAAGCCCAGTTCATTCGCCAGGGCAAGGATTTCGCCGGTCTTTGGATCCATAACAACGGCCAGCCCGCCTTTGGCGCCCTTGGCCTTTACCGCCTCCTTCAGTTGCGATTCAACGAGATGCTGGATCCGGTTGTCAATCGTCAGAATAAGATTCGTACTTTCTTTCGGCTGCCCACCGGCATATTCAACGCGAGGGTAAAGCCGCTTGCCTTTGGCATCCCGGGTCCAGGTCAGTTTCTCCGGTGCTCCTTTCAGATAATCGTCATATTTCAGCTCGAGTCCTTCCAGTCCTTTGGCATCCAGCCCGACAAACCCGATCAGATGACCGGCCAGTTCGCCGTTGGGATAAAACCGCTTGGGTTCCTTGATCAGGAAAATACCATCCAAATCCACCTTCTCGACCAGGGCGGCCTGATCCGGCGTGATCTTGCGGGCGATCCAGCAGAAATTTTTGGATCCGGAAAATTTTTTCAGGATCGTTCCCTGATCCAGATCCAAAATGGAGGCGATTTTTCGTGCCGTTTCCTCGAGGTTCACGACCTTTGAAGGATCTGCACAGACGGAGTCCGCCATGATACTGGCCGCCAGCTTTTCGCCATTGCGGTCAAAGACGATGCCCCTTTCCGATTCACTCCGCAGGGTCGTGGTATGCTGCCGATCCGCGCGAACTTTCAAACTTTGTCCGTTGAGCACCTGAATTTGGAAGGCCCGCGTAATCAGGGCAATGAACAGAACCAGAAAACAAAGCAGTAAGGTGGCGAGCCGGAATCGCAGCCATTTTTTGGATTCCGTAGTCATTTCGTGACCTCCGATCCCCTGATAAGGATGACCTGATCCCGCTCCGGATAAGACATCTGCAGGCTGTTCTTCGCAACGGTCTCGATGCGTTGTGGTGATTTCAAGGTCGCAAACTCAACCCTCAGCTTTTTCTGCTCGTCAAGACTATGTTCCTTGCGCGTCATCTCTTCGGCAATCTGATATTCCAGTCTTGTCATCTGAATATGCGACCACACATAGGTGATTGCCACCGCCATCAGGATAAAAGCGACAAAAAGAAATACGGAATACTTCAGCCGCGGGGCGGCCTCCTTTTTCTGTTCAGCGTCATTCGTCCTAACGGTCTCTTCTGGCATGGTTCATATCTTCTCTGCCGTCCTGAGTCTGGCGCTCCGCGCCCTTGGATTCGTTTCGCTTTCACCCGCTTCCGGACGAAGCGGCTTCCGGGTCAAGACCTTCAGTTTCGCCTCCCGCTGACATTGACACACAGGCAACCCGGGAGGACATTGGCATCTGCCTTCCCATGAGCGGAAAGTTTCTTTGACGATCCGGTCTTCCAGAGAGTGAAAGGAAATAATGGAAAACCTTCCTCCCTGGCCAAGCTGATCGATACCCGCGTCCATGGCCGTAGAAAGATTTGACAGCTCCTGATTGACGGCAATGCGAATCGCCTGGAATGTCCTGGTGGCAGGGTGGACTTTTTTGCGCACGCCCTGTCGGCGAACCGCTCTGCAAACTACATCGGCAAGCTCAATGGTTGTGCGGATCGGCGCCGATGCTCTTTTTGCCAAAATTGCCCTTGCGATTCTTCCGGCCATGGGCTCCTCGCCGTAATCCCGGATCACTTTTCTTAACTCTTTTTCCGGAGACAGGTTGACGAGATCATAAGCACGGTAACGGCTGCTCTGATCCATGCGCATATCGAGTGGAGCATCCAAAGAAAAGCTGAAGCCCCTGTCTGCCGTATCCAGCTGATGAGATGAAACTCCCAGATCCAGGAGTATCCCATCAACCTTTCTGATGTTCAGGTTGGTGAGGATTTCACCGATATCCGCAAAATTGCCTTTGATCAGAATTTTTCTCTGACCGAAGGGTTGTAACCTTTTTTCGGATTCAAGGAGCGCATCGTCATCCCTGTCGATGCCGATCAGCAAACCGTCCGGGGCTGTATTTTCAAGAATCGCCCGGGCATGACCGCCGCCTCCCAGGGTCCCGTCCACGTAGATCCCGCCGGGCTTGCATCGCAGAGATTGAAGAACCTTCTCGAGCATGACCGGCGTATGAAAAGAAACCATGCCATGGACCTTCCCTAAATGCCCAGATCGGCCATATATTCACTGAAGGTTTCCAGATCACCTTCCGTCTTCTTCATCTCCGCTTCAAAGCGTTCCTTGCTCCAGATCTCAATGATCTTGATCATGCCGGCCAGCACCACTTCTTTTTCGAGACTGGCAAACTCTCGCAGATTCGGGGGAATGAGGACACGGCCCTGGCTGTCCAGCGCACAATCCACCGCACCGGACATGAAAAATCGCTGGAAGGCTCTGACTTCTTTTCTCAGGATGGACTGGTGGCTGACCTTCTCTTCAATAATGCGCCATTCATCATAGGGAAAAACCATCAGATAACTGTCCCAGTTCGTGATCACGAGCCGGCTGTCATATTTCTCGGCAAAGACTTCACGCAGCCTTGCCGGGAAAATGATTCTTCCCTTGTCATCGATCGTATGGTAATATTGTCCCCTAAAGACAGACACTGGAAATCCCCTCCACTATAAGCCACTTTACTCCACTTATGGCCACCATAATGAAGGATAAAACATTTGTCAAGGAAAAATTTTACTCTTTTTTCCTTTTAATCTGATATTTTAAGACCGCTTGGTTGTGGGCGATGAGGGTGGATGAAAACTGGTGGGTTCCGTCATTATTGGATACAAAATAAAGATAATTAACCGGGGCGGGATCAAGGGCGGCACGGAGTGAATCGATGCCGGGATTGGCAATGGGACCTGGTGGTAATCCTTTAATTTTATAGGTATTATAGGGTGAATCATTATCAAGATGTCTTCTTTTAACCGTGTGGCTATATTGCTTCAGATCATAAATCGCCGTGGGATCGCTCTGCAGCGGGATCCCCTTTTTCAGACGATTATGAAAAACGGCGGAAACGTTCTTTTTTTCCTCCTCATAACCGGTTTCTTTGCCGATAATGGACGCCAGTGTGACAAATTCAGTTGTACTCAAATGAAGTTTCTGCGCCCTCTTTAACATCTCGGGGGTGACCTCTTTCCAGAATTTGGAGACCATCATCTTGACAATCTCCCGGGTCGTCATGGCCCGGTTGAAATAGTACGTATCGGGGTAAAGATAGCCTTCGGCGCTTGGGGCTTCGATTTTGAGCGAAGACAGGAACTTCGGATCCGTGGTCACGCTTATGAAAATTTTTTCTTCGACGAGTTGTTTTTCAGCCAGTCGCTCCGCAATTTGCTTCAGCGTAAAATCCTCCGGAATGATCACCTCGTAAAATTTAATATCCCCCTTAACCAGTTTGTCGATAATCTGCGCGGGGGTCATGCTGGTTGCCAGTTCGTATTCGCCGGCCTTGATCGATCCCGCTATGCCCTGGGATAAAGCCAGCACGGAAAACAGGAATTTGTTTTTGACCATGCCTTCACGGTCCAGGATATCAACAATCTGCAGGAAACCAGCCCCCTTAGGAATATCGATGGTAGACGTCAGGTCCCGGTCGCTGATCGGACTTTTTGCATAGATCACACAAATAATCAGCAACACCAGCAGGACAAACACCAGGAGCGTTGCCAATGGTTTCATTTTATACGAGATAAATGGAAAAATTTTCATGAATGACCTTCGCAGGATGTTTAACAGGTTTTCACCGGACCGAGAGAATCCAGGTATCCCTGCAGAATAATGCCGGCCGCCAGTTGATCCACTATTTTTCTTCTTTTTTCCCGGCGCACATGGGACTGAATGAGGATATCGTCAGCCGTTCGGGTGGACAGCGTTTCATCCCATTTGATGACCGGGATGGAAAATCTGGCCTCCAGCAAGTGGGAAAAGTGATTGACTTTTTCACACTGAATGCCTTCCGTCCCGTCCAGTCGAACCGGATAGCCCACGACGATTTTTTCAACTTCATAAGTTTTGATAAGCTTTTCGACGGCTTCCATATCCTGCTGCCGGTTCTTCCGCTCGATGGTCATCAGAGGCTGACCGGTCATGCCCAGTTCATCGGAAATGGCCGCACCAATCCTCTTGCTCCCATAATCAAGACCCAGGATTCTCATAAGAAGTCCTCTTAGCATCAAAACCGCGCTTAATAAACCATCTTTTCCGCCATTTCAAGTTAAATTATTTAAATTTTTTGCTGTTGTGAAAACACAGGGACTTTGTTACTTTGCTGTTCATGAAGCATATCATCATGGGTACCGCCGGTCATGTGGATCATGGAAAGACGGCGCTCATCAAGGCCCTCACCGGTGTGGACACGGACAGGCTCAAAGAGGAAAAAGAGAGGGGGATCACCATTGAGCTCGGTTTTGCCTCATTGGCCCTGCCGGGCGGCCGGACCATCGGCGTTGTGGATGTTCCCGGCCACGAACGGTTCATCAAAAACATGGTCTCCGGCGCAGCGGGCATTGACCTGGTGATGATGGTCATCGCCGCAGACGAAAGCATCATGCCCCAGACCCGGGAACATTTCCATATCTGCTCCCTGCTCGGCATTCGGAAAGGTCTCGTGGCGCTCACCAAAGTGGACCTGGTTGATGAGGACTGGCAGGAGCTGGTCACCGATGACATTCGCACTTTCCTGAAAGGCACCTTTATGGAAGGCGCCCCGATTGTGCCGGTCTCCGCCTTGACGGGAGGAGGCCTCCCCGACCTTCTGGCGGCTCTGGATCAGGCCGCCGCCGAAATTGGTGAAAAGAGCGATGCCGGTTTATTCAGGCTGCCCGTCGACCGGGTATTCAGCATGAAGGGTTTTGGAACGGTCGTGACCGGAACGCTGGTCTCCGGAACCATCGGCACCGGCGAAGAAGTCGCCGTTTTGCCCGGCCGGACGATCTCCCGGGTCCGGGGTATGCAGGTGCACAACCAGAGTGTCAACATTGCGGAGTCGGGCCAGCGAACGGCCATCAACCTGCAGGGTGTTGAAAAAACAACGATCGAGCGGGGAAACGTTTTGACCCGTCCCGGCACTTTCGAACCGACGCAGCGTCTGGATGTGTTTTTCGACTACCTGCATGCGAACGACAAAAAAATGAAAAACCGGGCCCTGGTCCGCTTCCATACCGGCACTACGGAAGTGATGGCGCGGCTGATTCTCCCGGACCGGGATGAGATAGAGCCGGGCGAGAAAACCTACGCACAGCTTTTCCTCGCCGCTCCGGCTGTGGTGATGGCGGGGGACCGTTTCGTCATCCGGAGCTATTCGCCGGTGACGACCATCGGCGGCGGACAGGTCATCGACCCGCTTCCCCGCAAGCACAAACGGCATTCGGACCGGATCATTCAGGAACTTGATCTGCTGCATCATGGCACGGACCTGGAGAAGCTGTCCGTAATCATCCAGCGGTCATCCTTCGCCGGCATCGATCTTCAGGGGCTGGTTATCCGCACCGGTTTCCCGCCGGCACAGGTCAGAAAAGAACTGGAAACGCTGTTCTCCCGGAAACAGGCCATTCTCCTCGACCGCGATGAAACCCGGGTTTTGTCCTCCGATGTTTATCAGGAACTCCATCAGAAAATGATTCAGGACATCCGGGCCTATCATGAAAAATTTCCGCTCAAGGAAGGGCTGTCCAGGGAAGAGCTGCGGATGAAACTCGGCGCATTCATCGGCCAGAAATTGTTCAATGCCGTAATGCGGGATCTCGAAAAAAATGGAAAAATCATCGCGGACCGGGAAAATATCCGGCTGCCGGACCACCGGATCAACCTGCAGGCCGACCAGGAAGCATTGCGGCAGGCGATTGCCGAGTGGTATCGAAACGCGGCCCTCACCCCGCCCTCGCTCCGGGAAGTGACGGAAAAATTCACGGAACAGAAATCCCAGGTCGGCAGTATCCTGAACGTCATGCTCAAGGACGGCACGCTGACCAAGATCAACGAAGATTTATGTTTTGACCCATCGGCCCTGACCCGCCTGCGGGAGGATTATAAAAATCT
>PMNM01000029.1:0-3643 GCA_003161855.1 Syntrophaceae bacterium | reverse complement strand
CAGGGTTTTTCCAAAACCACGGCGGACATCGTCTGCGAGATGCCGCTGCAAGTCTTTCTCAATAACCGTCACATCATCACGACAGCCTGCACCGGCCTTCATGTGGATGAACTGGCGCTGGGATTTCTCAAGTCGGAGGGATGGATCAGATCGTCCGCCGACATCAAGACGGTCCGCATCTCTCCGGAGCGGACAGCGGTCTATATTGATACAACCGCACCAATCGATTCCGGCCAACCGGAGGGTTCTGACGGGAAAACCATCACTTCGAGCGGCGCCCGCAGCGGCAGGAAAGGCGCTCCGGCCCTGTCCCCGGAACCGGTCAGGACAGAAACCTTCTTCCTGGCGCCGGTGCAGGTCCTGGATCTCGTGGAACGCTTTCTTGACGTGACTTTCCTGCACCGCCTCACCCGGGGCACGCACTGCGCCGCCCTCACGGACGGCAGAAACATCCTGGTCTCACGGGAGGATATCGGCAGACATAATGCCATCGATATGCTGGCCGGCCATGCCCTGCTGAAAAATATGGACTGCCGGGATCATGCCATGCTAAGGACAGGCCGGGTCTCTTCAGAGATTGTGCAGAAGGTTTGGCATCTAGGAATACCCGTGGTTGTCTCACTCGCCGTGCCCACCACCCTGGCGATTCAGTTGGCCACAGAAGCCGGCATCACCCTCATCGGGGCAATCCGGGGCAGGTCCATGCAAGTTTACACTCATGAAAGGCGGATCGGTTTGTGAAGAAAAAAAATCTTTATATCAGCGGCATGAAGTCGGGGGAAAAAGTAAGCACGTCTTTTCTGGTGTCGGAAAAAAATCTGGCTTATTCGCAGAAGGGCGCTCCCTATCTCAACCTGCGCCTGAAAGACAAAACGGGCGAATTGGACGGCAAGGTCTGGGAGAATGCAACCGAGCTGGACGGTTATTTCAAAAAGGGGGATATCGTCCACATTGTCGGCAGAATCCTGAGCTATAAAAATAATCTGCAGGTGTCCGTGCTGGAAGTGAAAAAAACGGAGGATGAAGAGATCGATCCGGCGGATTACTTTCCCACCGCCAGCCGGGATGCCGACGACATGTTTGCGGAGCTGCTGGTCATAGTCGAGCAGATTCAAACCCCCTGCCTGAAGGACCTCCTGCTGGCGTTTTTCCGGGACGAACAGATCGTCAAACTTTTCAAAAAAGCGCCCGCTGCAAAGGGATTTCACCATGTTTACCTGGGAGGATTGCTGGAGCACACCCTGTCCGTCATCCGGCTTCTTGACCTGGCGGCCAGACACTACACGGGTGTCAACAGGGATTTACTGCTGACCGGCGGCATCCTTCACGACATCGGCAAGATCTACGAATTTCAATATGACCGGCTCATTGATTACAGCGACGCGGGCCGGCTGGTCGGGCACATCGTCATGGGCGTGGAGATGCTGGATGCCAGAATCGCCAAAATCGAGGGCTTCCCGGAAAACCTGGCGATGGAATTGCGCCACCTCATCCTCAGTCATCACGGGACGCTGGAATACGGATCACCCAAGCGCCCCAAAACCCTGGAGGCCATGATCGTTCATTACATCGATGACCTGGATGCCAAAGTCAATGCCTTTCAGACCTTCACCAGCGGCACACCGGACAATGAGTCCAACTGGACCCCCTTCCACCGGCTGTTTGAACGGTATATCTACAAGGGAAGCAGCTCTTCTGATGAAGGCGGCAGTCAGAACAGGTGATCGATTCAAGTCGGCTTTCGCCTTTTATAGGGGCTGATGTTTTTCGTCACCTTCCGGCGCGCCTCTTCCGGCAGGAGGCATCCGTCCAGACATTTCCCCTCACAGTCGCCATCACAGGGTTCGATATGAATGATCACGCTGGACTGGGGGAAATGGCTCTCGATCTTCTCGGTTAACTCTTCCGTAATCCGGTGCGAGGTCTCCACGGTCATCTGCGGTTCCATCTTGAGGTGAAATTCAATAAACCGGAAGTTGCCGGCCTTCCGGGTCCGCAACTGATGGAATCCGTGAATCACCGGCCGGTGTCCCATGATCAGACGGCGGACCCAGGCCACTTCCTCGACCGGCAATTGTACATCCAGGAGATCCTTCGCCGATCGCATCGTCAGGTCATAGGCGGCCTTGAAGATTAAAAGGGCCACGCCGATCGCCGCGGCCGGATCCAGCCAGGCCAGCTCCACATCCGGAAAAAGCTGATCCCCCATCCAGATGAGGGCCAGACTGATCATGACACCCGCCGATGTATAGACATCGGTGCGCAGATGCCAGGCATCCGCCTCCAGGGCGATCGAATCCGTTTCCCTGCCCACCTTGAAAAGCATTTTGGATACCCCGACATTGACCAGGGCGGAAACCAGCATCACGCCGACGCCCCAACCGACATATTCGATCGACTGGGGATTCATGATTTTTTTTATGGCCTCAAAAATAATCCAGGAAGCGGCGATAAAAATGAGCAGGGCTTCAATCGTGCCGGACATGTTTTCAAACTTGCCGTGACCGAAAGGATGCTTCCTGTCGGCAGGGATGCTGGACGTTTTGACGGAAAACATGGCAATGATGGCAGCGACAAGGTCCACGGCGGAATGAATCGACTCGGAGATGATCGATACGGAGCCGCTCAGGAATCCCACCACCAGCTTGATGACGACAAGCAGGCTGTTGGAGATCACCGACAGCAGGGCGACATTTTCTTTTCGGCGCTGCATTTTGTTCATAGGATCAAACTCACAAAGAGACTTCAAACTTTATTCCACAGGTCATGCCGTGGTGCATAGCGCCGCGGCAATCTCATCAAATATCCTATCCCAGGACCCCGGTTTAACACATTCTTTTTATGGAAACAAATATTTCCTGAAAGAACCGGCAGGACGGAACCGCTTGTACAAGCGCATCTTTTATGGCATAAGTTCAAAAAAATCCGGGTAGTCCACATGAAGATCATCGAATGCGTTCCCAATTTCAGTGAAGGCTGGAGCAAGCAGAAGATCCTGACGATTGCAGCGGCGCTTACCGCTACACCCGGCGTGAAGCTGCTGGATATCTGCATGGATAANNGCGGCTGCTCTGGCCGTCTGCAGCAGGGCGTTGGAAATGATCGATATGAGAGAACATGCCGGTGTTCATCCGCGCATCGGTGCGGTGGATGTCGTCCCGTTCATCCCCCTCGGCGACGCCGATATGCAGGACGCCATCAAAGTGGCGCATGCCTTTGGCCGCGAGCTCAGTCAAAAAAATCAGATCCCCGTTTACTTTTACGGGGAGGCGGCCATGGCTCCCTGGAAAAAGGAGCTCTCCGACATCCGGCGGGGCGGCTATGAGGCACTGAAAGAAAAAATGCAGGATCCGCAATGGCTTCCCGATGCCGGCCCGGCCGTTTTCCATGAACGCTCCGGGGCAACGGCAGTGGGGGCGCGCATTCCCCTGATTGCCTTTAACATCAATCTCAAGTCAGATGATTTGAGCATCGCGCAGAGCATCGCCANNCAGGTTTCCATGAATCTCACCGATTACCGGGTAACGTCCATCCAAACCGTTTTCGACCGCGTCCGGCAGGAAGCCGCCCGTCACGGCATCGACATTCTGGAGTCGGAACTGATCGGTCTCCTGCCCAGGGCCGCCCTGGCCGATGCTACGGC
>PMNM01000110.1:240-10817 GCA_003161855.1 Syntrophaceae bacterium | reverse complement strand
CACCATGACACCTAAGATAATCATTTGTCTTGTCGTCAACTTTGGCATAATGAATTCTTTACCAGGACTTTAGTTCAGCGCCAGCCAGATCTTCATCTTGAATTCCATGATATCCGGATTTTGCTGTATTTCAATTTCTTCGATGCGCTCGAAATAGGGTAATTCCCCGAGACCGGTTAAATATTTACGAAAACTGAAAAAATCTCCTCGGACGACGGCACGAACCAGCAGATATCGGGGCTGATTCGCCAGGGAGTTTACGTCCGGTTCCACCGACAGGGTATCCATAGCGGCATTTTTTGCGATCCTTCCAAAGGTGGAAGGAACCATGCTGATTAAATCTCTGGAAAGTTTTTTCCTGTCCGGTGTGGGCAGTACACTGGCCGTGCCGGTCTGGCTTTTCGCCTTCAGGGATTGGTAAATGGGCTGCAGATTCTTTTGTTCATCAACCTGAAACTGCAGGTCTCTGATTTGCCTGTCCAGCTCGGCTGCAGACCTTTGCACCGGGATGATCCCGGCGATGATAAAAAGCAGTAGTCCTGCCAGACAGGTCAGGTAGATGATGACGGTTCGGTGATTGATTAATTTCAATACGTTTAAAGGCATAATCATTCTTAAAGGATTTTCATGTTAATCGTAAAACGCAGGACATCTCTTTTCTTGATGCGTTCAACACTGTTTTTTTGTATGGATATTTGCTGGAATATCGGCGAAGCCTGCAGATTCATGATGTAGCCGGCCAAAGATGATTCGAGAGTTTGGCGATTTCCGAAAATAACGCCATCCACGACGAGATTGCCCATTTTCCCACCGGCTGGTTGTTTTTGCGTTTCCTTCGCAGGCTCCTTAGTTTTATCCGGCAGAAGCGTTCCGAAATCGGCCTCGAGATTGATCAGGCGAATATGGGTCGGAGTGAGCGCGGAAAGTTCACCGATGACCGCCATACTGCGGTATCTTTCACTGTAAGCCCCGGAGGTATATTTCTGCTGTTTGGCTTTGACCGCCAACTGCAGGATATCGCTCTTATTGACGTTTGGCTGAAACTGGGTGAGTTGCTTTTGCAGACGGCTCACATCGGACTTTTTTATGTTGTTGATGCCAAGCCCATACAGAAAAACACCCACGGAAATGATTGCGACTACAGCAAGAAGCGCAAAAACGCCAACATTGATGAGGGTCATTTGAGTTTGCCGCTGTTTGTCTTTATAGGTAAACAGGAGGTTCGGCGTATGGGTCTTCTCGGAAAGGGCCATCCCCAGAGCCGGTGTCAAAGCGACCCTTTCTGAAAGGTTGTCTGTCTGGATGTTTCCGTCGATGCCGGACAGATTGCGATCAAAGGGATTCAGAATATCGCTTTCAATCCCCAGTTGCTCACCCACGTAAGCGATCAGGGGCTGGTAAATGTTCATGGCGGTGGTGACAAAAATCTTGCTCACCTGAGCCTGGCTATAGTATTCAAAGGTTCGATCGATCTGTCTGACAAGCCTTCCCAGGGCGGGCAGAACAATCTGGAGTTTTTCTTCTTCGGTCAGGTGATACCCGGCATCCCGCTCTGTTAAAGCTTTAGAGTCAGGGCTGAGACTGAAAAGGACTTTTCTGGCCTGCTCCATGCCAATGACGGGTGTTTTTTCTTTTGCTGCATCCGTTGCGCCCTGGGTTTTTTCAAGAAGAACTTCCAACAGGGATTCGACCATACTGTTGATGCCGGCCTTGATGCCGCGGGTCATGACCAGAGTCCCTTTGGAATAGATATCGATGCGGGAAAAATCATTACCGATGAACAGACTGGCCACGGTTCCATCAAGCATTGGCAGCCACCCTGTTCTGAATATATTCTGGACGGCAAAGGGGACAATGGAGATGCCCGTCAGAGGTAAACCGACTTTTGAAAAAAGATTTTTTATTTCTTCGATTTCCCGCTTCGGCGCGGTGTAAGCCATGACGAACCATTTGGGAGCACCCTGCTCGGTGATCTCTTCCAGAATTTCGATATCCAACAGGGTTTCTTTTTCATTAAAGGGGGCTTCTTTTTTTATGGACCAGAAAACAAAATTTTCAATCTCGTTTTTCGCGACCTTCGGTATCCGGATATGACGAACGTTGACATTTGCTGCCGACATGATCGCCCAGATATTGATCTTTTGATAAGATCCGCAAAACCGGGTGATTTCGCTTTTCAGGAAATCAAGGAATTCGGGCGTTCCCTTACGCGTCAGACGGTTCAGGGGAATGGTTTGATAGTCTAACAATTTCCATCTATTTTTATCGGAAGATTTTGTCGTTTTGACCAGTCGCAGAAAATCGTGGCCGATATCGACGCCGACCGTAATGTTTTTTTGTATGGACGTCTTCCCGGGGAAAGCCAGCTTGATTTTTTTTGGCGGTAAGGGAAGCGGTGTTTTGTCCGCTGTGGCCGCCGGCGGGGACTCTTTCTTGTTTTCCCTAATAATATCAAGGAGTTTTTCGGTGGATGTGATATCGTTCATATAAGCCGGCACCTTACTCTTTATGCCCTTTAAAGGGAATCCGCGGAATGTTAATTNNAATCGCCTGTTGTGGTATGATCATAAAGCGTGATATTATCGAAACAGAATCGAAAAGGAGATGGTTGATGCTTACCTTTACACCGGAAGCGTGTCAATATGCCCTTCATAGTGGAGGGGTCCTGTATCTGGAATACCTTACCGTCCAAGGGTGCTGCATTCCCTATCAGCCCGGGCCGTCCGTCCGGTTCGGCAATCCCCACGACCCCCAGAACTATAGGCAGGAGACGATAGAAGGGATGACCGTTTTCGTCCCCCGGGAACTGCCGGAAGTCCCATTGCGGATTAACCTCAATGCCTTTATGGGATTCAAGCGACTGGTGGTCGAAGGCTGGCGCCATGCCTGATCAACGCTGCTGCTATTGAACTCTTCAGAGAAGCATTTTATGGACAAACCGTTTTTTGCATTCTGGAGTGTATCATCCGCGCAGGCGCTGGAGCAGCTCGCAACTCATCCGGAAGGATTAACGGATGACGAAGCCCGGCAGCGGCTGGCGCGTTATGGCGCCAATTTTCTCAAACCACCCGGCCGGTCTGATACTCTCACTCTTCTGCTGGCTCAATTCAAAAATCCTATCGTTCTGACCCTGCTTGCTGCGGCAGGACTTTCCCTCTTCCTTCGTGATTCGACGGATGCTGTGATCATCCTCGTGATTGTGCTGGTCAGCGGTCTGCTTGGTTTCTGGCAGGAAAGAGGGGCTGCGGATGCTGTCGAGAAACTGCTGGCCATCGTGAAAATCAAGACGACGGTGCTTCGGGATGGCGGGGCCAAAGATATTCCCCTTGAGGAGGTTGTTCCCGGAGATATCGTCAGTCTCAATGCCGGGGATTCTGTTCCCGCAGACTCTCTCATTCTGGATTCAAAAGATCTCTTTGTGGATGAGGCAACCCTGACGGGCGAAACCTATCCTGTGGAAAAAACGGTCGGTCCATTGCCGGTGGAAACGCCGCTCAGCAGACGGACCAACAGCCTGTTCATGGGAACCCATGTGATCAGCGGCAGTGCCACTGCCGCCGTCGTTTTCACGGGGAAGGACGCGGAATTCGGCAAAATCTCGGAGCGGCTGAAATTACGGCCCCAGGAAACGGAATTTGAGAGGGGCGTGGCCCGGTTCGGGTATTTTCTGATGGAAGTGACGCTGGCCCTGGTCAGTTGGGAAAAGGACGGGGAGGTTTGCTGTTGTACCCTGATCAAGGTGGAAGGGCTGACGGAAATGATCAAGGGTATGCTTGGACCGGTCATGAAAACGATGATATAATATCAATGAATGAGAGACGATGGGAGTGTTGATCATGAAAGAGGAGATTGTCAAAAAGGTCGTCAGAGAGAGTTATGCACAAATCGCTCAGGCGGGTAGCCCCTGCTGTCTGCCCGCCACCGCCTGCTGCGGAGGCGTGGATATGGCAGCGGAGATCAGTAAGAAAATCGGTTATGCCGATAAAGACCTGAAGTCGGTTCCCGAAGGGGCCAATCTGGGGCTGGGATGCGGCAATCCTCTGGCCCTGGCTTCTTTGAAGGAGGGGGAAACCGTTCTNNGCTATGGAAATGTTGAATTCCGCCTGGGGGAAATTGAGAACCTGCCGGTCGCCGATCAGATCGTGGATGCCGTTATTTCCAACTGCGTCATCAACCTGGCGCCGGACAAGGGAAGGGTTTTCCGGGAGGCCTTCCGGGTTCTGAAACCGGGAGGCCGGCTGATGGTTTCCGACATTGTTTTGTGCAGGCCGCTGCCCGATTTCATCATGAATTCCATTGCGGCCTATGTGGGCTGTATGTCCGGGGCCGTAATGAGAGATGAGTATCTCCGCGTGATTGAGCAGGCAGGTTTCCGGGACGTCCGGATCATGGAGGAATCCCTGTTCCCCATTGACTGTATGGCCAATGACCCCACGGCTCAGGCGATCGTCGCTCATCTGGACATGACGCCGGAAAAGATCATGGAAGCGGTTGAGGGAACCATCGCCAGCATCAAGGTTCATGCGGTGAAACCGGAGTAATCATTTTTAGATCGGAACTGAATGATGGCGCAGAAAAAAATCCTGGTCGTAGACGATGAGAAAGACATTGTCGAACTGATTTCCTATAACCTTGAACAGGAAGGCTTTGCTGTCATCAAGGCCTATGATGGTCAGATGGCTTGGGAAAGGGTGAAAACTGCAAAACCGGACCTGGTTGTTCTCGATCTGATGATCCCGGGCATTCATGGTTTAGAGGTCTGCAAATTGATCCGGCGCGATGCCGCGACGGAAACCCTGCCCATCATCATGCTGACCGCAAAGTCCGATCAGGTTGATAAAATTCTGGGGCTGGAGTTAGGCGCAGACGACTATGTCACGAAACCGTTCAACGTCCGGGAACTCATCGCCCGGATCCGTGCCGTACTGCGCCGTTATGAAGGCCGGCAGCAGATAGAGCTCTCCGAAACCTTTGCCTTTCAGGGACTTTCTGTAAATTTTGGATCCTGCACCGTCGCGGTGGACGGGAAAAAGGTCGATCTGAGTTCCCGGGAATTCAAGCTCCTCAAGTTCTTTACGGGGCACCCGGGCCGGGTTTACAGTCGCGATCAACTGCTGGATTATGTCTGGGGAGACGAGGCCTTCGTTGAACCCCGGACGGTGGATGTCCACATCAGCCGTCTCCGGGCTACGATTGAACAAGATAAGGAAAATCCCAAATATATTTTAACCGTCCGTGGCATCGGCTATAAATTCGCCGATCTGACATAAGCAATATTTCAACAAATCTTCACAATCCCGTCATCGAATTGTAACAATTCTTCTTTATCCTGCAGAGAAAAAAGGAGGAGGATCTAAGTAAATGAACAAGTATGTAAAACAGTTTATGTTGATTGCGTTGTGTCTGTTATTTGGCACCGGCGCGGCCTTTGCGGAAAAAATCGTCATCAAGGGTTCGACGACAGTGCTTCCGATCGCACAAGCGACTTTGGAAGCTTATATGAAGGCGAATCCGGGCGTCAATATTTCCCTGTCCGGGGGTGGGTCCGGCGATGGGATCAAAGCCCTGATCGATAAATCGACGGACATTGCCAATTCATCACGGGAAATCAAGGCTAATGAAGTGGCACTGGCCAAATCAAAGGGTGTGAATCCCGTTACCACCGTTGTTGCGATCGATGGAATTGTTCCGATTGTCCATCCGAACAACAAAGTCAAGAACCTGAGCATCGACCAGTTGAGCCAGATTTATCAGGGCAAAATCACAAACTGGAAAGAAGTCGGCGGCGATGACCTGCAGATCGTGGTCGTCTCCCGAGACAGCAGCTCCGGAACCTTTGAGGCATGGGCCGAAATGGTTCTCAACAAGGCCAAGGTGACACCCAGGGCCCAGATGCAGGCCTCTAGCGGTGCCATCGTGCAGGCGGTCTCAAAAAACAAATACGCGATTGGCTATATCGGGTTGGGGTATGTGAACAAATCGATCAAGGCTTTGACGGTCAACGGCATCCAGGCCTCTGCAAAAACCGCCATTTCCAAGGAATATCCAATTGCCAGGAATTTGTATATGTACACCAACGGGCAGCCGGCAGGTGAAGTGGCCAAATTTATAAAATTCGTGCTGAGTCCTGCGGGACAGAAACTGGTCGCGAAAGAAGGATTCGTTCCGTTGCCCATGGCAAAAGAGACATCGAAGAAGGGAAAGAAATAATCTCCGCAGTTGCAGCGTCATCCCCCGGAAAACAAATTTTCGAACGGTTTCCGTGGGATGCGAGCGTGTTCAAAATTAAATCCATCAGGTGAACTGTGACCAGACATTTCAGGGAAATCATTATTAGAAATCTTTTTGCCTGTTTTGCATTCTTTTCCGTGCTCATCTTGGGATTGATTGTAATCTTCCTGTTCCGGGAAGGGATGCCCATTTTTCAGCAGATATCGGTGTTCAAATTCATCTTTGGTTCTGCCTGGTATCCCACCTATGATCCCCCGGAATACGGGATCTGGCCCCTGATTGTGGGTTCCTTAGTCGTTACATTCTTTGCCTGTCTCATCGCCGTACCCCTGGGAGTCCTTTCCGCCATCTATATTTCTGAGATCGCTCCCGGCGCCATCAAAGAGTACTTGAAATCCATTATTGAACTTTTAGCCGGACTTCCTTCCGTTGTGCTCGGGTTTTTCGGCATGGTGATTGTAGCCCCGTGGCTTCAGGAAACCTTTGATCTGCCGACAGGTCTGAATATCATCAACGCCTCGGTCATGCTGGCGATTATGGCCATTCCTACCATATCGAGCATCTCCGAAGACGCTATTTACGCCGTTCCCCGGGAGTTTAAGGAAGCCTCCTATGCCCTGGGGGCGACGAAATATGAAACGATTATCAAGGTTATTATTCCCGCTGCGCTGTCTGGCATTTCCACAGCGGTCATTCTGGGCATGGCCAGGGCGATTGGCGAAACCATGGTCGTGCTCATGGTTGCCGGGGGTGCTGCGGCCATTCCGCAGAGTATCTTTGATTCGGTCCGTCCCATGCCGGCGAGTATTGCCGCAGAAATGGGCGAAGCTCCCTTTGGAAGCGGGCATTATCATGCTCTGTTTGCCACGGGGATCGTTTTGTTTTTTGTGACGCTGGCCTTTAATCTGATTGCCGATTATTTTTCCAATAAATTCAAAGAAGTGGGATCGGGAACGCTGTGAAAGTTGAAAACCAGAAATCCTACATTAAATGGCGTTATTTTAAACAGACCATTTTCTTCGGTGTGGTACGCCTGTCGGCGCTGATCATTACCGCTGCACTCATAGGAATTCTAACCTATATCTTTTTTCATGGCTTCCGGGCCATCAGCTGGGATTTTCTGACCCTGCCACCAACAGATTCCATGACGGCGGGCGGGATCATGCCGGCGATTGTCGGCACCCTGTATCTGACCATCGGGGCTATTTCCGTAGCCCTGCCCCTGGGGGTCGTTTCGGCGATCTACCTGACGGAATATGCAAAACAGGGACGCTGGATTCGCATCATCCGCATCGGGGTCAATTGCCTGGCCGGTGTGCCTTCCGTGGTTTTCGGGCTCTTTGGTCTTGGTTTCTTTGTTGTTTTCCTGAAATTCGGCTCCAGTATCCTTGCCGGGTCTCTGACTCTGGGAATCCTGATTTTGCCGACGGTTATCGGCGCTTCGGAAGAGGCGCTGAAGTCAGTGCCTCAGACATTCCGGGAAGCCTCCCTGGCTCTGGGTGTCTCCAAATGGAGCACCATCGCCCGGATTGTCCTGCCGTCGGCGCTGCCGGGCATTCTGACCGGATCGATCCTTGGAGTTGGCCGCGCCGCCGGGGAAACAGCGCCGATCATGTTTACGGCGGCGGCCTTCTTTACGGCATCCCTCCCCAAATCAATCTTTGACGAGGTCATGGCCCTGCCTTATCATATCTATGTCCTGGCAACAGCCGGAACACATATCGAACAGACAAGGTCTCTCCAGTATGGGACCGTGTTGGTTCTGGTCGGCCTGGTACTGGGCATCGATCTGATTGCGATCTTAATCAGAAGTTCCATGAGAAGGAAAAAAAGGTGGTAATCGTGGAAAAGAACGTTATAATAAAAACAAGAAATGTGGATTTTTTTTACGGTTCGTTCCGGGCACTGACTGACGTCACCATGGATTTTGAACAAAACCGCGTCACCGCCCTGATCGGACCCTCCGGTTGCGGGAAATCGACCCTGCTCAGANNATCGGCATGGTTTTCCAGAAACCCAATCCATTTCCGAAATCCATATTCAACAACATCACCTACGCACCGAAACTGTCGGGGGTTAAAAGCAAGAGTGATCTGGAAACCCTCGTTGAAGGAAGTCTGAAGCAGGCTGTCTTGTGGGATGAGGTCAAGGATATCCTGGATCACTCCGCCATGACCCTGTCCGGAGGCCAGCAGCAGCGACTCTGTATTGCCAGAGCGCTGGCCATGAAACCCGATATCCTGCTGATGGACGAACCGACATCGGCGCTGGATCCTATCTCCACCGCGAAGATCGAAGAACTCATCGACGAGCTGAAGAAGCAATATACGATTATCATCGTGACACATAACATGCAGCAGGCGGCGCGCGTTTCGGAGCATACAGGATTTTTTTATATAGGGAAACTGATCGAGTTCAATACCACAGAAAAGATTTTCACCAATCCGGATGTCAAACAGACGGAAGAATATATTACCGGGCGGTTCGGTTAAAAAGGGGCGGATCAATGGAAGAGAAACAGCATACCAGCAGGGAATATGAACGGGAACTCCAGGAAATCAAGAACGGGCTTCTTTACCTGGGCGCCATGACAGAGCGGGCCATTGACCGGAGCGTCAAAGCCCTTCTGGAGCGGGATTCCGACTTGGCCAGGCAGGTTATCTCTGATGACAATCAGATCGACAAAATCGATGTGGAAATCGAGGAAAAATGTATCCGCCTGCTGGCATTGCGACAGCCGGCTGCTCGCGATCTGCGTTTCATTACGACGGCCATCAAAATCAACGGCCACCTNNGCAAATCAAGCCCTACATCGATCTTCCCCGGATGGCGGACATCGCCCGGTCCATGATCAAAGAAAGCCTGGATGCCCTGGTTCATGAAAATGTTGAGCTGGCGAAGAAGGTCCGCGTAGAGGATGATATAATCGACCAGCTGAACGAACAGATTTTCAGAGAGCTTTTCACCTTTATGCTGGAAGACCCCCGGAAAATTCATGCGTCGTTGTATATTATGCAGATCTCCAAAAGCCTGGAACGGATTTCCGACCACGCTGCCGGTATTGCCGATATGGTGGTCTACATGGTAACGGGGCAGAGCGTCCGGCATAAATCATCATCATCCAGCGAGTCCAAAGAATGACGCCCCGTCTTTTTTACAAGCTGTTTGGGACCTATCTGGTCATTGCCGTGCTGGCCGTGGTCATTGCCGGTTTTTTCATCGAACGGGAGCTCAGGACAGGTTTGACCCGATGGATTGAGGAGGACCTGATGGCAGAGACGCAGATCATTGCGTTGATGCCGGAAGGGGAGATTGAAAAACAATCTCAGGCCCTGGTGGAGCGATCCCGTGCGCGGGTGACGTTGATTGATGCCAGGGGTTTGGTGACATTGGATTCGAACGGTCAAACAAAAGATTTGGACAATCATCTGAACCGCTCTGAGATCCAGGAAGCCCGTGTAAAAGGGAAAGGCACAGCCACTCGTTACAGCCGGACGCTCAAGATGGATATGCTCTATGTGGCCNNTTCCATCTTTCAGGTTTTGCTTCTGATTATTATTTTATCCATGATTGTGGCGTTTATTTTTTCAATGAAAGTGATTTCCCCCATACAGGAAATTGAGGCCTTTACGGATAAAATTCGAAAGGGAGACGTTTCGGGAATGCTGATGATTGATTCCCGGGATGAAATTGGACAGCTATCTAAGAATATTAATGACATGGTGGCTGAACTTCAGGAAAAAATCAGGGTGGCCAATGAGGAAAAATGGAAGCTCCGCGCTGCCTTCGCCAGTATGGCCGAAGGGGTCATGGTACTGGACAGCCAGAACCGGATCGAGGGTCTCAACAAAGGCATGGCGGAGATGATCGGCCGTGAATATGCTGATATCGTAGGAAAAACGCCCATTGAGGCCTTCCGGAATATTGCATTGCAGGACGCCTTGAATCGCTTCCGGCAAGCGGGAGAGATCGTTTTAGAGGAAATCACTCTGGGCGATGAAAACCCCATGATCCTCGATGTGAATATCTCCGCCGTTAAGAGTCTGCCCGGGCAGGACCCCAAAACCATGATCGTCTTTCACAATGTGACGCGCCTGAAAAAGCTCGAGCAGGTCCGGGCTGATTTTGTGGCCAATGTGACCCATGAAATTAAGACGCCTCTGACGGCCATTATCGGATTTGTGGAAACGCTCCAGCAGGGAGCCATCGATGACAGGGTAAAAGCGCAGAAATTTCTTCTGACCATTCATGAAAACGCCCAGCGTCTGAACCGGCTGGTCGATGATCTGCTGACCCTTTCCAGTATTGAGCTGGGCGAGACAAAGCTTCATCTGGAAGGACTTGCC
>PMNM01000110.1:0-216 GCA_003161855.1 Syntrophaceae bacterium | reverse complement strand
ATCAAGATCACCGATACCGGCATCGGGATCTCAAAGAGCGAACTCCCCAGACTGGGCGAGCGGTTCTATCGCATCGATAAAACGCGGTCCCGGGAAATGGGTGGCACCGGCCTGGGCTTATCGATCGTAAAACATCTCATGAAAGCTCATGAGGGATCGATGGAGATTGAAAGCACACTGGGCAAAGGCACGACGGTTTCTCTTCACTTTCCGGTT
>PMNM01000008.1:795-4912 GCA_003161855.1 Syntrophaceae bacterium | reverse complement strand
GAACATAAAATGGAAGATTCCTAACTTTAAATGTGGTACAAGATTCGGGGGCAGGTCAGCTGAGGGGCGGCTTTTTCGCATGTCCGATTGAAATGTTGAACGGGGAATCCGAATCAGAAAAGCAACATTACAGATAGTAAAAAACAGAAAATTCTTTTCTATTAAACCAATCCTTATTCAGAATTATAGGGTACAATGCTCACTTTCGGCTCCAAAAGCCCATGATGGCAAGAAGAATTATTACAAAACCGAATCCCATATAGACATATGTGAAGGGGTTGAGAATAAGGTCTCCTTTATCGGTAAAAATGTCGACATTCAGTATATAACCCCAGTACATCGCAAAACAGTAATTGATCAATAGAGCTAATTTCAAATAACCAAAGAGAAAGGCAAAAGTAATCAAAGTTAATAGAAGCATAAACTGGAAAAGGGGGATGGCTATTTCTGATGAAAAAAAAGACTCCATGTTTTATCTCCTTTTNNTCCTTTTGAGATTTTATCCGCTCCGGAGTGCGATCATTGCCGGGGTCGATTTGTCAGGAATCTTACCCGTATTTCAAAATGATCCCCTCAATAATATTTGAAACGTCCTCGCAGATATCAGTCGCTTCTTCAATGCGCTCAAGGATTTCTTTGCATTTGATCAGTTCAATAACATCTGTTTCTCGCTCGAAAAGGCGCGCCATAGATTGCCGAAGGACATGATCTGCCTCATTTTCCAAAGAATTGATTTCTATGCAGGTCTCAAGGACTATTTTAACTTTCTTACTACGCTGTCTCATGGCATGAATGGCTTTATTCACAAGGACAATGGATTTATTCAGGATTAGGGCAAGCTCTATAAGCTCGGAAGCTGGCTCTTTGATCTTGTAAAGTTGCATTTTTGTACCTGACTCTTCGATCATATCCAGGATATTGTCCATCTTATTTGCCAGAGAATAGATGTCCTCCCTGTCTAAAGGGGTAATAAAGGTTTTGTGCAAATCTTGATAAATTCCGTGGGTAATAGTATCCGCTTCGTGTTCGATTTCTTTCAGCTTTGATATTTTCGTTTCTGAATTTTTATAGTCATTCAATATTTCCATGAAAAGCATTCCACCCTCTTGGATTTTTTCCGCCAGTTCCTCAAAGTGATCAGAAAACTGTACTTCTTTTGGAATGAATTTCACGGCTCAGATATCCCCTCTCAACAATCATTAAGGAATGAATTCTTAACACAGTCTATTTTTAATTGTAAGCGATTTCCGGAATAGCGGTTCTTACTTGTTACAGGTTGAGCAGTCCATCTCTCAAATGGATTAACCGCTGAATCCGTGGCTCTGGTCAAAAAGAGGAAGAATTGAGAAGAGAGGCACAATGGTGAATGGCTAACTGTTTGATTTTATTGGTCGGGGCGAGAGGATTTGAACCTCCGACCCTCTGAACCCCATTCAGATACGCTACCAGACTGCGCCACGCCCCGACTTGATGGTTATATTAAAATTCCGTTGACCCTTACCATCATAGCATGGACATGTCAAGGACAATGACGTAAAATATTTCTTGTATAAACGTTCAGGATAAAGTAAAAATATCAAGGAACTATATATTTGACAGGATTTATTTTTATAATTTCAGTGTGACAGGTATGAAACAGAAACAAATCATCCTATTTCTGATAATGGTCATTCTTTTAACAGGGCTGTCCTTCCCTGTCATGACCTATGCGGATATCTACAGGTATGTGGATAAAGACGGCATTATTCACTTGACCAATGTCCCCACACAGAAGGATGTTAAGTATGATCTGATTCTGAGGGAAAAGCGTGTCCTTATCAGGGTCAGCCCCGCAGACATCAACAAGTATGATCATCTGATCACCCGGGCCGCCGAAAAATACAAGGTTGACTCAGCCCTTGTCAAGGCGGTCATCAAAGCAGAATCAAATTTTAACCATCAGGCCGTATCCCGGAAAGGGGCAAAGGGACTGATGCAGCTCATGCCGGCAACCGCTTCGTCTCTCCAGGTCCAGGACAGTTTCCATCCCGAAAAAAATATTGACGGAGGTGTCCGGTATCTTAGTTACCTCTTAAAGCTTTTCAATGGAAACCTCTCTCTGGCGTTGGCCGCTTACAATGCCGGTGAGAATGCGGTCGCCAGGTATCATTACAGCATCCCCCCCTATCGTGAGACACAAAACTACGTGCAGCGTGTTCTGAGCTATCTCAGTCAATATCGCAGCGAAATGAGATAACCATTTCGTTACGACGGATCTTATCTTCCGGAATGTTTCCCGATGCAAAAATATTTTCTTAACTGGGATAACTTTCTTTCCTTAATGCCGGGTACGATTTTTTCGGTCGTACGTTCTCCGATTCCCGATACCAGCATCAGATCTTCAACAGTGGCTCGATTGAGATCGATCGGCATCTCGAGGGCCAGCCTTTCCGCCGCATTCATCTCTCCGATGTCCAGCCGGTCTCCGGAATGCACGGTAACACTTTGACCCGCCCGCAGGGGCGTGTCAAGAATGCGGTGATCGAACCGCTTCCGGTCCTCAATACCAGCAATCGCCAGAAGGCTGGAGATGGTAGCCTTTTCAGGAAGAAAATAAATCCCTCCCTGATCAACATTCCCCTGCAGTTTAATGATGACAGGCCCGCTATGGAGATTATCATGGGAGATTTGAACTTCATGGGAAGGAAACCGGGCCAAAAAATACATCGACAGGACAACGACGGCCGTGATCAGCACGACAGTGATCAAGCCGTCAATTTGTCTCTTGCGGAGGGGTGTGATCAACGCTTACGATCGCTTGTCCAATTCGAATGCATCATGAAGGACCATGACGGCAAGCTCGGTGTATTTGGCCTGCATAACACAGGAAACCTTGATTTCAGAAGTGCTGATCATCAAAATATTAATCCCTTCATGGGCAAGGGTTGCAAACATTTTGGCCGCCACACCGGCGTGACTGACCATACCGACGCCGACAATGGATACTTTGGCAACATTCTCATCAACCTCCACCTTCTGCGCTCCAATATCTTTGGCTACTTCTTCAATCAGTTTATTGGCTTGCTTAATATCCTTCCTCGATACCGTAAAGGTCAAATCGGTATAACCATCGATGCTCGCATTCTGGATAATCATATCGACGATGATATTATGCTCCGCCAGGGGCGTGAACAACCGAGCCGCTATCCCGGCCCGGTCCGGAACGCGGACGATCGTAATTTTCGCCTGATCCCGGTCATAGGTCACACCGGATACCACTTCTCTCTCCATCTCTTTATCCTCCTTGGTAACCAGGGTCCCGCCTTCATCGCTAAAGGTAGACCGGACATACACGGGAACCTGAAATTTCTTTGCCATTTCCACTGATCGGGGCTGCAGCACTTTTGCCCCTGATCTGGCCATCTCCAACATCTCGTCATAGGAAATCTTATTCAGACGCCGGGCTTTGCTGCAGATACTGGGATCCGTTGTATAAACACCATCCACATCTGTGAAAATATCACAAACATCCGCACGCAAGGCAGCCGCCAGGGCAACGGCGCTGGTATCGGATCCTCCCCGTCCGAGCGTCGTGATGTTATTCTCAGCATCAATCCCCTGGAAGCCGGCAATGACGACGATGGTTCCCTTTTTAAGTTCACTCTTGATCGCTTTTGCATTTATACTGAGAATTCGCGCCTTTTTGTAAGCCTGATCCGTGAGGATCTTTGCCTGAAAACCCAGTAATGATTTGGCTTTGTAACCTAATTTATTCAACATCATCGCCAATAAGGTTACGGTGATCTGCTCCCCCGTTGAAATGAGGGCATCATATTCTCTTTCATCGGGATCATCGGCCACCTGATGAGCCAGGCTGATCAATCGGTCTGTTTCACCGGCCATGGCNNGCCATTCTTTTAAAAACCTCCCTCTTTCAATACATTTGAGATCCGGGTTATTTGATCTGGCGGCCCCTTCATATCAATACTTCGTTGGTTCTGGTCCAGGTAAGCCATCGTGACCGATAAGGATTTTTCTGGAATGATATCCTGTATCTTTTCCGCCCATTCGATAACGGTAACCCCTTTTCCAAAAAAAAATTCCTCATATCCCAAATCCTGCAGGTCACGTGAACTGG
>PMNM01000008.1:0-785 GCA_003161855.1 Syntrophaceae bacterium | reverse complement strand
AAACGTCTTCGTCGGATCTCCGGAAATCATTTTTAATCTTTTCATTTCTCTAGAATCACCACCGCAGCGGCATATTCGGAGGTATGGGTCAGACTCAGTTGTTTATGCCGAATACACTTTTGCGCCATGATATCTTCTGCCTGATGATGCAGCACCAGTTCCGGCTTGCCTTTCGGACTGTTGATCACCTCGATATCCTTTAATTGAATCCCCATTCCGATTCCGATCCCCAAGGCTTTGAGGAATGACTCTTTAGCGGCAAAACGGGCGGCAAAGTGAATAGCGGGAACTGCCTTTTTTGAACAATATTCAATCTCTCGCCGAGAATAAAACCGCAAAGTAAACCGGTCACCCCACTTTTCGAGGATTTTCTTCAGGCGTCCGATATTAACCAGGTCAATCCCTGTCCCCACAATCATTCCTAAGCCCTTACAATGGCGTCAGCGACGGCCACCACCCTTTTCATGGCTTTGACATCGTGGACCCTCACGACCTGGCTCCCGTTCATGATGGCTGCTGTCACAGCTGCGGCTGTTTCTTCCAGGCGATCCACAGTCCCCCCACATTCTTCCTGTACTAAAAAAGATTTCCGGGATGGCCCGGTCAGGATCGGTCTGCCCATGACATTAAACTCAGGCAGATACTTGAGCAGTTTCAGGTTGTCACTTCTCGTTTTGCCGAAGCCTATGCCAGGATCGATGATCACCTGCTCCGGTAAGATACCCGCCAATAGCGCCGTGTTCAGGCGCTCACGAAAGAAATCAATCATTTCTCCCTGTAGTAAC
>PMNM01000100.1 GCA_003161855.1 Syntrophaceae bacterium | reverse complement strand
GGGGTTCTCATGCCTTATTGCATCATTGAACAGACGTGTAAACGTCATGATGTTTTCGGGCAAAGCATTGTGTGACGACTCTAGAAAATTCACGCTCCCGATGCCTCGCTTAGAAAAAAACTCCACCATGTTGTAAACGACAACTGTCGCATCCCTACGGTATCGAAGTTTTTCTCCTCCGAGATGAAAACGGCTCCGATAAAGAAAGAGGCTGATGTCTCCGCTGATAGTTANNAAAATCATGCCCCAATCGCTCCGGAATCGATTGTCGCTCCGACATGATTATCGTCCTCCTCTATTTTTTGGGAAATATTCTCTCCCCGCTTCGCGCGCGATCCTGCGCAGGCCGGGATGAAAGCTTCGGCCCGCCGCCTCGATCACTTGCCGGGCTTCCGGTATTTTCAAAGCGACCAGTGCAAGCGCGGCGCCTTCACGATACGCCGACTTACTCAAACCGGCCATCCACTTCCTATGCAGCAGTGTTTTACGAAGGAAGGGTATAGACCGCGACGATCCGCATTTCCCCAGCGTTCTGAAACATTCCATAATGTGCTCGATCTGTGCGGCGCTGAATTTTCGGTTTTGAAGATATTGCATCATAAGGTCTTCCGCGATCTCGTTTCGGGATTGGCCCATTTGCGTCAGGATCACATGGCGTACCGAGGCGTCCGGGTCGTCGATGAACTCGAATATTGCCGACTTCTGATTGCCGCGCGTATTCGCAATCGCCCTGATCGCCATCCGCCGAACGGATACCGACGAATGCCGGGCCAGTTTCATCAGATATTTAAAAGACGTATCTCCTTCTAGTCTGGACAGGACAGGAACAAGCATCTCGGCTATTCTTTCGTCCGAATCATTGATCAGCGATTCCAGACAGCTCACGTCCTGACAGACAAGGGAAATAATGGTATCCTCTACTATTTTCTCAAGCTGTGACGGCTGTCCTAAGAGCAGGAGATGCACCAAGGTATCGACGGCCCCTGGATTCAAATGCTGAAAAATCCGTTTGAGCGTTTCTATCTGCTGCACATTTAAATTACTCCAAATCTCCTCCAGTGGTTTCAAACATTTGGAATCGGAGGAGATGTCCTTATAGAAGGACTCGATCAACGGGCCTGCCCAAGACGAGCTTAGCCGTCCGCTGTCCAGAATCTTGCGCACTCCATCGATAATGATAAGGGCGGCTTCAAAATCATGGCGACCCAAAGAACCTTCAAATTCTTCCGACATGACTTCCAGGACAATATTAAAGTCTTTTTCTCCCTGCTCCTCCAGAAGCATGTCCAGCAACATATTCAGATGTTCTGTGGCGGACGCCGTTTCCTCACGAGACACCATTTCCTGCAGTTCGGTTTGTTCCCGGGGTGTCAGCACAAAAGAGGCCGGATCAATGATGGGGCCGCCCAGCGACGCAGAATCAATGATGGGGCCGCCCAGTGACACCGAATCAATGGCGGGGCCGTCCAGTGACTCCGGTTTGTCTTCGGGTCCGATTTCGGCTTCCGCCGTGGGGTGCATTGTGTCCGATTTTGAAAGGCTGTCAATCTGATCCAGCGCTAGTGCTGAAATAAAATCGTCGGCTTTATATAGCACATGGTCAAAATGGGCTTCCCAGAAGTCAGTTACGATGTCTCCTTCCGGCTCAGTCGTCAATATTGAATACTTGTGGATAATGAATAATATCTCCCGGGTTTCTTCCAGATCGATTCCTTCAGTGAATTCCAGCCACCGTATGCCGTCCCGGAAAAGTGTGAAAGGCAACGTTCCTTCTTCAGACTGTCCCGTATGAACCTCTATACCCTGACAAATCACACGATCTTTTTCAATTTCAATTCTGATATCGCCGTATTGACGAATGTAGGCTTCCAGCTTCGCGTGAAACTGCCTGATGGAATTCATACTGATGCTGTGGCCTTCGGGATACAAAGACACGTTTTTACCCGTCAGCGATAGATAGGCGAACAATTTTCTGGTGTCATCCGATTGCTGAATCGAAAGATCTTTCCCCGCTTCCATTAAAATACCGCCCCGGACTTTCATCACCACACCGCTTTTTTAAAATAGCTTATTCTTCTATTCTATATCGACATGCAATCGTAACAACTTTTGCAAAATAACCGGTTGGGGACAAATCCGTTAAGGCATGCCAATACACCAGTATCCTGCCTTTCGTCATTCCAATCACTCCGCATAGCGTTAGCTTTCCGTAAGAGAAATGATAATTCGAATTTCCAACAACCCACAGCGCGAAATTCGATTGATAAGAACTTCTTTTTTGTGAGAGTAAAAGTATATAAAGTCTGGTCTTGTATGTCAAGAAAATCTTGACCACAAAATGTAGTGCTCGGCACAGATGACTGAGCCCGGGGGGCATCACGACATCCGTTCCTCATCCCATGCCTTGATACTCAAGGCACAAGCGGGCAGAAGAGTGTATTGAAGTCAACTTAAAAAAAGCGCCAATGAAAGCGATTCGGTATTAATCCCGCGACTTGGAATTCCCCGGCACCAGCCGGGGAGGAATGCGGTGTA
>PMNM01000182.1 GCA_003161855.1 Syntrophaceae bacterium | reverse complement strand
GGGGTCGCAATGCCGACGGCGTCGATATCGGGATTCTTGATCAGTTCATCGCAGTCTGTGGTGACCTGCACACCGGGATAGGCCTTCCGCACTTTCTTGAGGGCCTGCTGGTTCATGTCGCAAACCATGTCCACCTGAGCATCTTCCGCACTGTTGAAGTTTCTCACCAGGTTCGGACCCCAGTAGCCGTATCCGATAATTCCCATTCGTATCATAGAACTCTCCTTTAATAAGCTCCTTTCCCCGTGAGAATCACCCAGGGGGTCATGCATAGTATTTTGATATCCAGCCCTAACGACCACTCGTTGATATACTTGAGGTCGAGGCGTACCATTTCGTCAAAGGTTGTACTGCTTCTTCCCGTCACCTGCCAGAGTCCCGTAATACCGGGCTTCACCGACAGCAATCGCCGCCGGTGCCATATATCGTAAATGTCGCATTCATAGGGGATGGGTGGCCGCGGCCCGACCAGCGACATCTCCCCCTTCAATACATTGATGAACTGGGGCAGCTCATCGAGGCTGGTTTTTCGCAGAAACCGGCCGAGAGGCGTCACCCGGGAGTCGTTGCTCAGTTTATAGACGCCCGGCGCGTCCTCGTCGTCTTTCCCCTCGCCGATAAATTTTGTGATGTATGCTTTGTGCCGGTCAGGATCAGAGCCTGTGAACATGGACCGGAATTTCAGAAAGGTGAAGATCTCGCCATTCAGTCCCACTCGCTCCTGCTTGAAGAGGACAGGACCCCGGGACGTCAGCTTGACCGCCGCCGCAAGGATCAGAAACAACGGGCTGAAAAAAATAAGAGTGAACAGGCTTCCAAAAAAATCCATTATTTTTTTCAGAGAGGATGAGCACGGCCTGGAAAGAATTGTCTGGGCAGGGTCGGGATAGAGGATGGTATTGAACATTCCGTTTTCGACCGGGGAATGCCCGTTCTCTTCCGGGAATACATGGATGGCGAGTTTGATTTTTTTTGCCCATTCCATGTCCGCACAGTCGCAGATCGTATCATTAACCTTTTTGAGGATGTGCTCGATCGAGGCCTTGTCGACAGAGGTGACTTCCGTAAAAATGATGCCCATGATCTTGTCCTGCTCGTACCATCCCCGGATATCCGTTTCTCTCGAGCCGGAAAGGAGAACAAATCTTAATTTCGCCAGCTCATCGTCAGGGTGCCGTCCGACGGGCACGGCCGAGAGGTCGACCAGCATGAGAATGAACGGTTTTTTCGACCGTTCCGTCCTTCTCCGCTCAACCTGGAGCAGCAGTTGAAACTGGGAAGCGTCGTAAAAAGCGTCGTCCCCGTTTGATTTCAAGCCTTTTAATCCTGTCAGATTCATGTTTGACGACTTCGTAAAAAGTCCATATGCGGTGTTGCGCTTCAATCTTTGTCACTGAGGCGTACCCTCAAGTACGCCTCAATCCTCAGGCTNNTTTTAGCGACCGCTCAGGACTTCTTTTTAAAAAGATCGGCCGGTTTTCTGGCCAGCGTCTTCATCTTCTCCAAAAAGCCTGGGGGCTGATTGTTTTGCGTGTAGTGATGGTAATCATAGTAATACCGGTTGGTTCCGAAGTACCGGGAGTGGAGACCGGCAGACTTGAACTCCAGATCATTCAAAACGACCCCCATGATTTTATCTTTTTCCAGCAATTTGATAGCCTGCTGTACGGACTCCCGGGGTGTTATCCCCGCCCGGACCACAAACAGGATACCGTCGACGATCTTATTGAGGACATTGGGCTCCGTGGTGGCCAAAATCGGCGAAGAGTCCAGGATGATGTACCGGTCTTCGTACCGTGCCCTCAGTTCCTCGACCATCGCGTCCATCTTGTGGGAGCCGATAAGCTCCACGGGATTGTCCTGGGTGGTGCCGCCGCAGAGAAGGGTGAGCTTATCGATCTGTGTTTTGATCAGCAGTTCCGGCAGTTCCGCCCTCGACAGGAGGTAGTCAGATAGGCCCTTGGCTTTCTGATAGCCGAACCATCGCGACAGAGTCGGGTTGCGCAGATCACAGTCCACCAGCACGGCATGGCTGTGCAGCTCGATGGAAATACTGATCGCCAGGTTGATGGCCACGAGGCTTTTGCCCTCCCCGCTGAACGCACTGGTGACCAGGATCGTCCGGGGAGGATTCTCAGACCCGGGCCGGATAAGATAGGTCCGCAGTTTTCGAAACTGCTCCGCAACGATGGAGCCGGGCTGGAAGAAAGAGACCAGCTTGTTATCCAGAACTTCATCTTCCGGTGTCGTTTTGGCGATCTCTTCCTGTGGCTCCGGTATCCTGTCCTTCTCCGCCTTCTGCAGCGCTTCAAACATCTTTCCCATAATTGGTCCGCACCTTTTGTATTATGTATTTAGAAGTATTTTCCAAAATCGAAAAATAAAGAGCCGATAATCCATACGCACAGCAACAAAGTCAAAATGACAATCAAAAGAGGCCATTTCTTCTTTCTCGACACCGGCGGTCCCTCCAGGTCCCTGATCACTTCCTTGATGATCGGTTTTCCAATGGAGTCCTGTTCGCGGGAAAATCCCGAGATCAGGGCGTTATCGCAGACGATATTGATCAATCGCGGCAACCCTTTTGAGTATTTGTAGATGGCTTTAATCGCGCCGTCGTCAAAAATTGAGATATTCCGTGTCCCCGCCCGCTTGAGCCGGTGGATGATGTACTCCTTTGTTTGCTTTGCGCTGAGCGCGCCCAGGTCGTAACGCACGGTAATCCGCTGTTTCAAGGCCCGGAATTGCGGATCGGCCAGGGTTTTATT
>PMNM01000167.1 GCA_003161855.1 Syntrophaceae bacterium | reverse complement strand
TCGTAGTAACTGACGAAATACTCCACCGCGTTTTCGGGAAACAGGGTCTTGAATTCTCCATAAAGCTGGGCCGCCAGCGTCTTGTTGTGGGCGATAATCAGGGCCGGGCGCTGCACAGCCTGAATGACATTCGCAATCGTAAAGGTCTTGCCGGAACCGGTCACCCCTAGCAGAACCTGGTGTCCGGCGCCATTTTGAACACCTTCCACGAGACGTTCAATGGCCTGGGGCTGATCGCCCCGGGGTTCAAACTCCGTNNGCCGCTGCAACAGGAAAATGTCATAATGTTTTAAGCCAATTTGACCTTGACAAATGATGTTGACTGTGTTTTATGGGACAGCTTATTACAATTACCGGGGTTTAATCGATGAAAAAGAACTTGACCAATTTCAGCAACACCAAAAAGAAGAGAACCCATGGCTTTCTCGTGCGCATGTCGACGAAAGGTGGCAGAAATGTTTTAAGCCGGAGGCGGGCAAAGGGCCGGAAAAGACTCGCTGTTTAAAACGGGGGCAGAAGGAAAAGGATCAACACCTGAACCTTAAACCTTTTGCTTTTTGTTTTATGACCCCATGGAAAAACAAACATTCAGCAAAGATGCGCGGATTCGGAAAAAAAGAGATTATTCAACCATTTATCAGCAGGGGATAAGGAACGACTCAAGAAATTTCATCATTATTACATGCCGGAATCAATCAGGATTGAGTAGACTGGGCATCACGGTCAGCAAAAAGGTGGGGGACGCAGTAAAAAGAAACAGAATTAAGAGATTGCTCCGAGAGTTTTTCAGGTTGCATAAAACACAGTTTTCGCCTTCGCAAGACATTGTCATCATAGCAAAAAAGGATATTCCTATCCTGACCTATCAGGATGTCTGCAAGGAGCTGGAAAGCCTTTTCACTAAAAGATCAGATGCTTAATTTTGCCTTCAAACAGATCGTGGAAAACGCACTCGTTGTTATCGTCCGATTCTACCAGATCTGTTTATCCCCCCTATTCAATCCCTGCTGCCGGTTTCACCCGACCTGTTCCGACTATGCGATCATGGCGATCAGACGTCACGGTCCCTTGAAAGGGTTTTTTATGGGGTTGATGCGCCTGCTTCGCTGTCATCCCCTGCATCCCGGCGGATACGACCCGGTCAAATGATTAAATAAACATCTGGAGGTCTCAATGGACAAGAAAACAATTCTTGCCATCGTCTTGTCAATTCTGGTGCTTTTTGTTTATCAGACATTTTTTGTTATACCACCCTCGAAGAAGCCTGTCGCCATTCAAAAAGAGACTTCGACAGCCGCACCAACGGCCGGCAAGGAAAAAGGAACGGCCCCCGAACAGATCTCTCCGGTGAAAACCACCCTGTCTCCGCAGATGGCTGTCAAAGAAAAGGACATCCCCGTGGAAACAAACCTTTACAAAGCGGTCTTCACCACAAAGGGAGGTGCCCTGAAATCCTTTAAACTCAAAGGCTATCGCAAGACCATGGATAAGGACTCAGAGCTGATTGATCTGGTTGATGTCAAAGCAGGCATGAGCCGGCCGCTGAACATCACCTTTCCTGAATCGAATATAAATATCCCTGCCGACAGCATGTATAACGCCGATGTCAGCGCTATTGATATCATGACGACACCGGATCACCGCCGCTTGACCTTTTCTCAAACCTATCCGTCCCAAATCAAAGTTGAAAAGATGTNNCAGCCGGATAAATTTGTCTTTGACCTGGAGGTCCGCGTTTACAACCTTTCAGCAGCACCGATCAGCGAGAAAGCGGTGCTGAGCTGGCATCACTTTGTAGATCCCAAAGCTAAAACAGACAGCTACACCCATGAAGGACCCGTCGTCTTTGTCGCAAAGGCTGTTGAACGCGAGGAAGTCAAGAAAATCGATAAAGATAAATTGTTCGGCCCCGACATTTCCTGGGGCGGATTCGAAACCAAGTACTTCATCGCATCCATGATCCCCCAGAATCCGTCTCTGACCAGTCTTGTCGTCTCAAAAGACAACCGAAATCTGGTATCCACGAGCTTGAATGGCCCGAAGATTCTGATTCCCGTCGGTCAGGCCGGATTGTTCAGCTACACTTTCTTTCTCGGTCCAAAGGACTACAACATCCTCAAGGCGCAGGGAATCGGTCTTGAGAATGCCATCGACTTCGGCTCCTGGATGAAATGGCTGGCCATGCCAATGCTCATCATCCTGAAATACTTAAACGAATTTGTGAATAATTACGGTATCGCGATCATTATCCTGACGATTTTGATCAAAATCATTTTCTGGCCTTTGGGAAACAAGAGCTACAAATCCATGAAGGAGATGCAGAAACTCCAGCCGAAAATGCTGGAACTCCGCGATAAGTACAAGGATGACAAGCAGAAGCTCAGCCAGGAGACCATGGCGCTGTATAAAGCCCACAAGGTGAATCCCATGGGAGGATGCCTGCCCATGGTGATTCAGATTCCGGTTTTTTTCGGTCTCTACAAAGCCCTGCTTTACGCCATTGAGCTTCGCCATGCCCCGTTTATCTGGTGGATCCAGGATCTGTCGGCCAAAGATCCCTATTACATCACCCCGATCATCATGGGGGCCACGATGTTTGTTCAGCAGAAAATGAGCCCTCCGGCAGGCGATCCCATGCAGCAGAAGATCATGCTCTTTCTGCCGATTATCTTCACGTTCCTCTTTCTGAATTTCCCGTCGGGGCTGGTCATCTATTGGCTGTTCAACAATATCCTGAGTATCGGTCAACAGTATTACGTCAACAAACAACGCTCGTAAGATGAGGTGGAATAACCATGAAAGCTGTTGAAATTGATGGTAAAACCATAGACGAAGCTATTGAAAAAGCCTGTAGCGATTTTGGTGTATCGCGAGATAAGCTTCATATTGAAATCCTATCGGAGGGAACTTCGGGATTCCTCGGTCTGCTCGGCTCCAAAAAAGCAAAAATCAAGGCCAGCCTGATGTCTCTTGATATGACGATCGATACCCCCCTCGCTCCCTCCAAAACCATCGCAAAAGGAAAAAAGCATGAAGCGTCCGTCGCTTCGGCATCATTTGATCAGGCAGTAGACAAATTCGGGGAAAACGTTGCCTTGAGAGCCAAAACCATTCTGGAAGGNNATCCTGCTGAATATCCAGGGCGACGGGGGCGGGCTGCTCATTGGACGGCGGGGTCAAAATCTCGACGCGATCCAGTATATTGTAAACAAAGCCGCAAACCGGTCAGCCAATGGCCGGAAGATGATCATCATTGATACGGAAGCTTATCGCAAGCGCCGCGAAGAATCGCTGATCTCCCTGGCGGAAAAGCTTGGCGAAAAAGTGAAGAAGACGAAAAAAGCGATCACGGTCAGTCACATGAACGCGCATGACCGCCGGATCATTCATATGGCCCTGCAAAATGACGAATCGTTAACCACGAAAAGCCGGGGTGAGGGTGAATACAGAAAAATTTTAATTATTCCGTCCAAGAGAAATTAAACACGGACGATCAGCATACATCTCTTCCTCACGGTCCATGACTTTCGCAGATACCATAGCAGCCATTGCGACGCCTCCCGGCATTGGCGGAATCGGCATTATCCGGATCAGTGGTCCGAAGTCGGAAGATATCGCCCGTCTTCTTTTCAGATCTTCCCAACCTGCCGTTGATCTAAAGTCTCACCATCTCTGCCACGGCCATGTGATCTCCGCTACATCGGATCAGATTCTTGATGAAGTGCTGATCACGCTCATGAAAAAACCCCACTCCTATACCGGTGAAGACGTCCTGGAAATTCACTGTCACGGAAGCCCGCTGATCCTGCAGGCGATTCTGACAGAAGTAAGCCATGCCGGAGCCCGTCTGGCGGAACCCGGTGAATTTACGAAAAGGGCGTTCTTAAACAACCGCATTGACCTGTGTCAAGCCGAAGCGGTCGCAGACATCATCACCGCCAGAACCCAGCGGGGGCTTGAAATCGCCCTTTCCCAACGGAAGGGAGATCTGTCCAAAAAAATTGAAGACCTCCGCCAATCCCTGATTGATATTCTCGCTGTCCTTGAAACGGCGATTGATTTTACCGAAGCGGAGGTGAGCGGCAAACATCCCGGCGCCGGCGATATCCTGAACCGCATCCAATCCATCCTGGAAGATTTGCAAAATCTTTCATCGACCTACGACGAAGGAAAGCTCGTCAGGAAAGGTGTCAGCGCCGTAATCACCGGAAAACCGAACGTCGGTAAATCGAGCCTGCTGAACCGGCTGCTCGGTGAGAACCGGGCCATTGTGACGGCGATCCCCGGAACAACGAGGGATTTTATCGAAGAATTCATCAGTATCCGGGGCATCCCGGTTAAGTTAACCGATACCGCCGGCATCAGAGATCCCGCCAACATCATTGAAAAAGAAGGCGTTGACCGGGTCTGGGAACGGCTCTCATTGGCCGATGTCGTCATCACCCTGTTTGACGGCAGTTCGCCCCTGACCGCAGAAGACTATGAAATCATAGAAAAAAACATAAGCAGACCGATCATTCCGGTCATCAACAAATCCGATCTTGAACACATCCTGAATGATCAGCAATTCCATGACCTGTTCCCCCGTGCAAAACCTCACTGGATCTCCGCAAAAACCGGCGACGGTATTCCCGCCCTGAAAGAGGCCATTTACAGCATGATGATGGGACACGAGCAGGATCACCTGGCGACGGTCATCATCACCCAGATCCGCCACAAGACAGCCCTTGAAAAAACAGCGGCACACCTGCTCCAGGCCCGCGAGAGCATAGCCGGGGGCCTCTCTGCCGAGTTTGCTGCTTTCGACATCCGGGAGGCGCTCGGCAGTCTGGGTGAAATCACCGGCATGACCAGTGCGGAGGAGGTCCTGGACCGGATTTTCTCAACCTTCTGTATTGGTAAATAAGCGATGGCGGAATACATCCATCAAAAGCCGGGAACGGAAATTCAATGCATCGGCGGTCATTACACCATTACCGAAGAGGGCTGGATGACTTACCGGGAAAAGACATTGCTTTATGTTGTCGGTGTCGCCATCGTTGACAGTGCCTGCTGTGGCGAAGGCGGATGCAGGTTCATCAATATTCCCGGCTACGTCAAGTCCCGGCAATTCAAAATCCACATGGATGACCTGTGGGTCAGCGAGGTGGAACCCATTACTTCGGAAAATGACCGGAAGGATATCAAAAAGCTTCTGGTTGCACAATTCCCCCACTCCCAGATTGCTTTCACGGCTTAGAGATCTGAGGGTTATGAAAAGCTTCCCTTTCTTAAGGCGACCGTTCTGATTTTATATTTGCAACGCAAACCCGTTTCAGTATATTAGACGTATACAAAACTTGGAGGCAGGGTCACCATGCAGACGATAGCCATCATCCTTATTTCTATCCTGATCAGTTTCCTTACCGCAACAGACGGCAGATGTCAGCAAAAGTGTGTGAATGCGGAAGGAGAAGCAGCCATTGTGAACAACGATATCCCTTCCGCCAAAATGGAATCCGTCGCGCGGGCAAAATGGTCGGCCATCGAACAGGTGGTCGGCGTGGATGTCAAGGCGGGGAGTCTCGTTCAGAACTTCGTGCTTGTGGATGACGTCATCAAAACCCAGGTCGGGGGCGTGGTCAAGAGTTACAAAATTTTGAACGAAGACAATAAAGGCGGCACGTTGCTCGTAAAAATCAATGCCTGCGTGGAACCGGGCCAGGCCCAGCAGGCCGTCTCTTCCCTGGCCCTCAACAATGCCGTTGCTGTTTTTATCCCGGCCAAGAAGTTAAACCGGGAGTTTGAAGAAACAAATATCGTCTCGGAAACCCTGATCGGCAAGCTGATCGAACAGGGCTATACCGTGACGGACGTGGCCCCATCCAGCGCCGTGGATGCTGCTGCCATTGATAAGGCCGCCAGAACGGGGAATTACCTGACCCTCAGAAGCATGATGTACAAGTTCCTTTCCAATGTCGTCATCATCGGCAAGATTGATCCAAACATCTCCGTTGGAAAGGGGAAAGATATCGGCTATGGTTTGCGTATGCCCTTTACCAATGTCACGGTCCGAATGACCTACCGGATCGTCGCCCGCAACAGCAAATCCGGCAATATGGAGATTCTCACCGCCGGCACGGCCGAAGGCAAAGGGCTGGCCAACAGTGCGGAGGACGCAACCGCCAATGGCCTCAAAAATCTGGTGGAAAGCCTGACGCCAAAAATTCTTGACAAGCTGGCCCAGTATATCCAGGGAAATGTCAAAAAGGTGAGAGTCAAGGTCAATGGTGTGACGGATATGGAAACCAGTATGGAGGTGAAAAGTACCCTTCAGAATATCGTCTGGGTTGCTGGCGTTGAGGAAACGCAGATGGGTGAATATACGGTAGGCTACCCGGAAAACACAGTCTATCTGGCCAACAGCATCAAGCAAAAAGGCCTTTTCAATGTCGACCAGTTTACCCCGTACTCGATCACTTTAACTTATCAGAAATAAGGAGGAAGAATGTACAGGAACTCGCAATGGCCCGGCAGATTGACGCTTTTGCTTTTTATTGTTCTTCTCTCCACCGGGTGCGCGACAAAGATCAAGGTCAACATGCTGAAACCTGCCGTATATCATGAAGCCTCATTAACTAAAACGGTTGCGGTTCTGCCTTTCAGCGGCCCCGGTGGCAGCGAATTTGCCGCCGAAATGGAAGGGGTTCTGGGCAGCATCAATATTGATGATAAGCCTTATTTCACACTGGTCGACCGGGCTGCGATTGATAAGACCCTGTCTGAGCTGAAATTTTCGCAAAGTGGTATCGTGGATCCAAAAACAGCGGCTAAAATCGGACAACTGGTGGGCGCTCAGGGTATCTATACCGGTGTGGTGACGTTGGCAAAAGCGTCCGACAGCCCTTATAAGGAGAGACGTCAGGAATGTGTCCAGCGCCAGATCAAACGGGACGAAAAAGGCAATGAGTATGAGGGAAGCTGTATCCGTTACCGATATTATAACGTGAACTGCATCAGAAGGATCGCTCAGTTTTCCGCATCCCCCAAATTGATCGATGTGGCAACGGGAAGAATTCTTTATTCACGCAATCTGGAGGGATCGGCGAATTCTGCCGGCTGTGAAGATGTCAAAGCTGTCAAGGGAGATGAGGAACTCCTGGAAGTTGCAAAAAATGCGGCCAAAAGTGATTTCCGCAAAGATGTAGCCCCCTATTACGAAACACGGGAAATCACCCTGTTGGATGCGACCGATGGCATTGATTCCAGCCTGGCAAAAGATAAGCTCAAACAGGGAATCCAGTATGCCGGGAAAGGCAGAATGGACACCGCCTGCGAACTCTGGGGGGAAGCAAGCAGCCTGGCTCCCAACGCCATGTCCATTGTCTACAACCTCGGCGTGTGCGCGGAAAGCAGAGGCGATGCGGAAGCGGCACTTACCTTATATAAAAAAGCAGATAAACTCATGGGCAAGCCCAACGATGATATCACGCTGGCGCTGACAAGGACTTCAGAGGCGGTAAAGCACCAGAAAAAATTGAAGGAAGAGCTAAAAAAATAAGTAGTCAGGACACGACGAAGATTGGCATCACCAAGACTCAAAATCTTCGTTAGACCCTTTTGACGCTCGTCGCACTGCAAAGGCAGTAATTCGCACAGCGCAATCAGATATCTGACTTTGCGGACCTCGCTTAAGCCACTGAATCCATTCCCTCGATAAAGGCCCGCACATTTTTCCCCAGCACACGGTGGTTATAGCCGCCTTCCAAGATGGCGAAGCAACCCCCCTTGTTTTTTTGGCTGGCCTCCCGGACCATTCGTCCCATATCCTGATAATCCTGGGTGGAAAGCAGGCCTCCCCAGTCATTCACATGATAGTCAAAACCGGCGGATACACCGATGATATCGACGGTTTCCGAAAATAACTGCTTTTCGACGTTATTCACATAATCCTTGCGATTGGAGGAAGAGGGGTTATAGATGGTCACATATCCCCTGCCGCCCAGGATATTGACCGTGCCGTCGCCAAAATGAAGGTCAAAATCGAGCACGAAGGCCTTTTTAATCTTGTTTTCCCGTTTCAATTTTTCCAGGGCAATGGCCATGTTGTTGAAGTAGCAGAAGCCCCAGCAACTCCCCGCGGAGGCGTGATGCCCCGGCGGCCGAATCAGGGCAAAGCAGGGTTCCTTCAATCCGATTTCAGCGGCCTGAATGGCTCCACCTGCAGCCAGCGCAGCAATGTCATAGACACCATCCCTCCTGACCATGTCCATATGAGCCCGCGTGTGTACCGCCGCAATATCCTCCTCCGCGGCAGGAACAGCGTCAATCAACGTAACCCGGTCCTGAATTTCCTCGACGATTGCCTCCATGCGGCCATCCGCAGCCGCGGGATCCATGGTGTAGCTTTTCAAGAAATCTTTGTGATAGATCACCTTCATGGCNNTCCAGGTCTCCCGGCGCCAGCCAGCGGGCTTCGAGGGCATCGTCGGCCCCTTTCACGTCACCCCGGATATAATCAGCCGCCAGATCGACAATGACAAAATGGAACCGGATGCGCCCGTCCGGGTCCCGCTCAAAAAAATCGAAGGCATAAATGGGCTCCCGGGCCCGGATGGTAATGCCCGTCTCCTCCAGAATTTCGCGCTCGGCCCCCTGCTGCAGGGTTTCGCCCAATTCCAGAGAACCGCCGGGCACGGCCCACAATCCTCTGCCCGGAGCAACCCCTCTTCTGATCAGCAAGACCTTTCCATCCCGGATTACCACAGCGCCGATCCCGACAACCGGCCGGTCCGGATATTCACGTTTCGACATGTCTATTTTTCACTTTCGATGCTGAATTCGAATTTCGCCGTCATCCAGGGAGGTTTCCCACCATTAAACACCCGTTCCATAAACGTGACGCGACGCCTCTGATCGATCATCAGGAGACTTGAGGAACGGGTCCCATAAATTGGGCTCGATATAAAGATGGATGAAAGAATCCGTTCCCATTCCCACCCGATGCCGGTATCCGGAAGTTCATGGTCATCCGGCTTCGACTGATCCGTTAAAAGCGCGAATAGATCTTCCGGGGCGGGCCTTTCCCGTTGCAACAGCAGGGAGGCGAGATTTTCCTTCCCCCGCTGAACCTTGGGCCAGGCCGTATCGAGAAGACGGTTGCTCAAACCGTACAGACCCGGCGATAACAGGGCCAACCCGTTCCGGTTGGAAAAATAATACAGACGGGATGGATCCCCCAGGATGAGGCTGAAGCCGTTGTAGCGATCGGCCTGGCCGGCTAATCGTTCCAGATAAAGGTCAGGGGCTTCCTGCCCGCAAAGGAAATCCTTGATCAGCCAGCCCCGCGAAGGGGCGTTCAACTTCAGGGAAAAAGGATCGCGGTAGTTGGTCAATGCCGCCATCCGGCCTTTTCTCGTGATGCCGAGCCAGGTGCCGCCCTCCTTCAAATCCTTCCCGGCCAGCACATCGGGTCTGTCTTCCCAGAAACCGGCCGGCATCGTGGGCCGGTCATAAAACTCATCCCGGTTCGCAGCCAGAATGAGGGGATAAAAAGGGTGCATCTTATATGAGAGAAGGATCAGACACATTCAGGTCACCCGGCCGCAAGGGTATTTTTCACGAGATCCACGATCCGGGACATGACCTCCCCGGCAGAATGGTTGATGACCATATCGGCATTGCCATCATAGGGGGTGGGTTCCCGGTTGATAATCACGAGCTTTGCGCCGGCACTCTTGGCATAAACGGGCATGTAGGCCGCCGGATAGACCACCAGTGAAGAGCCGATAACGATCAGGAGATCACAGTGACAGGCCTGATGGGTGGCCTGCTTAAGCGTTTCCTGCGGCAGTGACTCGCCGAAGAAAATGACATCAGGCTTCAGAATCCCCNNATCTCCTCCAGACGATAAACCTCATGACAGTCGAGACACCGCAGCCAGTTCATATTGCCGTGCAGTTCGTAGACATTTTTCGGATCATGGCCGGCCTTCTGATGAAGATTATCCACATTCTGTGTGATGACACAGGTCAGCTTTCCCATCTTTTCCAGCTCGGCCATGGCCTGATGGGCCCTGTTGGGTTGCGCATCGACAAACAGACCGCCTTCCAGCAGAATACGCCACTGCTTTTTCCGGGTCTCCGGACTGTATAAAAATCGCTCAATGGTAAAATCTTCAGGATCGAACTTGCTCCAGATGCCTCCCGGACTGCGGAAATCGGAAATACCGGATTCGGTGCTGACGCCGGCTCCCGTAAAGGCGACGATCTTCCCGGCGCCGACAATCATGGCCGCGACATCTTTGAGATTCTGATCCAGATTATCGTTGCTCATCTTTTCTCCTCACGGGGGCGTCTTCAACGCCGATCGCTCCCCTCCGCAAAGAGAGCGCCATGACGAAAACAAGATACACGATTTCCGTAAAAAACACAAAACGAAAAGGCGCCCGGAAGAGGTGAATCATGGGGTCATTAACAAAGCTGAAAATCGTTCATCTTTGAATATTTATATTGACAAATAGATTTGAGAAGATTGATATTGAACGGGTAAGCTCGGTGCTTAAGGCGACGGCGGAATTCAATGGTAAANNTTTGACATTCTGATCATCTGGATCATGGCCTCCGTCCTCCTGGTCTGGTTTAAAGAGAGGGCATCACGGTTCGTTTTTATCGGCATCGGCCTGCTGGGCGCCATCTATATTACGGCCCGTTTTTTCCAGCTCTATCTGACCACCATTGTCCTTCAGGGTTTTTTCGCCATCCTCCTTTTTGTGCTGGTCGTCATTTTTCAGGAAGACCTCCGTCGTTTTTTTGAGCGTTTGGCTATGTGGGGCCGCTTCCGGCAGAAGTTCTTCGATGAGCAGCCTGCCCATCCGGATGCCGAAACCATTACCCAAACCGTCTCGAATCTGGCCCGGAATCATATCGGCGCCTTAATGGTCATCAAAGGGAAAGATCCCCTGGACCGTCATCTCAACGGCGGGACCAGGTTAGACGGCGTCCTGAGCCAGCCCCTGCTGGAAAGTATCTTCGATCCCCACTCCATCGGTCATGACGGCGCCGCGGTGATCGATGGCAACCACCTGGTTCAGTTTGGCTGCCATCTGCCGCTTTCCATCAATGCCGGGCGTTTCGGCTCCCTGGGTCTCCGCCACACGGCAGCCCTGGGCCTGTCGGAAAGATGCGATGCCCTGAGCATTGTTGTTTCCGAGGAAAGGGGAACGATCAGCATCGCCCGGCAAGAGCAAATCCGCGAGGTCAGCAGTGCTGCAGCGCTCCGGGTTGAACTTGAATCCTTCTACGCCCAGATGGCGCCGAAGAGGGAAGGCCGACCGGTTGTCCACTGGTTAAGGGAAAATTCCCGCGAAAAAATCATCGCCCTGATTCTGGCCTGTGTCCTGTGGATCACCTTCGGCTACCAGAAGGAATCGGTGCGGCGGGATTTTATCGTCCCCGTGGAATATGTGAACGTTTCACCGGAATGGGTCATTAAAGACCCGAAAATCACCGAAGCCAAAATCATGCTGATGGGACCGCCGCAGGCCTTTCAGCTGCTCAATCCTGACGCTTTAAAGATTGCGCTGGATCTGTCGCAGATCCGGGAAGGATGGCATGAGGTTGCCCTGGCAAAAGAAATGGTGAAGAAACCCTCCAACCTGACGGTGGTGGGGATCTCTCCTGCCCAGATCGGCATGACCGTTGACCGGCTGATCCCTGTTTCCCTGCTTGTTCAGGTGATTACGGAAGGACGGCCGCCAGACGGACTGTCCGTACAAAAAATCAGCGTGACACCGCCTGCCGTCAAAGTCCTGATCCCCGGCAAACTGCGTGAAAACGGACCGCGGATCAAAACAGAACCCATCAACCTGAAAGGGGTCACCTCGTCCGTTTCACTGCAACCCAGGCTGGTTTTTCCATCGGATGTCCAATTTGAAGGCGGGAAACCGCCGACCGTCAGGGTAACCATCAAGCTCAAGAGTTTGAGCCGTCCGGACAATCAACCCTGAACGGGAACGGTAAGGACTTTTACTTGCTAACCCGCGGTAAATAAAGTATTAAATGACGAAAATCTGAAGGAAGTCGAAGTCAACTTATAAATATGTCCAGGCGTTTGAAAATCAGATCAACGAAGGCGGGTCTGCCGCCCGGTTCCCTTGTCCATATCGGGGAAAAACTGAGCGAGACCACAAAGATTACGCTGATCGATTACAATGGGGATTATCTTGCGGAAAAAAACATCCAAAACATGGATGAACTCCTCGCCGTTAAAGATAAACCGACGGTTTCCTGGATTCATATTGACGGCATCCACGATACCCGGGTTCTGGAGCAATTGGGGGCTGTTTTCGGACTCCATCCTTTAATTCTGGAAGACATTCTCAACACGGATCAGCGCCCCAAAATGGAAGACCTGGGCGACTATATCTTTATCGTTTTAAAAAGGTTCTGTAACATCTGCGATCAGAATAACGATATCACATCGGAGCAGATCAGTGTCATTCTGGGTCCCAATTATGTGATCTCCCTCCAGGAAAAAGAGGAGGATATCCTCAACCCTATCCGGGATCGCATCAGAACCGGCAAGGGACGGATTCGAAAGGCAGGCGCCGACTACCTGGCCTATTCGATCATCGATATCATTCTGGACTCCTATTTCAGCATCCTGGAGACACTGGGTGAAAAGATCGATCTGGAGGAAGAGGCGCTGCTCAGCAACCCGGCAGGGAGAACGTTACAGGCCATTCAGCACCTGAAGAGAGACATGATTTTTCTCAGAAAATCGGTCTGGCCACTCCGGGAAACCATCAGCGCGCTCGAACGCAGCGAGTCACCGCTGATTCAGGAATCGACGGGTATTTATCTGAAAGACATCTATGATCATGCCCTCCATGTATTGGATACCGTGGAAACCTACCGGGACATGCTCTCCGGGATGATTGATATTTACCTGTCCAGCCTCAGCAACCGGATGAACCAGGTGATGAAGGTACTCACCATCATTGCCACGATCTTCATGCCCATGACCTTCCTGGCCGGCGTCTACGGGATGAACTTCAAGTACTTCCCGGAACTGGAATGGCGCTGGGGCTATCCTTTGTTCTGGACGGTTAATCTTACTATCGCCGTGGTGATGCTGATCCTCTTTAAACGGAAAAAGTGGCTCTGATCCATGGACGGATCGCCGATGATGATTATTTTTCTTTATATGTTTTGAGAATTCCGCTAAGGAAACAGCATTAAACGATAAATGAAATTATGGATGAAGGAGGATGAGCATGAGCGTTTTTGAAGCGAGTGACATTGTTGAATTTGCCATCAGAATCGAAGAAAACGGGGCCAACTTTTACCGGTTCGCCGTGCAAATCGCCAAGGATGAAAGCACAAAAAAACTCTTTGAGCAGCTCGCCGATGCGGAGGTCCATCACAAGAAAACCTTTGAGAAAATCTTTGCCGCTATGGACAAGGTCGCCCCGCCGGAGAGTTATGATGGAGAATATGCCGCCTATCTCCACAACTATGTGGACAATGCCATCATCTTCAAAAAGGAAGCCCTCGATCAGGAGCTGACCAAGGTCAAGGATACACCTTCGGCGCTGGACTTCGCCCTCCGGCGTGAGATGGATTCCATTCTCTACTATCATGAAATCAAAAGACTGGTCCCCGCAAACGAGTACGGCACTGTTGACAAAATCATCGACGAGGAGCGCCGGCATGTGGCCATGCTGTCGGCAATGAAGCAGAAATACGCCGGTTAATATCCGATGAAGGTCAACGACGACCACATTTTTTACCGGAATCCTGCCAAGTTCTACCCTACGGTCGAACGGGGTGAAGGGGTCTATATTTACGACAAGTCCGGCAAACGCTACATCGACGGTTCCGGCGGCGCCGTGGTGGTATCCATTGGCCACGGCATTCCGGAGATTCGTGAAGCCATCCTCAAACAGGCGTCGGAAATCGCCTTTACTCACGGCACCCATTTCACCAGTGAAGCAGCCGTGGAACTGGCAGAAAGGATCGTTTCCCTCTCGCCCCCAACGCTCACCCGGGTTTATTTTCTATCCGGCGGCTCCGAAGCGGTGGAAACCGCTGTCAAGATGGCCCGCCAGTATCAGGTAGACCGCGGCCAGCCATCCAAATACAAAGTCATCTCCCGGTGGACGAGCTATCACGGCAACACCCTCGGGGCGCTGGCCCTGGGCGGCCACACGGGCCGTCGGAAGTATTACCAGCCGCTGATCCAGCATACTCCCCATATCGTCCCCTGCTACTGTTACCGCTGTCCCTTCAATCTGAAGCCGGAAACCTGCAGCATCGAATGCGCTGACGATCTGGAAAAAACGATCCTCTACGAGGGGCCGGACGCCGTGTCGGCCTTCATCGCCGAACCGGTGGTGGGTGCCACGGCAGGCGCGCTGGTGCCGAAGGACGGCTATTTTCAGAAGATCCGGGAAATCTGCGACCGTTATGACGTCCTGCTGATCGTCGACGAGGTCATGACGGGAATCGGCCGGACGGGAAAGAACTTCGCCGTTGACCACTGGCAGGTGGTCCCGGACATGATCGTCTGCGCCAAGGGCATGGCCTCGGGCTACACCCCGGTCTTCTGTGTCGTGACGAATGATCATATCCATGACACGATCAAACAGGGCAACGGCGCCTTCGTGCACGGCCACACCTATAGTCAGAATCCCCTGTCCTGCGCCACCGCCCTGGCGGTGCTGGACTACATGAAGACCCATGATCTGATCAATCGTTCCGCCCGGATGGGCCGATATCTCCTGGAAAAGCTGAAGACGTTGTCCAGGCATTCCATCGTCGGGGATGTCCGGGGGCTTGGACTTTTCGCCGGCGTGGAATTCGTAAAGGATCCGGACACGAAAGAACCCTTCGACGCCAAGCTCAAGGTGAACACCCGGATCGGCAACCAGGCATTTGAAAAGGGTCTCATCACCTACCCGGGCGGAGGCGGAGCCGACGGCATCCGGGGTGACCACAGTCTGCTGGCGCCCCCTTTTATCATCACGGAAACCCAGATTGACGAGATGGTGGCCGTCCTGGATGCAGCGATCCAGGAAGTCGCCCGGGAATTGACCGGGCAATAACGCGCACCATTTTGAGGCGTATCATCAGTGAAAAATGGTTCGCAAGCGGCGAATCAAATGTTTTTCGCCTTTGCAGAGTTGGAGTCAATGGTTTGTTGTGAATTATGCTGACGCATGAGCATCTTTAAAGCGAAAAAGATTTTTGAGACGCGGCGAAGCCATTTTTCAAGAGATTGAAGGAAGCATAGAGTGGACAAATTTATCATAACGGCCGCGATTACAGGAAGCCGCATCATGCGTGACGTGGCCCCCCATATTCCGATCAGCCCTGAAGAAATCATCCAGTCATCCATCGAAGCCTGGCGTGCCGGCGCCGCCGTCGTTCATATTCACGTACGGGACCCGGAAACAGGCCTGGGCTGCCAGGATCTGAACCGGTTCCGGCAGGTCGTGGAAGCTCTCCGTGCAAAAACCGATCTTATTCTGAGCCTGACCACCAGCGGCATCCCCGGCCGCAACCTCCCTGTCGAGGAACGTCTTTGCCCCGTGACGCTGAAGCCGGAACTGGCCTCCTTTGATGCAGGCTCCATCAATCTTGGTGGCGGGGTCTTTATCAATGATCAGGCCTTTCTTGACCAGGCGGCTTTGACGATGAAAACAGCCGGCGTCAAGCCGGAAATCGAAATTTTTGATTTGGGCATGCTGATGACGGCCCTGCGTATGCGCGAAGAGGGCAAGCTGGACGACCCCCTGCATTTTCAGTTTGTCCTGGGAACCCCCTGGGGCGCCCCGGCCACACCAAAATCCCTTCTCCACCTCTATGAGCATCTGCCGCCGCACGCCACCTGGTCCACCATTGGAATCGGCAAGGGATACCTGCCGATGGCCATGATGGCCCTGATCCTGGGGGGCCACATCCGGGTGGGTATGGAGGACAATATTTATTTAGACAAGGGAGTCATGGCCAGAACCAACGCCGAACTGGTGGAGCGGGTTGTGCAAATCATCCAGGCTTACGGCCGGCCGATCGCCTCCCCATCGGAAGCCCGGGCCATTCTGGGATTAAAAAAGCAGATCGGTTGATCCTACCCTTTGAGGTTATACTTTTTCAGTTTATAGCGCAGCATCCGTTCGCTGATGCCCAGCAGGTCCGCCGCTTTCGTCTGATGATCCCCTGTTTTTTCCATGGCGTCGAGGATCAGTTTCCGCTCCAGTTCCTCCATCGATCCCCGGAGCATTCCTTCCCCATCCTTGTGCCCTTCTCCAGCAACCCCCATATCTTCACGGAAAGGAAGATCCTCCACCGAAATCACAGAATCCCGGCAGATGACCACCGCCCGTTCGATGATGTTCTCCAGTTCTCGGACGTTACCCGGATAGTCGTACTTCAAGAGCAGATCCTGCGCTTCACTGCTGATCCCCTCCATATCCTTGCCATTCTCATCGGCATAGCGTTTCAGAAAATGGTCGATCAGGGCATGGATGTCCTCTTTTCGCTCTCTTAAGGGTGAAATCGCCATGGTGACCACGTTCAACCGGTAGAACAGGTCCTCCCGGAAGAGGCCCTCCTTGACCCGGGCTTCCAGATCGCGGTTGGTGGCGCTGATGATGCGGACATCGGAATGGATCGTCTGATTGCCGCCCACGCGTTGAAATTCCCGCTCCTGCAGAAATCGGAGGAGCTTGACTTGCACAGACGCGGACAGATCGCCGATCTCGTCGAGGAAAAGGGTTCCCCCATCCGCCTCCTCAAACCGGCCGATGCGACGGGTTGACGCCCCCGTGAAGGCCCCCTTTTCATGGCCGAACAGCTCGCTCTCCAGAAGATTTTCATGAAGAGCGCTGCAGTTGACCGCGATAATCGGCTTTGCGGCGCGGGGGCTGAGGTGGTGGATCAGCCTGGCCAGCAATTCCTTGCCGGTGCCGCTTTCCCCCTGGAGAAGCACCGTCGTCCGGCTGGCCGCCACCCGGCCTGCCATATTGATCAGAGCACCCATCTTCGGGCTGCGGTAGATGATCCGATCCGTCGTGACTCCCCTGGCCCCCAGTTCCTGACGGAGGATTTCGTTTTCCCGGATCAGTGTCCGCCGCTCCGACACACGGTCAACCAGGATAAGAAGCTCATCAAATTCAAGGGGCTTGGTAATATAATCGATGGCGCCGGCCTTCATGGCATCTACCGCTGTTTCAATCGTCCCGTAAGCTGTGATGATAACCACATCGATTTCCGGATTGATTCTTTTGACCTCCTGCAGAACCTGCATACCGTCCATCCCCGGCATTTTGTAATCCAGCAGCACCAGATCAAAATGGCCTTTCAGAACAGACTGTACCGCCCTCTCTCCATTTTCCGCTTCCGCAACCGTATGGCCCTCTTTGATCAGGAAATCACGGAGCATCTCGCGCTGGGACCGGCCGTCTTCAACGACCAGGATATGCAGTTTTTTCATATCGATGCCTTTCCTTTCAATCCCTCAGCTTTTAACGATTTATCATGGGCCTTTTCTGCCGGCAGAATAATCTCAAAGGTCGTTCCTGAACCCTGTTCACTGAACACGAGAATTTCACCGCTATGCCCGCGGACAATTTCATGAGCCAGGGGGAGCCCCAGACCCAGACCCTTTTCCTTGGTCGTATATTCAGGACTGAAGATACGCTCCACTTCGTTAGAGGTCATACCGCATCCCGTGTCAGACACTTTGATACTGATTTTATCTTTTGTTTTCTGTGTAACGGTGATGTCGATGACACCCTTGCCATCAATAGATTCCATGGCATTCTTAATAATATTCAATAGCGCCTGCTGGAGTTTATCCATATCCATGGGAATGACGGCGCCATCGGTACTCCAGTGTGTGCGGATATCGATGTTCTTCGCAGTGGCCTCTTCACGGATCAGGTTTACAATTTTTTGCAGAACATCGGTGACCGGATAATCATGGAACTCCAGCCGCCGGCTCTTTGAAAACGTGAGAAACTCCTCAATAATACCATTCAGACGCCGGATTTCATCCCGGATAACACCGGCCAGAGACTGAAATTCCCGGGCCTTATCTTCATCAGCGGGGACAAAATCACGTTTGAGGCGCTGGCTGGCCATACTGACAGCATTGAGAGGGTTACGAATTTCGTGAGCCACGCCCGCCGCAAGCTGGCCCAGAGCAGACAGTCTCTCCGCCTTATCGAGCCGTCTTTCCATTTCCACGATGCCCGCCAGGTGTCTGTTCTGATTATGGAAGAGCAGCCACATGGCCAAAAGGGCGATCAGAACGATCAGGATGGAGAATATCATCATGTTCCGCCTGTTTTCTGCAAGAATCCGGTCCATGCTCTCCCGTTCCAGGCCTATCCTGACAACACCGGCGATTTTATCATTCAAAACAAAGGGGATCGCCATATCCAGAAGGTTCCTGCCCTGATAAATGACCTTCCGGCTCTCGATCGTCCGCTTCCCGGAGAGGATTTCAGACAGGTGCATACCAGCTTCCCGCCATTTTTCCGGCACACGGCCCGTAGCATCAAGAATCGTTCCCTGACGGTCCATCACCACGATATACACCAGACCCTGGCTCTGCCCCTCACCCAATTTCTCCAGGGCTTTTTCAATGGACACCTTGGTCCCCCAGTAGCGCAAGCCATCACGGTCCAGTGCAATCAGGATTGTTCCGCTGCCATCCTTGCGTTTGAGGGCGACAAAGCCAATCTTCAATTTGTTCAGAGCTTGAATCAGTTCTCCGGGGATATCCCGGTCATTCACATTTGCTGCATTCCGTCCGTTTGTCCCCGGGAGAAGAGACTGACGATGAAAATCGAGCTGCGTTACCAGCTGGGTTAAAAGACCGATTGCAATTTCCTGTTGCGTCTCTTTGATCTTGACGGTTGATCTTTGCACTGTTTGATCAATGAGTAAGGATCGGCTCTGGTAGACGACCCGACCCTGTTTGTTCATCACCGCCACCATCCAGAGTCCCTTTTCAGCGGCAAACTTCTGCAGAGAGCTGTCACTGATCTGGTCCGCCTTCCAGGCTTCATCGATTTCCCGACCCAGATCGGCAAGGGCGGTGGTCAGCATCTTTTGAGGTGAAAAAGCCGTATCCTTCAGGGGAACAAAGGATCTTTCGCGATCTCTCTGAAAAGCCTGGACCAGATTACTCAGGTTTTCTTGAGACAGGCGCTGGATCACCCCGCTAATACTCAAGGCCTGATTCTGCATGAACCCGACCAAGATGCGGTTGCTTCTCTGGGAATCCATGATCCCCATGATCAGGATCAGAACGATGAAAACGGCACAGACAATAGCCACCGCAATGGGCTGCAGAAAGAACTGATCCTGCTGCCGGAAACGGTACTGCCAGATCATTTTTCTATCAGAACTCATAAAACCCTCAAAAAGTGACAACATCCCCCGATCGGCATCGCTCGCAACCATGGGGCCGCCGGCGTCTTCATTCTGCGGCTTATGATAGGGAATAACGGCTAAAAGTCAATGATTTCTTTGAATTCTCCGCATCGACAATTATGTCGATTTTTTAAATTAATCTTGCCTGTCGTCTAACTATTTGTATTTAAATGATTATTACAAATTATACGGGCCGGAGGCGACATTTTTTGCCTTCCCCGTTACGATGTTCCGCATCTCCTGCACAAGGTAAAAACTAAAAATAATCCTATAATATAAATAACTTACAATATATAACCTGTTCGTGGCACAGGACATGCAGTATAACCGTATCAGAAATGTCCTGCCGTCAAAACACGGGCATGTTTTAACCGGCAGCGGGATCCAAAACATAAGAAGGCTGAAAACCTTCATTCCTCCTGAACGCGGGGGGGTCATTGACCCCCCCGTTTTTTTATTTTCTGAAATCAACCAACCACTCAGGCATGCAATAATCATGTCAGGATCTTTCCTTTTTCCCCCGCAATTTTCGCCATTGTTCCATTCTTTCCCGGATGATTTTCTCATACCCCCGGTCAGTAGGATGATAGTAAGTTTCTCCCTTCAGTTTCTCCGGAAGAAAATCCTGCGGGACATAGGCGTCTTCAAAATTATGGGCATACAGATACCCTTTGCCATAACCCAACTCTTTCATGAGACGGGTCGGAGCGTTACGGATGTGAAGCGGTACGGGAAGCGTACCGGTCCTGCTGATGGTTTCTTTGATTCTGCCATAACCGGTGTAAAGGGCATTGCTTTTGGAAGCAGTTGCCAGATAGACGGCTGTCTGGGCCAGGGCCAGTTCACCTTCGGGAAGCCCGATAAACTGAAAGGCCTGCATCGCGGAAATGGCGACAGTCAGCGCTCTCGGGTCAGCATTACCGACATCCTCGGAGGCAAACCGGACCATGCGCCGGGCGATATAAAGGGGATCTTCACCGGCGGCTAACATCCGGCCCAGCCAGTACAGGGCCGCATCAGGATCAGAGCCTCGAAGACTCTTGTGAAGGGCCGAAATCAGATTGTAATGCTCCTCGCCCCCTTTGTCATAAAGCAGAAACTTTTTCTGGAAGGCTTCCTCAACCAGGGCACGGGTTATTTTTCGGCTATGATCTTTTTGCGTCTGCACCAGAGGGGCCGTTGCCTCAAGTGTATTCAGAGCCGCACGGGCATCCCCGTCGGCAGACCAGACAATGGCTGCCATGGCTTCCGGTTCGATCTCAAGGGATAATTCGCCCAGACCCCGCTCCGAATCCTTCAAAGCCTTCTCCAGAATCAGCATCAGTTCGTCATCGGAAAAAGGCTTTAAAAGCAACACCCGCGACCGGGAAAGGAGCGGAGCAATGACTTCAAAAGAAGGGTTCTCTGTTGTTGCGCCGATGAGGGTGATGAGACCACTTTCCACATGGGGCAAAAAGGCATCCTGTTGCGCCTTGTTAAAGCGATGGATTTCATCGACAAACAGGATGGTCTTTTTCCGGTGATCCTGCCTTTGCACCCTCGCCTCATCCACAACCGCACGGATTTCCTTGACACCGGAAAGAACAGCCGAAAAACTGGCGAAATGAGACTGAATTGCTCCGGCAATAATCCGGGCCAGGGTCGTCTTGCCGGACCCCGGCGGCCCCCAGAAAATCATGGAGAAGAGCTGGTCTGCCTCGATGGCGCGGCGCAAAAGCGATCCTGCACCCATCAGGTGGGTCTGCCCCACATATTCATCAAGCGTTCGGGGTCTCATCCGGTCTGCCAGGGGACGAGGATCCTGACCGGCTTTCATATCATCTTTTTTAAAAAGATCCATTACCGCAGCCCGCTGATCTCCCTTCTTTTTAAGCTTTTCCCCGAACCCTCGCCTTGGCTTGCTCAATCAGATCCATTAATGTCACCATCTTATCTTTCGGGACGTGCCCGGTAAAACGATCCCATTCCTCAGGAGTCAGGCTTTCNNAAGTCAGTTCATGCCCCAGCCGGGGGCACCTGATTTCTAATTTATCGTATGGGTTCATCGCATGACCATCGAGAGTGAAACCTTTGAAAATTTATTACAGCATGTCTAAAAACAGAAGAACCGTCAAGGAAAATCATGATTTCCCCCGACGGTTCTTTTTACGAAGATGAAAGCCATTCAGGGTTTCGGGAATCCCTCAATAGCCTTCAATGCCCGCTTGATTTCTTCATCCGGTAGTTCATAGGGCATGAGATTTCCGGAAAGATAGGCTTCATAAGAGGCCAGATCGACCAGACCATGGCCACTCCAGTTGAAAAGGATTACCTTTTCCTTCCCTTCTTCTTTGGCACGCCTGGCTTCATCCACAACTGCCGCAATGACATGGTCCGTTTCCGGAGCGGGAATGAAACCTTCTGTCCTGGCCCACCTGACACCAGCCTCAAAGGTCTCAAGTTGGTTATAGGCCCTCGCTTCAATCAGATTTTCATGGACCAGGTGACTGATAATGGGCGCCATCCCGTGATACCGGAGACCGCCGGCATGAATGGGTGCAGGGACATAATCATGGCCTAGGGTATACATGGGAAGCAAGGGGGTTTTTTTCGCGAGATCACCGAAGTCGTAGGCAAAGGGTCCTCTCGTCATGGTCGGGCAGGACGTCGGTTCAGCACCGACAATCTTCACCTTCTTGCCGTGAATCTTGTCCCGCACAAAAGGCAGGGAAATGCCGGCAAAATTACTGCCGCCGCCGGCGCATCCCATGACCACATCCGGATAGACGCCGATTTTTTCCAGTTGCTTATGGGCCTCCAACCCGGCAATGGTCTGGTGGAGGAGGACATGATTCAAGACACTCCCCAGCGAATAGCGCGAATCCTGATGCGCCACCGCATCCTCAATGGCTTCGCTAATGGCGATGCCAAGGCTTCCGGGAGAATCAGGGTGTTCGGCCAGGACCTGGCGGCCAGCCTCGGTGAGGTTACTGGGGCTGGGGATACATGTAGCGCCCCAGGTATGCATCATCATCCGGCGGTAAGGCTTCTGTTCATAACTGACCCTCACCATAAACACGCGGCACTCAAGACCGAACATCTGACAGGCCATGGACAGAGCACTCCCCCACTGCCCGGCGCCTGTTTCGGTGGAAAGCCGTTTGATCCCAAAAACCTTGTTGTAATAGGCTTGTGGAATGGCGGTATTGGGTTTGTGGGAACCGGCCGGACTGTTCCCTTCCATTTTATAATAAATTTTAACAGGCGCATCGAGGAGCTTCTCGAAATTCCTTGCCCGGCACAGTGGCGTTGGCCTCCAGATCAGGTATTTCTGCAGGACTTCATCAGGAATATCAATCCAGCGTTCGGTGCTTACTTCCTGTTCAATCAGGTTCATGGGGAAAATCGGGGCCAGATCCTCAGCAGCCACCGGTTTGCCCGTCCCCGGATGCAGGGGGGGCCTCATCGGCGTCGGCATATCGGCCATGATGTTGTACCATTGCCGGGGAATCTCCTCATCATTCAGTAATACCTTGATTTGCTCCATAACGTTACCTCCCTTTTCTTATCGTTTTTTTATCTCGTCAAACTCTTGAAAATTTAAAAAATCGGGCACCTCTCATCCCCATGAAAAATGGATTGCAAGGGGCGGACTCATTTTTCAATGTTTTTTTAAATCCCGCTCATTACAAAACCGCCAATAAAAAAAGCCATGGGATTTTCCCATGGCTTTTTCTGCTTTATCCGGAGTCATGGGAGGGTTCCCCCTGCCCATGGCTCATATGATTCTATAAAAAGAGCACCTTCGGGCAGACGCTATCAGCCTGCCACCACCAGAATAACCTTGAATAATTCTTTCCTCTGATCACATCGGCTCCTGTTATTTTGCTAACTTGGCTTCTTCCTAACACAAGAAAAAAAGAGATGTCAAGATAAAATTGATAAAATTCTAAAGACATCAGATCTCCATATTCGACATCAGCCCTTTGTGCCGCCGGTACCACAGATTCGGAAAAAGATTGTATAAAACTCTTGAAAAGGGCCCAATGTACTCGCGGGTTCTTCGATCAAACTGGCAGGCCTGAATAATCATCTCGCGGATATCATTCCGGGTGTTGCCTTCATTGAAGATCTTGTAGGCGGAGTTGAACAGCGGGCTGTACATGTTCTTTTTTTCCAGATATTTGTGAACGTTCCGGATGGTGTTCGGTCCTTCCGGGGTTCCGTCGATCCGTTCAAGAACCTTGAGATTTGTTTCAATGGGATTCCCCGTGAGCAATTCGAAGAAAAACTTTCCATACCGGTAATTCTTGCTGGCTTCGGAAGAAACCGTGACATACATGTCACCCACACCGGCCTGGCTGTGAAAAGCCTGAAAACTTCCCCCGAGAAGCCGTGAAAGGGAGCGAATTTCAACCCCGGACCGGGCAAATATCGTTCCTGGAATGGAATCCCCGAGGCTCAAAGAATCCGTGACCCCTTTGATATTGGCAACAATGTTCTTCAAAGAGCCGCAGGCTTCAACGCCAACGATATCAAAATTGTAATAGACGCTCAGTTCCCGCCGGTTATACCGGATCAATTCTTCTCTGATGAGGGCGGATATCCGCTTTTTCCCGGCAACGGTGACACAAATCGGATTTCCCAGCGCAATATCGGTATCAAAGAAGGGACCACCGATACAGACGATATCGTACTTTTGCTTCAGATTAAAGAGACTGGTATTGATCAACTGAGAGGGCGTGATCAACTCCTTGGTCATTTCATCGGCGGTGAGACCTTTAATGGGGGTAATGAGACAGGTATTCCCTGCTTTTTTTTCAAGCAGCGGCTTCAGATAATTCAGAAACTCAGGAAGCCGGTTCATGGTGATACAAAGAAGGATCAGATCATTGTCTTCCACAACCCATTCCAGATTGTTTGTTGCTACGACGGTGGCCGGCAACCGGGGAACATTATCCATTCCTCCCAGCCGTCTGGCCAAGTCCAAGGTTAAATGCCGTGGATTGAGGTGATCCTTGTTGATCGCCCGGCACACCGCCTCATCGTGATAGTAAAGGGTCACCCTTTTATGATCGCGGCCAAACTTATAGGCAAAGGATGTCCCGAGCCGGCCGGGGCCAATGATCGCAATGCGACTGGTATCCAGATTCGAAATCATGCGTTTTTTATCATCACTTCAAAAAGTGTGATTCCCGCACAAGCGGGAATTCAGAAAATCTCGTGCAGTATAGGAAAGCAATAACAGGCTGTCAAGGAAAAAGGCGAAAACTGTAAAAAAAACGTTTACATATAGCACAAAAACCGATAAAAGAAACCCATCCAAACTTCCCGATCCTTAACCAAAGCAGGCAGGCCGGTGACAGAACGGTCGTGCGATACAAAAGGGANNCAGCACCCTTTCCCGGGCCTGATGATGGGGAACGTGTCCGCAATCAGGGATGAGCAGTTTTTCGGCGGGGCCGGAGACCCCTTTCGCAATCGTTTCCATCTGGGCCGGCGTTCCATACTCGTCTTCCTTTCCCTGAATCACAAGGATCGGGCAGGTAACACGGGGGAGGTATTCCTCAAGGTTCCAGTTGTGAAAAGCCTGGGAAAGCCACGTGTCAGCCCAGCCTCTGAATGCCCGGTCGGTATTGCTTCCATGATACTTGAAAAGGCGATCCCGGAGGTTTGTCGATTCGTAGACTTTGACAGCCTCACGAATGCCCGCCAGGGTGACTTCTTCAACAAAAACGTGAGCCGCTTCCGTAATAATCCCCCGTACCTTTTCCGGCCAGGTTGCCGCAAAAATGAGTGAAATCGAACCGCCGTCACTGTGGCCGATGAGAATGGCATCATCAATGTTCAACTGCCGCAATACTTCCGGCAGACTCAGTAAAGCTTCGTCATGGAGATACCGGACAGAGCGGGGACCATCCAGGGGATCGGCATTTCCATACCCCCAGCGTTCATAAACCACAGCAGGCAGGCGGGTGGCAAGACAAACTTCAAATGGGAAATCCCGCCACTGGCCGATACTGCCAAGCCCTTCGTGCAGAAAGACCAGCGTCGGCACGGAAACGCCGGAGGGGTGACCGGACGATTCTATGATTTCAACGGGAAGGCGGTGACAGCCGTCATGAATGTCAAATTTACGCCGCAACAGGGTTTCTGATCTCACCACAGGCAATTTGTTCTTTTTCATGAATCTTAAGTTCACTTGACAAAATATTATTTTTCTCGCATAAATTATTACAGAATGACCTAAAAAATCAAGCTTGACAGAAAGAAAAGGAAACTCGGCATGTCGTTTTCCAGAGAGAAAGCAAAAGAAGAAGTTTCATATGATGAAAAAGGTCAAATAAAAGAAAAGAAGGTTTCTCTCGACGGAAAACTCCATGGTGAATATACGTCTTATTTCGGTAATGGCCAAATCATGACCCGATTGTCCTTTGCCAACGGCCTTCGTGAAGGGGGAGCGGTCTCCTATTATAAAGACGGTCAGCTCCGGGAAAAAGGCACTTACAAAAAAAACGTCTTTGATGGCGAATATACCAGCTTTTATGACAATGGCCAGGCCAGGGAACAGGAATACTACAAAGACGGCAAGCTGGACGGCAAATATCTGCTTTATTACCGGAGCGGCCAGATCAAGGACGAGGAGAATTATCGGAATGGAAAGCTGGATGGCGAATACCGGTCATTCTTCAAAAACGGCCAGTTCAGAGAAAAAGGGTTTTTCAGAGAGGACCGGCATGAAGGTGAATATGTTGCCTATTATCGGAACGGTCAGCTCAGGGAGATGGCCAACTATGAAAATGGCAAGCTGAAGGGCAAATTTTTGTGTTATGATGAATCCGGTCATCCCATCAGGCTTAAGGATCAGGAAAACACCGAGTCCTCTTGCGAAGAAGACGACAATGTAGAGGATAAAGAAAAAATGATTGATGATTTACTGAAGAATCTTGGAAACTTTGAAAAAAAGACGGAATAACAGAACCTGTCCTCTTCAAAAGGAGGCTTTATGGTCAAGACGATCCTTATTCCCACCGACGGTTCCGATTATGGCAAGACGGCCATCGATTATGGCATTTATATCGCAAAAAAACTTGCTGCGCAACTCATCGGACTTCATGTCGTCGATGTGGGGCTGATGCAGGGACCGGTGTTCAGCGACATTTCCGGTTCCATTGGCCTGCCCCCCTACCAGGAATTTCTTCCTGTCATCGAAGCAGGTCTGAACGAAAGGGCGGAAGCAATCCTCAAAGCCTTCCGGGAACGCTGTGAAGCGGCGGAGCTGTATCCGGAAGCCAGGAAAGCCATCGGTATCATTGACGAAATTATTATCGAGGAAGGAAAAAAAACCGATTGGATCCTCCTGGCCCAGCGCGGTGAACACTTTCATCTTACCAAGGGCAGTATCCTGGGCTCCACTGCGGAGCTGGTCGTGCGCAAGTCGGGAAAACCGGTCATGGTCACTCCCGCCACCTATCAGGACATCGAGAGCATGGCCCTGGCCTATGACGGCTCGCCACCGGCCGACAACGCCCTGAAACTCGCTGTCAGCCTCTCCGAAAAAGCCGCCTGGCCCCTCACGATTATCTGCATCACCGGCGATCAGGCTGTTGCAGATAAACTCCATAAAAAAATAGAAGCTTATCTCGAACCCTTTCAGATTGACTGCGAAACCATCATGATTCGTGGCCAGGAAGACCGGGAGATTATGAAGTTTATCCGGGAAGGTTCGGTCGAACTGTTGGTCATGGGGGCCTATGGTCACAACCGGCTCCGGGAATTGCTGGTGGGCAGCACCACCTCCGATGTCATTCGTAAAAGCAAAATTCCCGTCCTGCTGACCCGTTAGAAAATTTCCGATTTTATCAGGGACCTTAGCGCCGTCAGGACATCGTGCCTCGTCAAGTCATAGTAAACCGGCGTGATGGTAATCATCCCCTTCTTCAGGCAGCAGGCATCGGAATCCAGATCCTCCTGATCAGAAAGCTGCGTCTCGCCGGTCAACCAGTAGTAGATATTTTCCCGGGGGTCGACCCGTCGCTCATAATTCTCGATTAATCGCGCCCTGCCCTGCTTGACCACCACCACCCCCTTGATCTGATCTTCAGGAATCGCCGGAATATTGATATTGACGGGAATATTTTTCAGGGAATGATCTTTCAACAGAAAGGCTGCCATTTTTCCGGCAAATTTTGCCGCGAAAGAAAAATCGGCATCGCTGTCATAGGAATCGAGTGAAACCGCCATTGACGGTACGCCCATGATGGCTCCTTCCGTGGCCGCCGAGACCGTTCCGGAGTAGATGATATTGATTCCCACGTTGGCGCCACGGTTGATACCGGACACCACCAGATCCACCGGTTGATCGGAAAGCTCCCGGATGCCGATCTTGACACAGTCGGCCGGGGTTCCCGCGACGGCGTAGCCGAGAAAATGGCCGTTCTTTCTGGCCTGGCGGACCATGAGCGGGCGGAAGATCGTGATGGCATGGCCCACAGCGCTCTGTTCGATCTCCGGCGCCACAATCAGGCAGTCCGCATCTTTGGACAGCTCCTGGTAGAGGGCGCTCAATCCCTTTGCATAGATTCCGTCGTCATTGGTTAAAAGATATCGCATATCCCGTCCTTGTTCCGAAAGTACGGCGAAAGACATTGGATTCGCCGCTTATGAATCATTTTTCATTCCCCGCTTCGCAGGGGCTCTTCATCAATAAAGCCCCTGGATATAATGCAGCGTTTTCTCAGCGACCGCCGGTGAATCGATCATGACGGACATTTCATTGTTATACTTGAGCGCCGATTGCGTCAAATTGTGGCTTCCGATGAACGTATAGCGCCCGTCAATGACGGCCAGTTTGGTGTGAGTGGTCTTTTTCGGGGAATCCCAGTGAACATCCATACCGGCCTTCTTCAGCCTTTCCGCCGTCTCCCCGTTGTCCCTGTTGACCGTTGAGGCAGGTTTTCCGTCGCTCTCAAGAACCACCGTCACGCGGACCCCTCGCTGCACGGCCTGACTCAGTTCTCTCAGGATGATCTCCGGATAACTCTCCGGACGGCCGTTGGTCTTGAAAAGAAAAAAAGCCAGGCGGATCTCCTTCCGGGCTTCATGAATTTTCTCGGATAAGGCACGGAAGTAATCCCGGTTTTTCAGAAGCGTGAGAGTACAGCCCTTCAGATCCACAGAGGCTTCCGGAACGGAACCACGCTCCACTGCCGCAGCGACGGACGGCAACGCCACCGGCGACGCAAATCCTATCAAGATCGAAAGGGTAATAAAAATAATTTTCTTCATCCCGCCTCGCTTTCAGGATTTTTATACCACAAAAAGCCCGATGAAACGGACAAAAATCGATCAGACAATACTCTGGGCGGCCCGGATGCCGTCGAGGGCCGAACTGATAATTCCGCCGGCATAACCAGCTCCCTCACCACAGGGATAGAGGCCTTTCACATTCACACTCTGGCCGTCGGGACCTCTTAAAATCCTGACGGGCGATGACGTCCTGGTTTCGACCCCGATGAGATGGGCTTCATTGGTCATAAAGCCCGGCATTTTCTGATCAAACTGCCGGAATCCTTTTTTCAGCGCCTCGACGACAAAGCCGGGCAGAACACGCTGCAGCGATGCCGCCTGAACACCGGGCAGAAAGCTGGTCGAACCGACCACACCGCTGTCTTTATCCAGCAGGAAGTCCATCAGCCGCTGTGCCGGGGCATGGTAATGCCCTCCCCCCTGGATAAACGCTTTTTCTTCCCATTGCCTTCGGAAAGCCAGACCATTGAGCGGTTCGCTTCCATTGAAATCATCGACCCGAACATTGACGACCACCGCACTATTGGCATAGACACCGTCGCGATGGAAGGAGCTCATGCCGTTGACCAACATCCCTCCTGATTCCGCACTGCAGCCGATCACCTGGCCGCCGGGACACATGCAAAAACTATAAACGGACCGGTCCATCTCTTTGATCTTCGCCGTCAGAAAGTAGTCTGCCGGCGGTAACTCGGGAGACTGAAACCACTGGCCATACTGAAGCTGGTTGATCAAGGACTGCGGATGCTCCACGCGTACGCCGATGGCAAAGGGCTTGGCCTCCATCCGGACACCCCGCTCCCACAGACAACGACAGGTATCATCGGCACTCTGTCCCGCGGCCACAATCAGGTGATCGGTTCGAACTTCCTCTTGATGGTTAATGATGACCCCGATGATCTTATCCCGGCTCATCAGAAAATCGGTAACTCTCGCCGCAAACCTCACCTCACAACCTAATTCAATCAGTTTTGCTCTGAGATTGACCACCACGCTTCTCAGCCGGTCCGTGCCGATATGCGGCCGGGCATCCGTCAGAATATCCGAAGGAGCCCCCATATCGACCAATATTCTTTTGACCCAGTCCGTGTAAGGATTCTTTGCCCGGGAGGTCAGCTTTCCATCCGAAAACGTTCCCGCACCGCCCTCTCCAAAATGAACGTGGCTTTCCGGGTTCAGCCGGCCTTCTTTCCAGAATCGATTGACATCCATGACCCGCTCCGCGACCCTCTTGCCCCGTTCCAGGAGCAGAGGCGGAACGCCTCTGTTCGCCAGGGTGAGTGCGGCAAAAAGACCCGCCGGCCCGGATCCGATGACGACCGGTCTTTTCGATAACCTGTCAGCAGCCGGAGGAAATGGCGGTATTTCCTCTTCCAGTGCCGGCCTAGCGGTGAAACCTTCTCCCGTCTGTTCCGTCAAAGGGATGCCGTCGGACAGAGAAACCTTCACCGTATAAACAAAATGAGGCGGCCGGCGCCGACGGGCATCGATGGACCGCCTGATGACTTTCAAAGATTTAATGCTTTCAGCCGGTATCGCCAGGATCGAGGCAACCTTATTCAAAAGGGTCTCTTCTCCTTGACCCAGCGAAACCTTTATGCCCGATATCTCCAAATACATCGCCAATTCGCTATTGAAAAAATTTCGTCAGTAGTATAGACATCACACAACTTCAAAAAGGAAAATCTTGATGCCTTGGTACGCCGTCCATACGAAAAGCCGCCATGAGGAAAGATCTTACGCGCTGCTTATCCAAAAGTCGATCCATGCTTTCTTACCTAAGATTGAGGTCTGGAGCAAGCGGAAAGACAGGCGGAAAAAAATCATGATCCCCATGTTCCCCGGGTATCTTTTTGCGGAACTGCAGAACCTGGACAATCAAACCAGGCTGGATGTTCTCAAGACCTTCGGGGTTGTCCGAATTCTTGGAAAATCAAAGAACTCCGAACCAATACCGGTTCCTGATGAAAAAATAGACGCCATCCAGCGGCTCATCACCTCCCGTGTGGAGGTCCAACAATTCCAGTACCCGAAGGTGGGCGAGCCGGCCCGCATTATGGACGGACCGTTCAAGGGCATTGAAGGGTCCGTGATGAGTACCGATTATGAAAATGAGCTTTTCGTGATCTCCATCGAGCTCCTGCAACGCTCC